>NZ_JCAJZW010000015.1:0-162525 GCF_059510455.1 Streptomyces sp. NTD91
TCCTCCACCGCCCCGGCGAAGGAAGCCAGTCGGCCCGCCTGCCCGGCCAGACCCTCCCGACCGCGACCCGACACCACCCACGGCACCACACCACCGGCCGCGAACACGGGATCCGGCTGCTCCCCTCGCTCCTCCGGCTCCAAGACGCCCGGCGGCGCCTCCTCCAGCACCACATGCGCGTTCGTCCCGCCCATGCCGAAGGAGGAGACACCGGCCATGAGGGAGGTGTCGGGCCGGGGCCAGGGGCCGAGGGCGGTCTGGACGCGCAGGCGCAGGGTGTCGAGAGGGATGTCGGGGTGGGCGGTCTCGTAGTTGAGACTGGGCGGGAGTTCGCGGTGCTGGAGCGCGAGGATCGTCTTGAGCAGGCCGGCGATGCCCGCCGCGCCTTCCAGGTGGCCGATGTTGGTCTTCACGGAGCCGACGTGCAGCGGCGGTGCGCCGGCAGCTCGGCCGGCGCCGAGGACGGCGCCGAGGGCCGCCGCCTCCACGGGGTCGCCTACCGGGGTTCCCGTGCCGTGGAGTTCGACGTACTGGATGTCGTCGGGAGCGGCTCCGGCGTTGCGCAGGGCGCGGCGGACGACATCTTGCTGGGCTGCGGCATCGGGGGCGGTGAGGGTGGTGCCGCCGCCGTCGTTGTTGAGGGCGCTGCCGCGGATGACGGCGCGGATCGGGTCGCCGTCGGCGAGGGCGCGGTCCAGCGGCTTCAGGACGACGAGTCCGCCGCCCTCGCCTCGGACGTAGCCGTTGGCGCGGGCGTCGAAGGTGTAGCAGCGGCCGTCGGGGGAGAGCGCGCCGAAGCGGTGAGGGAAGAGGCTGCTCTGCGGGGCGAGTTGGAGGTTGACGCCGCCGGCGAGGGCGATCTCGCTGTCACCGCTGCGCAGGCTCTCGCAGGCGAGGTGGAGGGCGACGAGGGAGGAGGACTGGGCGGAGTCGAGGGTGATGCTGGGGCCGCGCAGGCCGAGCAGGTGGGAGATCCGGTTCGCAATGAGGGCGCGGTGGGTGCCGGTGAAGGATTGGTGGGTGACGCTGTCCGGGTCGAGTCCGTGGGCGAGCGTCGCGTAGTCGTCGTGGGCGGCGCCGATGAAGACGCCGGTGCTGGTGGCGCCGAGGCGTGCGGGGACGACGCGGGCGTCTTCCAGTGCCTCCCAGGCGAGTTCGAGCACCAGGCGCTGCTGCGGGTCCATGGTGTCGGCCTCGCGGGGCGAGATGCCGAAGAAGCCGGCGTCGAAGCCGGTGACGTCGTCGAGGTAGCCGCCCCAGCGGGGTGCGTCGTCGCCGGGTGTGCCCTCGGCGGCGCCGGCGAGCCGCAGCCGGTCGGCGGGGGTGGGGCGTACGGCGCTGTCGCCGGAGCGCAGCAGACGCCACAGGGCGTCGGCGTCCGGGGCGCCGGGCAGACGGCAGGCCAGGCCGATGACGGCGATGGCACGCTGGGGCGCGGCGTTGAGCCCGTACCGTGTGCGTTCTGACTCGCTCATTCCACTCCACCAACTTGTCGGCCCAGCCCTGTGGGCCCGCGGACGTCGGGCAGCGCGTGCTGACGGCATGCGTTCGGCGCGCGGCGTGGTCGACGGCCCGCTCCGGCCGGTCGGGGCAGGGCTGGGGTTCCCGGGCCGTCGGGCTACCCACGCTAGGCGCGCACCCACTAGGGCGGCCCCTAGATTCCCCGGGCGTCGGACAGGGCAGGAACTCGACGCTGTGACCGGCGGTTTCGGGAAACGCCCAGACATGGTGGGCCGAGCGGTGGCGGGTGTTGCGCTCGCCGGTGCCGGTCCTTCTCAATGAGGCAGTGCCGCCCGCCAGGGGCGGTGCCGGCCCGGCGTGCGTGCGGGCGCCTGTCCGGCCCCGGAGACGGAGGGAATGCAGATGAGCGCTCAGCTGGTGGAGGTGCGTGACGCCCTGGTGAGGTTGCGCGGCAGTGTCGAGTCGCTGCGGTCGGCCGGCGGTGACTCCCCTTACATCCGCAGGCTGATGAACGACCTGGACCGCTTCCAGGTGGACATGGAGGACCTGCCGGGTGCGGGGCTTCCGGTGACGGCTGTGCGCGGTGCGCAGGGGGTGGTGCGGGAGATGGTCCCGGTTCCGGTGCACGACTCGCCGCACCTGCACGCACCGTGGCCGGACGCCGACGACGAGGGCATCGGGGGGCATCGGCGCTGACTCGGCGTACCGCGCCGACGGGACGTGCGTGGGCACGGGTCGTACGCCGTCGCGTCTCCCACGCCCCTGGGCGGTGATGCGCCGCGCCCGGTGATGTGCCGCCCCCGGTGGTGATGTGTCGCACGCCGTTCCCCCGGGCGCGAGCGCAACGACGGACGCCGGCTTCCCGGGGGTGCGGGGAAGCCGGCGTCCGAGGGCCGTGGCGGCGGCGTCACCTCGCGAAGTCACCTCACGAGGTCACTTCCCGAGGGTCACTTCACGAAGTCGGGCACAGCGCGGGGCGGCCAGCTGCCGACTGTGAGCACGCCCATGGAGTAGGCGCGGGAGACCAGTGCGGCACGGTTGGGAGCCTTGAACCGGCGGAGCATCAGACCGACGTGGTACTCGACGCCCTGCCGGCTGAGGTAGAGACGCGAGGCCAGCTGCACGGTCGAGGCGCCGGTGGCGACGCCCTCCAGGATGCGGGCGTCCAGAGCGGTGAGGATCGGCGTGGGCTTGGCGGGCCGCTCCGCGGCCTCGGTGGGCTCGTCGTCCGGGCTCATCAGCACGACGACGCCGGAGAGGTCGTCCCCCTCGCCCTTGACGGCGATGCCGGTGATCTCCGCGGAGAACACCCGGTCGTGCCCGCGCATCGCGACCACCCGCTCGACGAAGCGGCTGCCGTGGCCGGTCGACAGGTGGGAGAAGTGCTGGGAGAGCACGGTACGGGCGCTGGGGTGCAGGACGTCGTAGATGCTGCGTCCGCAGACCTCAGTGGACGGCCGTGCGACGTGCCGGAAGAAGTCGGCGTTGGCCGCCTCTATCCTGAGCCCGGGGTCGAGGCTCGCCATGCAGGTGACATGGTGTGGAGCGGCCTGCCGTCGGTCTCCTCGGCGGGCGCTGCGCGGGAATTCCGGATGACCACTGACCTTTGTCGACCTGTCGGCGTGCGGGAGCATGGAAATATCGCCTCCTGGACGTCACACGTACTCGGAATGCGAAGCAGGGACGAGATGGAAGAGGCCGCCACGGCACGTCCGTTCCATTCGTTTATCTGCGTCGATGCCGGCGACATTAGGTGGGGCGCGTCCGGGGAGTCAACGCAGGTCCGGGCCGGCCGGAAAACACTGCGGTGTCTGGGGCGGGCGGGTTCGGTCATCACGCGTAGCGTGGGTTCGGCGCCGGGGTTCGGTACGGTCACGCGCGCACCGGTTGGGGACCGCACCGTCGCATGACGAGCCCGCGGCGCGAACATGACAGCGCTGTGTCCCGCGCGGGCGTTGGAACCTCGACACGGCCGCGACCTGCGACGAAGAGCGGGGATCCGTCAACCGGAGCCCGTACGTCCTCTACGGACGACCGAACGGCACGCAGTTCACGCCCGACTCGCATCACGGCGAGGTAACGATGGAGGCCGTCTGGTTTGATCATGCAGATCCAGGGTAACTCAACCGCTCCGCAGGCCGGCTCCGGAGCGCCCCCACAGGATTTGCTACCGAAATCCCTCTCCCATCCCGTACCCGTTGCGGCCCCTCCCGGAAACACCGACATGTTTACCGGAGAAGGGGCCCGCCGCCGCAAGAACTCATTTCGCGGAGAACTCGGCGCCGACCTTTGCGCACTCGATCCGAACCGGACCACGGCACGGCATTTCCAGGGGGCCCGCCCCGTACCGCGCCGCATCGCGCTCGCGCCGGTCCGTCCCGGCGTCACCGAGGCAGGCCGGCGCGAGCCGGTGCGGACAGGCACGTCAGGCCGTCGCGGTGGACGGCTTCCGGAGCGGGGCCAGCGCCCGGGCCCACGCCAGCAGTTCGTCGACGAGGCCCTGCACCTCGGACACTCGCGGCCCTCGCGGACGGAAGTCGGCGAGGTCCACGAAGTCCTCCCTCAGTGACAGCGCCACCTGGGGTGCGATGTCCGCCATGCGCAGCGCGCCCGCCTGAGCCCGTAGCTTCTGTACGGCCACGACGGCGCCGAAGACGCCGTAGCCGACGTAGCCGACGGGCTTGCCGCCCCACTCCTCGTAGAGGTAGTCGATGGCGTTCGTCAGGGAGGCGGGCGGCGCGGTGTTGTATTCGGGAGTGACGACGATGAAGGCGTCGTACGAGCCGATCCGCTCGGCCCAGCGCCGGGTGTGCGGGCGCCCGCCCGGCGCGACGCGCGCCGGCACGGCCTCGTCGAGCAGCGGCAGCGCGTAGTCCTTCACGTCGACCACGTCGAACTCCGCCGTGTCTCCCGCGTGTTGGGCCGCGACGTCCCTCACCCACCTTGCCACCCGGTCGCCTTTCCGGCCGGGGCGGGTACTGCCGATGACGATACCGGTCCTGATCATGTCCGGTTCTCCTGTTCCGGTTCCGGTACGAACGCCTGGATGGCGGTCAGGCCTGCTTCCGGCCCTGCCGCGTCCTCCCGGGCGCGCTGTGCCTCGCGCAGCAGCGCCCAGGCGTCGGCGACGGGACCCAGGTGGCCGAGCTTGTCGGGATTGCTGACCGTGCGGATCGCCTGGATCCGCCCGCCGAGGATGTCGAGAATCCAGATGTTGACGACCTTGCCGTCACGGTCGCGCAGGACCGCGCCGGGCCGGCCGTTGACCTCGCGGGGTTCCACCACCCCGCCGATGACGAGGAACGGCACGAGGAGGGTGTCGAGCATCCGGCACAACTGGTCGACGCCGTGGATGCCTCCGGCCCACCGGGGCGCCTTGCCGCCGCTGTCGGCGACCATCTGGACGTCGGCGGCGAGCAGTTGGCGCAGGCCCTCGACGTTGCCCTCCCTCAGGGCGGCGAAGAACCGTCCGGCGAGTTCCTCGCGTTCCCTGTGGTCGGCCTCGAAGCGGGGCCTGCCGGCGTCCATGTGGTGGCGCGCGCGTACGGCGAGCTGGCGGCAGGCCGCCTCGGAGCGGCCCACGGCCGAGGCTATCTCGGGGAAGCCGAAGGCGAACACCTCCCGCAGGACGAAGACCGCCCGTTCGAGGGGGCTGAGCCGCTCCAGCAGGAGCAGGGACGCCATCGACAGCGAGTCGGCCAGTTCCGCCGCGTGCTCGGGGTCCTCGTACGGGTCCGTGAGCAGCGGTTCCGGGAACCACGGCCCGACGTACTCCTCGCGCCGGACCCGGGCGGAGCGCAGCACGTCGATGGAGATCCGGGTGACCGTGGCCGAGAGGAACGCCCTGGTCGAGGCCGGGCGGCTGGGCGAGAGGTCGTAGCGCAGCCAGGTCTCCTGGACCGCGTCCTCTGCCTCGGTCACGCTGCCGAGGACGCGGTAGGCGATGGAGAACAGCAGGGGCCGCAGTTCCTCGAACTCCTCGACGCGGCTCACGTGGGCCTCTCCTGCCCCGGCTCGGGCTTGCCCGGCGCGAACACCCGCATGACCATCACCTCTCTGCGTCCGAGTCGCTCTTCGAGATCTCAGACGAAACAGCACGGCCATCTGTGACATGCGCGGGCGAGCCCCACCGGCCGGTGCCGGCTTCCGCGAGGTGAGCGCCGGTACTCGTCGACGGCGGCCCCGGCAGATCTCACTTCAGGATGTTGACCGCACGGGCGACCACGAGGACCACCGTCACCAGGGACACCGAGGACTGCAGCATCATCAGCATCTTCGACCAGCGGGAGAGCGGCATGACGTCGGTCGGGCTGAAGGCGGTGGCGTTGGTGAAGGAGAGGTAGAGATAGTCCAGGAAGGCCGGTTCCCAGTCCGGCGGGGCCAGCTCCGGGCTCTGCATCTGCACGAAGAGGAAGTCGGGGAACTGGTACCGTCCCTGGACCCGGGCCATGGGGCCGCCCCGGTCCCACTCCCAGTACCACAGGGCGAACACGATCACGTTCGTCACCCAGATGATGCCCCCGGTGAGCAGGAGCGGAACCGCGCCGCCTCCCCCTTCGCCGCTGACCAGTTCCCCCACGAGCCGGACCGCCGACCAGCCGTTGGCCACACTGATGACACCGGCGAGGATCAGGCCCAGGTACCGCAGCAGCCGGGTGCGGGGCTCCACACGCCGGGGATTGGCCGCGATCAGTCCGGCCAGCAGCACCAACTCCAGCGCGGGCAGCGCCCAGACCGTGCGGAGCAGGATGAGCCGGTTCGGCAGCATCAGCTGCAGGGCGACGGCCGCGAGGATCACCACCGTCACCGTCCAGCGCGGCTCGCCGCGGGTCGCCCGGCGCCATGCCGGGACCAGTTCGCGCTCGCCGCTCTCCAGCAACCGTTGGATCCTGGCCAGCCGGCTCCGGGCGTCGTCCATGTCGTCGTTCATGACGAGGATTGTCCAGGCCGGGTGCATGCCGGTGAGGGCCGGGCCTTCGGCGACGCACTCATGCGGCCCCGGAGCCGGGGCAGCGGTCAGCTGAACGGGACTCAGGCGAGCCGCTCGCCCGGCGGCGGGGCCGCGCCGGGCCGGCGCGGGCCGACGGGGAGGAGGGTGCGGCCGTGCGACTCGTTGATGACGGTCGCCGCCGCCGCGTACCAGGCGGCGAGTCCCGTGAGAATGCCGAACCAGCCGCCCACCTGAGTCATGACGTGCGGCGGCGGGCCGGTCTGGAAGGCACCGATGGCCAGGAAGAGGTAGGTGAGCATGAGCAGCACCAGCACCGCCAGCACGGCGAGGCTGACCCTCAGCGCGGCAACGGCCATGAAGGCCGTGAAGATCGCCCACCCCAGCAGGAACAGACCGAGGGCGTTGTGCGTGTTGCCGGCCAGCACCAGGCGCGGTGCGATCCACCAGTACGACAGCCAGAAGGCGCCGTACGAGCAGAACGCGGTGGCACCGAAGGTATTGCCCCGCCGAAATTCGAACAAACCTGCGACGAACTGAGCGAGACCGCCGTAGAACGCGGCCAGCCCCAGCACCGGCACGATGGCGCCGGCCTCCTTCAGCAGGTGGGTACTGGTGATCGACAGCATCAACGTGGTCAGGGCCAAGCCGGCCAGGCCCAGCGGGGCCGGGTCACCCCATGCCGCCGACTGCGGGCTCGCCGCGGGTGGCCGCTGCGGGTGGAGGCTCCTCGTGTCCTCGTTCATGACCGGCATCCCTTCGACCAGAGCAGAGACCAGCACCCGGCACCTCATGAACGTGCTGGTCGGAACCCCGAGGCGGGTCGACGGCGGTCAGGCGCGACCTGCACCTTAGGGAAAGTACCCGTTTGTCCGGTTTATATGTGAGTGGTTCGGCCGGCCACGACGCAGCACCCCGCCCCATCGCCCTGGGGTGGCGGCGGGACCCAGGGGCGGCAGCGGCCTGGGGGCCCCGCCCTCCGGGTTCAGGGCTCGCGGTGCTCTTGTGCCGCCTGCTCCAGCGCTTCCGCCTCGGCCTGGGCGATGCGGGTCTCGGCCACGACGTCGATCGAGCGGGTCAGCCACCAGTACAGCAGCGCGGCGACCGGGAGGCCGATGAACAGAGAGATGTCGGCTCCGCCCAGTGCCTCGGCGGCGGGACCGACGTACAGGGTGCCGACGGAGAAGAAGGGGATCACGGCGGCGAAGCCGACCAGGTAGGCGATGATCCCGTGCCAGCCCCAACGGCCGTAGATGCCGCGCGGGTTGAAGATCTCCGCGATCGCGTAGTGTCCGCGGCGCACGACGTAGTAGTCCATGAGGTTCACCGCGGTCCACGGAATGAACAGATAGAGCACCAGCAGGAGGAAGTTGTTGAAGTTCTGCAGGAAGTTGGCGGTCGCGGCCAGTGCGCCGACCAGGGAGAGCGCCGCGGTCAGACCGATGGTCAGCAGGCGCACGCCCAGGGTCGGGCGCACCCGCTTGAACGAGTCGATGGCGCTGATGAGGGTCAGCGAACCGCCGTACATGTTCAGCGCGGTGACGGACACCAGGCCCAGGGAGGCGAAGAGCAGCACGATCGCGCCGAAGCCGTCGAACACCTTGTCACCGGCGGCGTTGATCGACTTGATGGTGTCGAAGTCCTTGCCGGCCCAGGCGGCGAGCAGCGTGCCGAGGATCATCAGCCAGATGCCGCCGAGGGCGGAGCCGAAGTACGTCCAGTAGAAGGTCTTGCGGACCGTCACGTCCGGCGGGAGGTAGCGGGAGTAGTCGGAGACATAGATGGCCCAGCTGATCTGGTAGCCGGCGACCACGCCGAACTGGGCGAGGAACGGCGTCCACTTGAAGGCCCCGAGGTCGAAGGAGCCCGCCGGATAGTGCAGGGTGACGAGGACGCCCACGGTGAAGACGCCGAAGACGACCAGGAAGGTGTACGTGAGAACCCGCTCGGCCCTGTGGATGATGTCGTAGCCGACCAGCGCCACGACCAGCGCCACCACGGTGACCACCACCACCCACAGCTTGACGCTGCCGTGCAGGGTGGTGTGCAGGGAGTCGGCGGCGAGGATGCTGTTGAAGACGTTGAACCCCGCGTACTGCACGTACGCGAAGAGCCACACCAGCAGGGCGCCGACGTAACCGAACTGGGGCCGCGACTGGATCATCTGCGGAAGGCCCAGCTGGGGTCCCTGCGCCGAGTGGAAGGCCATGAAGAAGGTGCCGATGACGGTGCCGGCGACGATGGCCAGCAGGGACCATATGAGGTTGCCGCCCTCGGTGATGCTGATCAGACCCACGGCCAGGGTGGCGATCTGCGCGTTGGACATGAACCACAGCGGACCCAGGTGCCAGAGCTTGCCGTGCCGTTCGTCGAGGGGGACGTAGTCGATCGACCGGACCTCGAGGCCGGACACCCTCGGCTCGGCTGATGTGCTCATGATGCCTCCCGGGCGACCCGTGCGTCTCTGGGACACATTGTGATCCGTGGGGGCCGTGGTGACGAGGGGTGTGACATGAGTACCCGGGCCGGAATGTGCCGTACGAGGCGCGTCTCAGGGCCGGTGCAGGGCGTCCGAGAGGCGGACGAAGCGGTGGCCCGCGGACAGCAGGAGCGGTACGGCGGCTGCGATGCCCCGGGCGGTGCCACCCTCGGGGTGGTTCATGTGGCACAGGACGACGGACCCGCCCGGCGCGGCGGCGACGGTGGTGCGGACCTGCTCGTGGGTGAAGGTGGCGCCGCCGTCGCCGTTGACCGAGAAGCTGACGAACCGCTCCCCGAGGTCGGTGACGATACGGGCCGCGACGTCGTCGCAGTAGGCGGTACCGGACCGGAAGAAGCGCGGGGGTGCGCCCAGCAACCGGGTCAGCTCGGCACGGTTCCCGGCGATCTCGTCGTAGACCTCGCCGGCGCCGCGGGTGCCGGGAATGCCGTACGCGGAGCGACCGGTGACCGACAGCGGGCGGTGCCGGGTGCCGTGGTTGGCGATCTCGAAGAGCGGGTCGGCGGCCAGCCGGTGGAACGTCGCCGGGTTGGCGCCGATCCAGCGGGAGTTGATGAACAGCGTCGCCGGAACGCGCCGTGCCCGGAGGAAGTCGATCAGCGCCTGGTCGTAGCCGCTGCCGCCGGGCCCGCCGCACGCGTCGAAGGTCAGTGCGATGTCGCGCGTCGGGTGCGGCAACGAGTGCACCACGCCGGGGCCGTCGAAGCCCCAGGTGTGCGGCACACGGTGCCCGTAGCGGGCCACGACCTCGGCGCGGGTGACGGGAGGCCGGGCGGCGGCGGTCGTGGCGGGGGGTGTGGCGCCGACGGTGGGCGGGGTCGCCGTGCCGCCGCCTGTCGCCGGCGAACCGGAGGGGGCGGTGGCGGCACCGCCGCCGTTCCTCGGGCCGGCGCAACCCGTGAGGAGTCCTCCCGCCACGGCGGCCAGTACCGCACGCCGACCAACCGTCATCCGGTCCCCCACCCGATCCAGGGCCGCCCGCTGCCGACGGCCACCCACGACGGCCACCGTACGCAGCGGACCAGGCACGATCGTGAAGACCGGGGTAAGAGATCCTCCAGAATCAGGTCGCGGATCACCGACCCGGAGATGGATGGACCCGGTCCCGCGGGCGCGGGACCGGGTCCATGTCTTCTCGGTACCGGTCGTCGTCAGCCCTCGCGGGCCCTCGGTCAGCCCTGGCGTAGCGTGAAGCGCCGGTTCTCCTTGTTCACGACGAAGACCGCACCGCGGCGGCGCACCACCTGGGCGCCGGGCTCGGACTTCAGCGAGCGCAGGGACGCGCGCGCCTTCATGGCTGGGTTCTCCTCGTACTCGAAGGCACACGGCGGTCGGCCACGGGCCGGGCCGACCGTGTGGTTCAGCGTTCCTCGCGGAACGCGACGTGCCGGCCGGCGACCGGGTCGTACTTGCGCAGGACGAGCCGGTCGGGGTCGTTCAGACGGTTCTTGCGCGTCACGTAGGTGACGCCGGTCCCGGCCGTCGACTTCAGCCTGACGACGGGACGCACGGTGCTGCGTGCCATGAGAATCTCCCTTCACCGACATCCCGGAATTGGCCCGAGCATGTCAGCGATGGACCCAACGCCGCCGGCCGCTCAGGCATTCCCAGGGGCGCCGGTGCTGGTGACAGCATCCCCGGGGCCGTCGTCAGGAGGCCCGGCGCTGCCGCCTGATCGGTTCTCCCACCCGGTGCATGTGCGTCAGCGCCTCCCGGTAGGACTGGATCAGTCCGGTCTCGTGGTACGGCACGCCGATCTCAGCGCAGTAGGCGCGGACGATGACCCGGGCCCGGCGCAGATGGGGGTGGGCATGCCCGGGAAGAGGTGGTGCTCGATCTGGTGGTTGAGGCCGCCGAGCAGGACATCGGTGAGCCGGCCGCCGCGTACGTTGCGGGAGGTGAGGACCTGACGGCGCAAGAAGTCTGGCCGTTCGTCCCCGGTGAACATGGGCGTGCCCTTGTGGTTCGGGGCGAAGGTGCAGCCGAGGTAGACACCGAAGAGGCACTGGTGCACGACGAGGAACGCGACCGCCTTGCCGGGCGAGAGCACCAGGAACAGCGCGGACACGTAGGCAGCGAGGTGCAGGAGAAGCAGGCCGGCTTCCAGGGCCCGGTGCCTCATGGACGGCGAGCGCAGCGCCCGCAGGCTCGCGACGTGCAGGTTGAAGCCCTCCAGCGTGAGCAGCGGGAAGAACGGCCAGGCCTGGTGGCCCCCGATGAGCCGGGCGAGGCCACGGCTTCGGCGGGCCTGGGCGTTGGACCACACCAGGATGTCCGGGGCGACGTCCGGATCGAGTTCCTCGTGGTTGGGGTTCGCGTGGTGGCGGGTGTGCTTGTTCTGCCACCAGCCGTAGCTCATGCCGATCCCGAGGTTGCCGAAGAGCCGGCCCCACGTCTCGCTCGGCCGGCCCCGCCGGAACACCTGGCGGTGCGCCAAGTCATGGGCGACCAGGGCGACCTGGCCGAAGACGAAGGCGAGGAAGGCGGCCACCGCCAGCTGCCACCAGGTGTCGCCGAGGGCGAGGAAGCCGCCCCAGCCGGCCGCGAACAGCGCGCTCACCAGAGCGAGCCGTGCCGTGTAGTAGCCGGGGCGCCGCTTCGTCGGTCCCGCCTCGGCGACACGCCGGGACAGCCGGGCGAAGTCGCTGCCGGCCGCGGAGCCGGACGTACGGGAACGGGCGGCCGTCGCCTCGGCGGTGACCGAGGCATGAGTGGAAAGGGCCATGCCGTCGAGTCTCGGCGCGCCCGTTCGGCCGCAACAGCCGGTCAGTCACCGGATGCGACGGGGGGCTTTCCCTACGGCGGTGCAGGGTGTTGCCACCACCGCAGGCTGTTGAGCCGCGTCTTCCGGGTCAGCGCCGGGAAAGGAGCTCGAGGGTGTCGATCACGCGGTTGGAGAAGCCCCACTCGTTGTCGTACCAGGCGACCACCTTGATGTGCCGGCCGTCGACACGGGTGAGGGCCGAGTCGAAGATCGAGGAGGCCGGGTTGCCGGTGATGTCGGACGACACGAGCGGGTCCTGCGAGTACTCCAGGATGCCGACGAGCGGGCCCTGTGCCGCGGTGCGGTAGGCGGCCAGGACGTCGTCGCGGGTCACGTCGCGCGCGACGGTCGTGTTGAGTTCCACGATCGAGCCGACGGGGACCGGCACGCGGATCGAGTCGCCGGACAGCTTGCCGTCGAGGTTCGGCAGCACGAGACCGATGGCCTTCGCCGCGCCGGTCGTGGTCGGCACGATGTTGACGGCGGCGGCGCGGGCGCGCCGGGCGTCGCGGTGCGGACCGTCCTGGAGGTTCTGTTCCTGGGTATAGGCGTGCACCGTCGTCATGAACCCGTGCTCGATGCCGGCGAGTTCGTCCAGCACGGCGGCCAGCGGTGCGAGCGCGTTGGTCGTGCAGGAGGCGTTGGAGACGATGGTGTGCAGCTCGGGGTCGTACGCGTCGGTGTTGACCCCGTACGCCAGCGTGACGTCGGCTCCGTCGGACGGCGCGCTCACGAGCACCTTCCGCGCACCCGCGTCGAGGTGCGCGCGGGCGGCCTTGGCCGAGGTGAAGCGGCCGGTCGCCTCGAGGACGATGTCCACGCCGAGTTCGGCCCAGGGCAGTCGGCCCGGCTCGCGCTCGGCGAGGACGGTGATACGGCGACCGTCGACGACGAGGGCGTTCCCGTCGGCGGTCACGGGACGGCCGAGCCGGCCGGCCGTGGTGTCGAAGGCGAGCAGCCGTGCCAGGGTGGCGGGTTCGGTGAGGTCGTTCACGGCGACGACCTCCAGGGCGCTGCCGCGTTCGAGCAGTGCGCGCAGGACGTTGCGTCCGATGCGACCGAATCCATTGATGGCGATGCGAGTCATGAGCGGTGTCGTCCCTTCGGATGCCACGGTTCCTTCGGCTCGCCCCCAGCATCGCGCGCCGTGCCCGCGCGTGACCATGTCGAGAGCGCCATGGTTCGCAAGGATCGCGCCAGGGTCACTCGCCCTGGGTGAAGGTGCGCCGGTATTCGCTCGGGGTGGTGCCGAGGATCCGCTGGAAGTGGGTCCGCAGATTCGTGCCGGTGCCGAGTCCGACGTCGGCGGCGATCTGCTCGATGCCGCGCTCGGAGCGCTCGAGCAGTTCCCGGGCCAGGTCGATGCGGGCGCGCATCACCCACTGCATCGGGGTGTACCCCGTGTCCTCGACGAAGCGCCGGGAGAGCGTGCGCGGCGAGACGGCCGCGTGCCGGGCGAGCACGGCGAGATTGAGCGGCTCGCCGAGGTGGCGCAGCGCCCATTCGCGGGTGGCCGCGAACCGTTCGCCGAGCGGCTCGGCCACGCGGCGCGGCACGTACTGGGCCTGACCGCCGCTGCGATAGGGCGCGGCGACCAGGCGCCGCGCCGCGTGGTTGGACACGGCGACGCCGAGGTCCCCGCGCAGGATGTGCAGGCACAGATCGATGCCGGAGGCGGCGCCGGCCGAGGTCAGCACGCTGCCCTCGTCGACGAAGAGTACGTCCTCGTCGACCCGGATCAGCGGATGCTTCGCGGCGAGGGCCCGGGAGTAGTGCCAGTGGGTCGTCGCGCGTCTGCCGTCGAGCAGGCCCGTGGCCGCGAGCGCGAACGCTCCGGTCGAGATGGCGGCGAGCCGGGTGCCCCGCGCGTGGGCGGCGAGCAGCGCATCCACGACGAGTGCCGGCGGGTCCTCGCGGTCCGGGAACCGGTAGCCGGGAATGAAGACGATGTCCGCCCAGGCGAGCGCGTCGAGGCCGTGGGCGACGTGGTACGACAGCCCGTCGCCGCCCGTCACGAGCCCGGGCGCCGCCCCGCACACCCGCACCTCGTACGGCATGCTCGGCCGCGTCGTGAACACTTGCGCCGGGATGCCGACGTCGAGCGGCTTGGCGCCTTCGAGCACCAGGACGGCGACGCGTCGCAATCGGGGGGACGGCATGTGCCACAGCGTACGAGAGGGCCGTACGACGACGGGCCCCGCCGGTGGTGAACCGGCGGGGCCCGCTGCCCAAGGGTGAACAGCCGCTCGGCGGGTCAGTCCGTGCCGGACTCCATCGCGGCGCGGTCCAGCGCGGCGTCCTCCTCGGAGACCTCGCCGCGGGAGGCGATGGCCTCGGCGCCGCCCTCCGGCAGCTCCGGCATGGTGCCGATCAGCCCGGTCGCGGCCGCCTGAGAGGCCCCGATGGTGGGGCTGCCGGTGCCGATCAGGCCGAGGCCGACGTACTGCTCGAGCTTCGCACGGGAGTCGGCGATGTCGAGGTTGCGCATGGTGAGCTGGCCGATACGGTCCACTGGGCCGAAGGCCGAGTCCTCGGTGCGCTCCATGGACAGCTTGTCCGGGTGGTAGCTGAACGCCGGGCCCGTGGTGTCGAGGATCGAGTAGTCCTCGCCGCGCCGCAGCCGCAGGGTCACCTCGCCGGTGACGGCCGCGCCGACCCAGCGCTGCAGTGACTCGCGGATCATCAGCGCCTGCGGGTCCAGCCAGCGGCCCTCGTACATGAGGCGGCCCAGGCGCCGTCCCTCGTTGTGGTACTGGGCCAGGGTGTCCTCGTTGTGGATCGCGTTGACCAGACGCTCGTAGGCCGCGTGCAGCAGCGCCATGCCGGGCGCCTCGTAGATGCCGCGGCTCTTCGCCTCGATGATCCGGTTCTCGATCTGGTCGGACATGCCGAGGCCGTGGCGGCCGCCGACGGCGTTGGCCTCCATCACCAGGTCGACGGCGGAGGCGAACTCCTTGCCGTTGATCGTCACCGGGCGGCCCTGCTCGAAGCCGACCGTCACGTCCTCGACGGCGATCTCGACCTCGGGGTCCCAGAACCGGACGCCCATGATCGGCTCCACGGTCTCGATGCCGGTGTCCAGGTGCTCCAGGGTCTTGGCCTCGTGGGTGGCGCCCCAGATGTTGGCGTCGGTGGAGTAGGCCTTCTCCGTGCTGTCGCGGTAGGGCAGGTCGTGGGCGACCAGCCACTCCGACATCTCCCTGCGGCCGCCCAGCTCGGTCACGAAGTTCGCGTCCAGCCAGGGCTTGTAGATCCGCAGGTTCGGGTTGGCGAGCAGGCCGTAGCGGTAGAACCGCTCGATGTCGTTGCCCTTGAAGGTCGAGCCGTCGCCCCAGATCTGGACGTCGTCCTCGAGCATCGCCCGCACGAGGAGCGTGCCGGTGACGGCGCGGCCCAGCGGCGTGGTGTTGAAGTACGCCCGGCCGCCGGAGCGGATGTGGAACGCGCCGCACGTCAGTGCGGCCAGGCCCTCCTCGACGAGGGCGGCACGGCAGTCGACCAGGCGCGCGACCTCGGCGCCGTAGGTCTTCGCACGGCCGGGCACCGAGGCGATGTCGGGCTCGTCGTACTGGCCGATGTCGGCGGTGTAGGTGCACGGGACGGCGCCCTTGTCGCGCATCCACGCGACGGCGACCGAGGTGTCGAGGCCGCCGGAGAAGGCGATACCGACGCGCTCGCCGACCGGAAGGGAAGTGAGGACCTTGGACATAGGAAGAGTATGCATCATTACGCATGTCCATGCATAGCCCGGACCGGCATCCGGGTGTGCCGCGCTGTTGCAGGGCGGTCTCGGTCCGGCTTCCGCTCAGCGTCCGCCCCTCCCCCACCCGGCAGAAGGACGCCACCCGCGCGATCGGGGGGCCGCGCAAGAGCGCGCCCGACGAAGCCCGCCGCCCCCGCGCCGGTGGAGGGGCGGCTCAGGCGGCCGCCGGCTCGCCGAGCAGTCTCCAGGTACGGCGCCGGTCCGCGTCACCGCCCGGGTCGGTCGCCGTGAACCCCGCCCCCGTCGCCCCGGCCTCGCGGTAGCGGCGCACCTCGGCGGCGACGGTCTCCTCGTCCCCCGATGACGGCGACGTCCGCGGCCCGGGTGGCGCCGGCCAACCGATTCCGCGCCGACGGGAGGGGATCCTCTCGTAGGCGTCCACCGCTCCGGCGAACTCATCGCCGGGCACCTGCGGTCGACGCCGCGACCCTCGAGACGGTCGGCTCCAAGGGCTACGACGGCTTCGCCCCCGCCGTGGTCACCGGACGGGCGGACGGCCGGCGGGACGAACGGTCCCCGCCGGCGACACGGCCCCCGGGGCGATCGCCGAGGCCCCGGATCAGCTGCCGGTCAGCAGCCGTCGTACGACGTAACCCGCGGAGTCCACGCCCGAGCTGCCGCCCTCGACGAGCGCCGCGACCGAGATGCGCGAGTCGTAGGCGGTGAGCCAGCCGTTGGTGTGGTCGCCCTCCTCCGCGGTGCCGGTCTTCGCGCCGACACCCGTCAGACCGCCCAGTCGTGGCGC
Source organism: Streptomyces sp. NTD91 (assembly GCF_059510455.1). Taxonomy (NCBI): domain Bacteria; kingdom Bacillati; phylum Actinomycetota; class Actinomycetes; order Kitasatosporales; family Streptomycetaceae; genus Streptomyces; species Streptomyces sp. NTD91. Next base: position 16,182 of record NZ_JCAJZW010000015.1, read on the forward strand.
CGCCGTTCCGCTCGCGGCGACGCTGCGCATCATCGACTGCAGATACCCGGCCGTGCGGGCGGAGAGGGGCCGGGACGCCCTCTCCTGGTGCTGCCCCGGCACGATGATCGGCTGCTTGAACCCGACGCCCCGGACGGTGGCCGCCACGGACGCCATGAACAGGGGCGTGGCGGTGACCTTGCCCTGACCGATGAACTGGGCCGCCTGGTCGCCGCCCCGGACGTCCGGCGGGATGCTCGGGTCGGTGGTGGCGACCCCGCCGCCGATGGACCAGCTGCCCAGGCCGAAGACGTTCACGGCCTCGTCGTGCAGGGCGGAGGCGTCGCCGTCGTGCACGAGGTAGTGGAAACCGTCCTTGATGAAGGAGGTGTTGCACGACACCGTGAACGCCTGGGCGAGGGAGGAACCGGGGTTGGCCCGCACACCGGAGTCGTTGTGGAACAACTGGCTGTTGGCCATCAGCGAGTCGGTGCAGGGAGCCGGACTGCTCGGGGTGAGCCCGGCCTTGTCGAAGAGCGCCGCCGACGTGATGATCTTCATCGTGGAGCCCGGCGACTTGATGCCGTTGACGGCGATGTCGCCGTCGTCGCCCGAGTGCGCGATGGCGAGGACGTGGCCGTTGCGCCAGTCGAGCGCGACGGTCCCGGCGGGCTTCTGCTGCAGATGAGCATCCTTCACCGCACGCTCGGCCACCGCCTGGAGACCGGCGTCGATGGTCGTCCTGACCACCGCCGGGCGGCCCTTGACGAAGACCTTCAGCGTCTTCACACCCGCTCCGCCGGCGTCGACCACGGCCACGCCCGTGCCGGGCTTGCCGCCCTCGGGCTCGGCGTTCTTGCCGACCGTGGCCGCGATGTCCCGCAGTGAGGCGAAGCCGGACAGGTCGGTTCTGCCGTCGCTCGCGACGACCTTCGCGGGGGTGGCGTCGGACGGCAGCGTCCCCGCGGTCAGCGACTGGTCGTCACCCAGGCCCGGATAGAGCACCGAGTTGTTCCAGTGGACCGCCGAGGTGCCGTTCGTGCTCTTCAGCACGGCCACCGCGCTGGGGTAGGTCCAGGTGCCGCCCGCGACCTGGGCGGTCACGTCGAAGGTCACCTTGGCGGCGCCCGGCGTCACCGACGACGGTCCCACGGACACGATGTGACCGAACGACAGCTTTTTCAGATGCAGCCCGTCGGCGTAGGCCCGCAACGCCTGCGAGGCGGTGCCCGTTGCGTCGGTGTCGCCCGCCGCGCCGTCCAGACGCTGCCGGGACCAGCTGTCCAGGAACGCGCGGGCCCGCTTCACCGCCTCGGCGTCCGACGGGGGCGTGGCCGACACGGCGGACGAATCGAAGGCGCGCGCGTCCTGGGAGTCTCCGCCATCCGCAGAGCCCGAGGACAGGCTGTGCACGATGTTGTAGGTACCGATCCCCCCGAGGGCGAGCAGCGCGGTGCAGGTACCGGCCAGGCCGATCTTCACAGCTCTGTTCATGCGCAGGATCGTATGTACGTTCCATGAAAGCGCGTGCCGATGTTCGGTGGATCGTTACCGGAACGTCAAGTACGGCCGCCGGGGCCCGTACGGCAGCGGCACACATCGGAGGTGCCAGGGGCCGACGGTCGTCGGGATCACAGAAGCGCGCCCCAGGAGACCCCCTCGGACACACCCGAGCCGCATGGACGCGACCCGACCATTGACCGTGGACGACGAGTCGAACCGCGCTGCACTCCGGTTCCCGTGCCGACCGCGGCTTCACGCCCCCGAGGCCACCGCCTTCAGTTCGGTCAGCGACTCCCGCATCAGCTGCCGCAGCGAGCGCTCCTCGGCCGGCGCGATCCACCGTTCGAACGCCACCTTGAAGACGGCGACCCCCGCCTCGGCGGCCAGGCTCGCGGCCGGCTCGGCAACGCCGCGGCCGCGCAGGGTGTCGGCGAGCGCGGACGCCATCGACGCGAGTTTGATCAGCTCGCGCTCCTGGAGTTCCGCGTTCGCCGTGATCACGGACTGCCGTCGGCGCGCGTCCTCACGCCGGTCGGCGAACACCTCGGCGACGGCGTCGAGTCCGGCCGCCAACGCGTCGAGCGGCGCCGCGGACTCCGGAGCCTCGGCGACCGTCCGCACGGTCAGCGCCTCCAGATCGGCTGCGCCGCCGAAGAGCACCTCCCGTTTGTCGGCGTAGTGCCGGAAGAAGGTCCGCTCCGTGAGCCCGGCCCGCTTGGCGATCTCCGCCACGGTGGTCTGCTCGTACCCGTGCTCCGCGTACAGCTCCAGTGCGGCTCTCCCCAGGCGTCCGCGCGCGTCCGGCTGCCATCTACCCATGCGGCGATCCTACCGTGATGACAGGGACTGACATCGGGTGTAACGTCTATGTCAGTCACTGACATCAATGTCTGGGGTCATCCATGCGCATCTTCGTCACCGGCGCCTCCGGCTGGATCGGATCCGCCCTCGTACCCGAACTCGTCGACGCGGGCCACCAGGTCGTCGGGCTCGCCCGCTCCGAGGCCTCCGCGGCCGCGCTCGTCGCGGCGGGCGCGGAGCCCGTCCGCGGTACCGTCGACGATCTCGACCTGCTGCGGGACACGGCCGCCGCGTCGGACGGGGTGATTCATCTCGCCTTCAAGCACGACATCGCCTTCAGCGGCGACTTCAGGGGTGCCGCCGAGACCGACCGCCGCGCGGTCGACGTCTTCGGCGCCGCGCTCGCCGGCAGCGGCCGGCCCTTCGTCCTGGCCTCCGGTGTGACCGGCCTCGCGCTCGGGCGGGCGGCGACCGAGCGGGACAGGCCCACGGTCGACGGCTCACCCCTCTCGATCCGCGCCACGACGGCGCAGGAGGTGCTCGAGTTCGCCGAACGCGGTGTCCGTTCCTGCGTGGTCCGCCTCTCCCCGACCTGCCACGGCGAGGGGGACAAGGGGTTCATGGCGGCGCTGGTCGCCACCGCCCGCGCCGCAGGCGTCTCCGGCTACGTCGGCGACGGCGCCAACTGCTGGCCCGCCGTCCACCGCCGCGACGCCGCGCATCTGTTCCGCCTGGCCGTCGAGCGGGCCCCGGCCGGCTCCGTGCTGCACGGCGTCGCGGAGGAGGGCGTCGCGATCCGTGATGTCGCCGAGGTGATCGGCCGGCACCTCGATGTGCCGGTGGTCTCCGTCGCACCGGAGAGCGCCGCCGAGCACTTCGGCTGGCTGGCCGGCTTCCTCGGCCTCGACTCCCCGGCGTCGAGCACGCTGACCCGCGACCTGCTGGACTGGAAGCCGACCCACCCGGGTCTCCTCGAGGACCTCGAGAAGGGGCACTACTTCCGGCCCCCGGCCGACGGCGCCTGACGAGGACTCCGCCGGCGGGGGCTCACGGCAGGAGCCGGGCGCCCTGCGGCAGGAGCGCCTGGGCACCCCTGGCAGGAGCTACGGGTGCCCGACGGCACAGGCGCCGGGTGAGGCGCGCACGCCGACGGATACCGGTCGCTCTTCCGGACCGGGACCGCGGCCCGTGTGGTGAGCCGTCGCTGGTCCCGGTACGGGGCGGGGGACGGGGAGTTGGGCTGTTCCGGAGCGGTTCGATCACCGACCGGCGTCGTCGAACCGGTGCAGGATCTCCTCGTGGAGCCGGCCCGGACTCCGGCCCTCGACCAGATCAGGAAACGCCGATGGGCCGTCGACTTCGGCATCCCGAACCAGGATATGTCCTGGCTGACCGGCTACCGCCGACTCAACCGGCGCCACGAACGTCATCCCCGCGACTACCCGGCCTTCCTCGGCCCCGCCGCAGCCCTCTGCTGCTACGAACGGCTCGTCCGGCTCACCACGCGGGACACGTCCGAGGAACCCTCGCTGACGATCCCACCCGCTGCAAGAAGTTCACTCACATCATCATCGGGGACACGGTCCTGTTGACTCGTCGCGGTGACGAGGGTGGAGGAGATGTGGGCCAGGGCGGGGTCGGCGGCGATGAAGAGCGTTTCGACTCCGGCCAGTTCGTGGTTCATGCGGGCCATCGGCATTTCGTGGTCCAGGTCGCGAACCCCGCGGACTCCGCGGACGACGACGTCGATTCCGACTCGGTGGCAGTAGTCGACCAGCAGGCCGGTGTGGGAGTCGACCGTGACGTTGCTCAAGTCAGTCGCTGTCGCACGGAGCCGGTCCAGCCGTTCCGTGATGGGGAAGCGGCCGGTCTTGTTCGGATTGACCATCACGCACACGACGACCTCGTCGAACAGGAGGGAAGCGCGCCGGAGTACGTCCTGGTGCCCTTGAGTGACCGGGTCGAAGGATCCCGGGAAGAGCGCTCGCATGTTCGGAAAGAGTAACAAGCGGCTGCCCCCGGTGGTGATGTGTCAGGGCAGCCGAACCGCCAAGCGTGACAGGGGGAACGTCTGGCGGGACGGGGCAACCGCAACGTCGGACATGGACCACGGGCACGTGGGACACGCTCCCGTCCGGTGGTCCCGGATGCTGCGCGGATCAGCGGTACCGGGTGACACGGCCTGCAGGTCTCAGGCGGGTGCGTAGGTCAGGCAGTCGACATCGGTCTGGTGATAGCCCACAGCGATGCCCGGAGCGTGGCATTCGAAGTCGACGTTGTGCCGGCAGTCGGCCATCTTGCAGGCGCCGACGTGGCCGGTGGCGGACGGGTCTCCGCCCTTCGACGGGGCGGTGAAGAAGGTGTCGCAGTGCGCGTGCCGGACGTCGCCCACGGTGATGGCCAGGGCGTGGCAGGCGCGATCCCGGTTGTAGGCGCAGTCTTGGACCGCGCATTCGTTCACGATCGGCATGTCCATGAGGACATCCTCCAGAATCGATCGGAATCCGGCTCGTCGACGACGGCACCAGGTGTGCGGCTTCGGCGCGCCCTCGCCGTATCGAGCGTGCCCTCCTGCGCCGGCGGTGGCCAGCGGACCTCGCCCGAACGTGGCACTCCCCGGCGGCCTCGGGAGCATCGCTCAGCCTGAGGAGGGCTCGGTGTCACGGACGGACAACGGCCAAGGGACATGCCGAGAAGTACAGGAGGTGGTGGTGGACCGGTCCCGGCGCCTGGTTCCCGTAAACGCACCCGCCCTGGCCCCCGGGAGTCGAGCAACTGCCGCGTGCGTGCGACCCACCGGTGCGGACGGCCGCGCGCGCTCGTCCAGGGGGTTGTCGCGGCCAAGCAGGAGGCCCGGGCCATGGGCCACAGTCCGGCGATCGGCTTCGATGCCGTGCCGACCTTCGATCCGGCCGACACCTCCTGGTCCGAGCTCGGCGCCCTGGCCGACGACCGCTTCCGGCAGAGCCTGGACCACGTCGGCCTGGACTTCTTCCCGGACGTGTTCCGTCCGTCGCCGCCGAGCAGTTGGCGGAAGCGGTCACGGCGGTCCTCACCGCGTTCAGACGAACCGACCTGCCGAAGGCCGGCATCCCTGACAGAGTTCTGCGTCGCGGACGTCGTCGGCGCGTAAGACGCGGTATCCGGTCGCCGGGTCCCGGCCGGGGGCGAGCCACCCAGGACGCGCTCATGGCCCAGAACCTCCTGGAGATCCGCAGTGCCGAGGAAGAGCGTGGAGCGCCCCTGGTCTTCGCGCACAACCACCACCTGAAGCGGAACCCGAGCATCTGGGGTCGGGGAGACCCGGCCATCGAGTGGTCCGGTGCCGGCGCCATCGTGGGTGTCCTCCTGGGCGAGCGGTACGTCTGCGTCGCCGGCAGCCTGGGCCGCGGCGAGGTCCTCGGGCTCCGGTACCCCGCCCCGGGCACGTACGAGGGCCTGCTCCAGAGCCGTATCACCACCTGGGCCCTGGACGGGGCCAGCGGTCTCCCGGCCGCCCGCACCCGGACGGACACGCGTCCCGAGCAGGCCTGCTTCCCGCTCGACCGGGCGACACTCGATGCGGTGGACGCGGTCCTGCATATCGGCGAACCCTCATCGCCCGCCTCCCGCGCGAGCGGCCGTGCGGACCATAGTGTGGGTCCGTGACCGGCGAGACTGATCTGCAGACACTGCTCCGCGACATGCGCCCCGAACTGAATCCGGGCCGCTATGTCTTCACCATGGCCGAGGGCGGCGTGCCGTCCGGTGTCACCCCGGTGGTGACGGTGGCCGAACAGGAGGGGCTGACCCTGGTCGTGCCGCAGGCGGAGGCGGACGCGGCGGGCATGGCGTACGACTACGTGGCCGGGTGGATCACCCTGCGGGTGCACTCCGCGCTGGGCGCGGTGGGGCTGACCGCCGCGGTGTCCCGCGCCCTTGCCGACGCCGGCCTGAGCTGCAACGTCGTCGCCGGCTTCCACCACGACCACCTCTTCGTGCCCCACGAGGACGCCGAGCGCGCCGTGGACGTCCTGCGGCGACTGGCCCAGGGTTCTCCCTGAGCCTGCCGAGGGTGGCGCGGGGCCCCTCGGGGGCGGGAGGAGGGGAGCCACGGCCCCGGGCGCGCCCCACGCCCCGAGCGGGCGCCGCCGCGGCGTGTACTCGACGCCCGGCACCGCGTCGTACCTCTACCCGTACACGCGGTGCGGCGCCATCGTGGGGAGATGAGTCGCATGAGCCACTCGGTGAGCGTCGAGTCCGTGGCCCGCACCTGCTTCGAGCAGGCCCTCGCCATGGTCCACGACGTGGTGAGCGGCAGCCGCTCGGAGGACGGACGGGTGCTGCTGCCCGACGGGCGGCCCGTGCTCGGCGTGCGGCTGGTGAAGGGCGAGCATCTCGCGCCCGGCGCTGTCCATGAGTCCGAGTCCGAGGACGGGGGCCCGAGCCACCGGAACAACTGCGGGTCGTCGTACGGCGGTCGGGGAGCGACCCGGCGGCCCGACTGGAACACGTCCTCGGGGACGGGGACACGGTCACCGTGGAGGGCACGCTCCACGGCGTGGGACACCCGGCCGGCGCCGAACTGCGCGGAACGTTGCGGACCGCCGGTCGTTGGCCGGCCCTCCGCCAGGCACGCGGCGAGGCCCGTGTCGACCTGCGGGCGTGGTGGAAGGCATCCGCGGGCCGGCGCTTCTCCTGCGTGCCGTTCGAGGCGCGCCTGGACCACCGCTTCGCCACGGTGAGGCTACGGGCGGTGCCCCGTCCGCGTGGCGAGGGCCGCTGGGAGATACGCCTCGTCCTGTCGCTCCGGGGCCGCTCGGTGGTCCGCCCCGTGGCCGCGGTCGGTCTGCTGATGTTCCGCCGCCGACTGCGCGCGACTTTCACCGACGCGCTGGACCGGGCAGCCCGGGCATGGAACGAGACGGTCCCGAAAACCACGGCCCTCGACATGGACGGACTTCGCACACACATCCTGGACTCGGCCGCCTCCCCGCGGGAGGACACTCCGTGACGGCACTGGTTCGGGCCCGTCGCCGCCGGCGGTGCGGCTCTGCGTCGACGGAGCGCAGCGCCGGGCCCTCGACGTCGTCCGCCCAACCGCGGTCTGCCCACGTTCGAGGTCGAGGGGATCCGGCTGTTCAAGCGCCTCACACTCGTCCTTCGCGCCGGTGTCGTCGAGCATGTCTTCTACCCGGTCTTCCCACCGAACGAGCACGCGCAGCAGGTTCTGAACTGGCTGCGTGAGAACCCGGTTCCGCACCTGTAGTCGCCGGGTCGCCCAACCCGTCCACGGCAACCGGTCGCCGTCCGCGGAGACATGGCACACAGGTTCCGCACACTCGTACGGGATGAGGGATCCCGTCAGGGCTTTCCCGTGGCCGGCGCCCGCGTCGTGTACCGTTCGCGCTCGCGCATGACACACGGGACGGACACCACAGGGGAACGACCGCGCAGGACGAACGGTACACCTTCGCGCCGCGCACGGGATTCACTCAGTGGAAACCCGCCGGACCATCCGTATCATCCATGTGTCGGGGGACCCGCAGGACAACTCCCGCTCCACGCTCGCCACAACCGCAGGCACCGGAGCGCACCCGAGTCACGATTGGAGCCACAGATGCCTGAGCCCACCGCACCTGTCACCGAGTTGACCTCGCAGTACGTCAGCCAGGTCACCAACGACCTCGAGAGCAACATCAAGGAACAGGAACGCATCACCGCCGAAATCCAGGCGTTGCAGGAGCAGTTGGCCGCGCTGCAGCACGACCAGACCATCCTGGTGAACATGCGGCAGGCCCTCGGTGTCGCGGCCGCGGTGAGTAGGACCGCTCCGGCCGAGGGCGCCGTGGTACCGGCCCCGCGCAAGAAGTCCACCACCGCGCCCGGTCCGAGCCGCGCGCCGAAGAAGGCGGCCCCGGAGCCGACCGGGCACAAGAAGCAGCTCGCCACGAAGACCGCGGCGACGAAGACCTCGCCGAAGAAGTCCCCGACGAAGAAGTCCGCGGCGAACAAGGCGGCAGGTCAGACGGCTTTGCCCACCCTCATCGAACTCGTCCGGCGCCATCTCGCCGGACAGCAGGAGCCCCGCTCGGCCGCGGAGGTCGCCGAGGCGCTGGGCAGGGCCCACCCGGACCGGGAGATCCAGACCAAGGTCATCCGCACCACGCTGGAGAACCTCGTGGCACGCAACAACGCCCAGCGCACCAAGCAGGGTTCGTCCGTCTTCTACACCGTCGCCAACGCGTCCGAGCCGACGCCGCAGAGCGCGGAGAAGTCCCCGTCCGACGCCGCCGAATGAGCCGAGGGCCGCATCGCCCCGTCCCGCAGCGCCGTGTGTGACGGGGTTCCGGGCGGGGCGATCCCGTTGGCCCCTACTCCCTTCGCATCACATGGATGACACGGGGAATCGACGAGAGGAATCGACGAGGCACCAGAACACGGGCAACTCACACCCCGGCCGTGGCCTTCTGGCGCGTCGTGTCGAACTCGGTCACCGGATCACCACCGGCCCGCCACGGCCACGCCGTGACCACGCCACCGATCGCCTCGAACACGGAACGCGCCTGGGCGCGCCGGTCCGCGGCCACCAAGGCGTAGGCGAGGAGGTTGAGATCGGCAAGCGCCTTGGCATGACGGAGGAACCCCGGCCGGCTCCAGGTCTGCGCGGCCCGGTCGAGGGCCTGCTCTGCGGTGATCTGTGACCAGTGGTTCCGCGCGACCAGTGCCTCCACTCCACCACGGTCGAGGATGGCGTGGTACTGGTGCACCTGCGCCGTGAGTTCGGTCGCCGCACAGGGCGCGTTGGCGGGCATGCGGGCGCGCAGGGTGTCCACGAACTCCAGCACCTGGATGCGCGAGCCCGCCTCCTGCGGGCTGAGGTACGACAGCATGTTCAGATAGGCTTCGCGGTTCCAGCGATCACGTGTGAGCACCTCGTTCCACACCGCGAAGACGTGGGCCTGCTGGCGGCGTTCCAGACGCACCACGGCGAGGAGGGCCACCCAGGGAGTGGGGTCCTCCGGGGCGAGTTCGGCAGCGCGCAGACACATCTCGACGGTGCCTGCGGGGTCCTCGAGACGCCCCTGGGCGCGGGCCTGGGCGACCCGGGTCCAGGCCTGCAGGACGAGCGCGTCCACGTTGCGGGGCTCACGCGTGGCCCAGGACCGCGCCAGATGTGATCCGACGAGGTATGAGGACAGGACGTCCATGCGATGCGTCCGGCGGTCCCAGTCGCCCGGATCCTGTTCCAGGAGGCGGGTCATCTGCGCCACGCACAGGTCGGTGGTCGCGATGGTACCGGTCCTGGTGGTCGCCACAAGGGACTTCAGCAGCTTGCCCAGATCCTGGTCGTCGAGCTCCGGGGCGAGGCGTGCCCTTCTGCGGCGGCTGGAGAGAAATGCCATGCCCGGAGGCTAAGGGGAATCGACGCGCGCACAAGGGCTGGGCCGAGATCGTTATGGTTTACACGTACAACTTGCCTATATTCCCTCCATGCCCGAGATACAACTGCTCCGCCCGGCTCACGCTCCCGCGCTGCTCGCCTTCGAGAAGGAGAACAGGGCCTATTTCGCGGCGTCCGTCCCCGACCGGGGCGATGACTACTTCGCCCGCTTCGACGAGCGGCTCCGCGCCCTGCTCGCCGAGCAGGAGGCCGGGGTCTGCTCCTTCCATGTGCTGGTCGGCGCCGAGGGCGAGGTGCTGGGGCGCGTCAATCTCGTGGACGTCATGGACGGCGGCGCGGACCTCGGGTACCGGATCGCAGAGCGCTTCACGGGCCGCGGACTTGCCGCGTGGGCCGTGCGGGAGATCTGCGTCCTTGCCGCCCGCAGCTACGGGTTGACGGTGCTGCGTGCCGCGACCACGCTCGACAACGCGGCCTCGCGGGCCGTGCTGGCGCGCTCGGGGTTCAGGATCGTCGGCGAGACGACGCTGTCCGGTCGGCCCGGCCTGTCGTACGTCCGCTCTCTCGCGGACTTCAGGGCCGTTGCCGGTGCGCCGGTCGCCGATCGGGAGTGATGCCGGGTTCGGGTACGGCGAAGAAGCCGAACGCCGCGAAGGCGGCCACTCCCGCCGCCGTGACGAGGGCGCCCGGGAGTGACCGGGTGGCGAGCGGGCCTGCGAGCCCGGCGCCCGCGACGTAGGCGGTGATCTTCAGCCCGGCGCCGGTGGTGAAGATCTGGCCGCGCAGAGCGCCCGGCGCCTCACGGTGGCGTACCGCGAACAGCGCGGTCAGCGGCCCTTCGCCGATCCCGGCCAGCAGCACGGACAGAAGGAGCGCCGGACGGGTCGTTGCCGCCAGGGCGAGGGCGCCGGTCCGGAACAGGGCTCCGGCCCAGATGATCGAGTCGGGGGCGAGGGACCGCGGGAAACGGGCCGGGGTGGCGTTGGCCGCCAACGCCCGGGCGGCCGCACAGGGCGGTCCACGTTCGCCCCCCACAGGTCGAGGTCCGTTCGCCGCCAGTGTTCCTCACGTCTCGCCGGTGAGATGGAGGCATGACTTCACAGGCAACGCTTGACGGCAAGAAGGCTCTGGTCACCGGCGGCAGCAGGGGCATCGGCGCGGCGACGGCACTGCGCCTGGCGCGGGAAGGCGCGGATGTGGCGGTGACGTTCGTGCACGGGAAGGAGGCGGCGGAGGACGTGGTGCGGGCCGTCGGGGCCCTGGGACGGCGGGCGGTGGCCCTGCGCGCCGACGCCGGGGAGGCGGAGGACGCGGCGGGCGCGGTGGGCCGTGCGGCCGAGGCGCTCGGCGGCCTGGACGTCCTGGTGAACAACGCGGCCGTCGGGCTGATGCGGCCGTTGGAGAGCCTGTCGCTCGCCGACGTGGACCGGCTGATCGCGGTGAACATCCGCGGCATGTTCCTGGCCGCCCAGGCCGCTGCCGCGCTCATGGCGTCGGGCGGCCGGATCGTCACCATCGGCAGTTGTGCGACCCATCACACGCCGGGTCCCGGCAGCACCCTGTACGCGATGAGCAAGTCGGCCGTCGTCGGGCTGACGAAAGCGCTGGCCCGCGAGTTGGGCGGACGCGGGATCACGGCCAACGTCGTGCATCCGGGCCCGACCGACACCGACATGAACCCCGCGGACGGTCCGTTCGCGGACGCCCAGGCGGCCATGACCGCCCTCGGCCGCTTCGGCACGGCCGAGGAGGTGGCATCCGCGGTGGCCTATCTGGCGGGACCCGAGGCGGTGTATGTGACGGGCGCCGAAGTCGCGGTGGACGGCGGGTACGCGGCATGAGTGGGCGGTGTCGGATCGGCGAGCACCGCCGTCGTCCGTTTCCCGGTCCCCCGCGGCCCGGCGCGCGGATCGGCCCCCGGGCGGACAGCCGGCGCTGTCCGGGCCCGCACGGGTCCGCCCGTCCGGACGGGCGCCCCCAGGTGCACTCGCTCATGACGACGCCATGCACGCTCCCCCCTGCCTCAAGGGCGTGGGAGGTGCCCCCACGCGCCGCACCGGCCCCGGACCCGAGTACGTCCCGTGCGAGGGCCTGGGGACGGCACACCGAGAGCACGCACCTGACGCCGCGCGGCCGCCCTTCGGGCAACGACGCACAGGGTCGGGCAGGCCCTAGAACGCCGGGAGGGTGCGGGCGACCCAGTCGGCGAAGGGGCCGGCCGGGCGGCGCAGGACGGTCTCCACGTCGGGGCTGATCCGCTGTTCGGCCGGGAGCGGGACGCCCAGGACGTCCAGCGTGCCCGCGGCCACCTGCTCGGGCATGAACTCGGCCATGCGGGCCTGGGCGTCGGCGCGGGACAGTTCCACGAAGGTCACGTCCTCGCCCAGGGCCTCGGAGATGGCCGCGGCCTGCCGGCGCGGGCTGATCGGCTCGGGGCCGGTCAGCTCGTACACACGGCCGGCGTGGCCGTCCTCGCGCAGGGCGGTCGCGGCGACTGCGGCGATGTCCGCCGGGTCGACGACGGGCAGCGCCACGTCGCCGAACGGCGCGAAGACCGTGCGCTCGGTGCGGACCGTCTCTGCCCAGGCGAGGGCGTTCGAGGCGAACGCGGAGGGGCGCAGGATCGTGAAGTCCCGTCCGCAGGCGCGCACGGCGGCCTCGAACTCCCGCAGCCGGGCGTGCGAAGGCGCATCGGGGCGAGTGGCGCTGACCTGCGAGGACACGAGGACGATCCGCTCGACCCCGGCCTGTGCCGCCGCGTCCAGCAGGGCGCTCGGGCTCTGGCCCCGGTGGTTGAGTGCGCCGCCCAGCACGAGGAACAACGCGCGGGCGCCGTCGAGGACGGGCCGCAGGCTCGTGGCGTTCCCGACGTCGGCCCGAGCCCACCGGACACCGGCCGGGACGGCGACGGTCCGCGCCTGCCGGGACACCGCCACGACCTCCTCTCCCGCCCCGGCCAGCAATTCCACCAGTGTCCGCCCGATGTTGCCCGTGGCGCCCGTCACCGTGATCATCGTACCCCCTAAATAAGTCAGTTGACTGACTAAATAGATCGTAGCATGCTCTCACCCTCTGCCGTCTATAGTCAGTCGGGTGACCAACTCAGTTGATCGGCGCGTCCAGGCGTCCCAGAAGCGCCGGCGGCTCACGGCCGCTGCGGCGCGGGTTCTGCACGAGCAGGGGGTCGAGCGCACCACCCTCGCCGACATCGCGCGCGAGGCCGGCGTCCCGGTCGGGAACGTCTACTACTACTTCAAGACCAAGGACGAGCTGGTCCGGGCGGCGCTGTCCGAGCACAGCGCCCGCCTGGACGAACTCACCGGCCGCCTCGAGCAGTTGGCCGATCCGCGCGACCGTCTGAAGGCACTGGTCGAAGCCTGGGTCGACCAGCGCGCCGTCGCCGCACGCCACGGCTGTCCCACCGGCACCCTGGCCGTCGAACTCGACAAGCGCGCCGACGGTGTCCTCGACGCGGAGGCAGGGGCGGCGATCCGGCGCCTGCTGGAGTGGGCCGGACACCAGTTCCGCGAGCTGGGCACCCCGGGCCCGGACGATCTGGCCCTCACCCTGGTCTGCGCCTACCAGGGCATGTCACTCCTGGCCAACGCCCTGCGCGACCCGGACGTCATGACCCGCGAAGGAGCCCGCCTGCTGCGCTGGCTCGACTCCCTCGGGACGGCCGACACGCACCACTGACCCGACCGTCCCCTCTCGCCATGGCCTGTGCGTTGGCCGGGCGGGCCGGGCAGCGGGAGCGGGAGGCCCGACACGAAGGTGGCGTGACGACGAGGTGCGACGAGTTCCTCCCCGTGTGCGCGAACGCTTTGAGGACGACAGGCAGGCAGAGGCGGCCGTGGTCACGGAGGCCGTCGCGAGGGTGCCGGCGGAGCGGGTCAGTCCTGGGGAGATCGACGATCGTCGCCTTCCGCCGACACGGTCGGCGACCGCGCTCGGGAGCGGCCGGGCGTCCCACGGGGCCGTGCGCGGCCTGCCTGGCGATCCGCTCGGCGACCCGCCGATGGAACCCCTCGATACGGAGGCCCACGGTGAACCAGGTCATCAGCCGGCTCCCGGCGAGCCGCGCGGCCCTGTTCGGCAAGCCGGAGCCGGCGGACCGAAACGCCACCTCCCACAGCATGCGAGCTCCTGGTTGACCGCGCGTCGCGGCTGGGTTTTGATATGGCGCATGCCAGGGGACGCGCGGGTGGACGGAGCAGCGGGCGGGGCCGGCCCGGTCCTCGCCTTCCCCACGCGGGAGGCGTGGGAGAAGTGGCTCGAGGAGCACCACGCCGACGTGCGCGGTGTCTGGCTGAAGATCCCGAAGAAGGACTCCGGGGTCGACGGTGTCGACTACGCGGGCGCGCTGGAGTCGGCGCTGTGTTTCGGCTGGATCGACGGGCAGAAGAAGAAGCTGGACGAGCGGCACTGGCTGCAGCGCTTCACCCCGCGCCGGCCGGGCAGCAAGTGGTCGCGGATCAACCGGCAGAAGGCCATCGAACTCATGGAGCAGGGCCGAATGCGGCCCGCCGGCCGGCGCGAAGTGGACAAGGCCAGGGCGGACGGCCGCTGGGAGGCGGCGTACGAGGCGCAGAGCACGGCGTCGGTTCCCGACGACCTGCGGGCGGCGCTTGAGGCCGCGCCGCAGGCGCAGGACTTCTTCGCCACCCTGGACAGCCGCAACCGGTACGCGATCCTCTACCGGATCCAGGACGCCAAGAGGTCGCAGACCCGTACGGCACGCATCGAGAAGTTCGTCGCCATGCTCGCCGCGCGGCAGAAGCTGTACCCCTGACCGCGCGACGGCTCCCGGGACTCGCTCGGACGGTCGTGTCGCTGACGCCGCGCAAGCGGAACTGCACTCGCCTCACGTGCGCTTCAACGTCCCGGCGGTGTCCCGGGCGAGGGTGCCCGACAACACCCCGTGGACTCCCCGGCCCTGGCCGCCTGCTGCGCCGTCGGGGAGGTCCGTCGGGGAGGTCGCGGCACTCAGCGGACGTTGCCCGCACCCCCTGCACCGGTACGAGCAGCTCGGTCTCGTGCCCGCCGCGGTGGGCCGGGGCGCTCAGGACTGGGGTCGTTTCCCGTGATTGGCGGCGTGGTTGCGCCGCGACTTCTTCTTCCGGCGTCGCTTCGAGGACATGGGAACCTCCTGGACGGACAGGGAGAGGAGTGCGGGGGACACCTGAAAACACCGTATATCCGGATGCAAGGAACCTCCACCGCAGCCTCCACCCGACCGCGGGCGCCGGGAAGCACGACCTCGGACCCCCATTGATACGATGCGAAGAACGCCCGTTTCATCAAGATTCCTCCCCTGGATCAGAGGAGCCGGAATGACCGGTGACCCGCAGCCGATCAGTGCCGCCGCCCGCCGCGCGCTGGAGCAAGAGCTGGCCGACCTGCGCGACGAGCGTCGGCTCGTCGCCGGAACCCTGCGGGACCGGACGGACGTGGGCGACCAGGCGGACCAGGCCGAGCAGTTGCAGCGCGCCACTCAGCTGGACCGCCTGGACCGCCGTATCGATGCCATCACCGACCGGCTGCGCCAGGCGGACGTGGCCGGGCCCGCCCCCACGGACGTGGTCGGCGTGGGCAGCACGGTCACCGTCCGCTTCCCGGACGGCTCGGTGGAGACGCTCCAGATCGGAGAGATCGCCGAGGCGGTGGACCAGACCCTGGTCACCTCCGGCAGCCCGCTCGGCCGCGCGCTGCTCGGACACCGCCCCGGTGACTCGGTCCGCTTCGACACACCGGACGGCCCGTCGAGCGCGGTCGTGGTGGCGATCGGGGAGCACGGCGAGGACGGATGAACGGCGAGGGGTCAGCCCCCCTCACCGGAGCCGCCGTTCTTGCGGATCCTGCAGTGCAGTGCGTCGTGTTCGACGTCGGCGACGATGGTGTCGCCGGAGTCGGCCTCGCCACTGAGCAGCAGCGTGGCGATCCGGTTGTCCAGTTCCGCCTGGATCGTGCGACGCAGCGGCCGGGCCCCGAACTCCGGCTGGTGGCCGTGGGCGATGAGCAGCTTCTTCGCCGCCTCGGTCACCTCCAGCCGCATCCCTTGGGCGTGGACGCGACGCTTGCTCTGGTCGAGCAGATGGTCCACGATCTTCCCGAGGTCCTCCTCGCTCAGAGCGTGGAAGATGATGATGTCGTCGATCCGGTTGAGGAACTCCGGCAGGAACCTGGTCCGCAGGTCCTCCGTCAACACGTCCTTCAGCTGTGACACGTCACCCTTGTGGTCCAGGATCCGGTGCGCGCCGATGTTGGACGTCATGATGATGACGCAGTGCCGGAAGTCGACCGTGCGCCCCTGCGCATCGGTGAGCCGGCCGTCGTCGAGGATCTGCAGCAGGGTGTTGAAGACATCCGGATGCGCCTTTTCCACCTCGTCGAACAGCACCACGCTGTAGGGCCGGCGGCGCACCTTCTCCGTGAGCTGGCCTGCTTCCTCGTACCCGACGTATCCGGGAGGGGCGCCGACGAGCCGGGCGACGGTGTGCTTCTCCTGGAACTCGCTCATGTCGAACCGGATCATCCGGTCCTCCTCCCCGAACAGCAACGCCGCCAGGGTCTTGGCGAGTTCGGTCTTGCCGACGCCGGTGGGGCCGAGGAAGAGGAAGGAGCCCACCGGCCGGTTCGGATCGCCCATGCCGGCCCGGTTGCGCCGTACCGCCTGGCAGACGGCGGTGACGGCCTCGTCCTGGCCGACGATCCGGGCGTGCATCTCCTCCTCGAGCCTGAGCAGCTTCTCCTTCTCGCTCGCGGTGAGCTGGGAGACCGGGATCCTGGTACGGCGCGAGACGACGTCGGCGATGTCCGCGGCCGTCACCGACACCACTCCCTCACGGCGTTCCTCGATCCCCGCGAGTTCGCCCTCCGTCGCGGAGATCTGCCGCTTCAGCTCCGACGCCTTCTCGAAGTCCTCGACGCAGACGGCCTGTTCGAGTTCGCGGCGGAGTTTCGCGATCCGGTCCTCGCGGCTGACCACCTCCGTGGACCGGCCCGCGCCGCGCAGCCGCACCCGGGCACCGGCCTGGTCCAGCACGTCGATGGCCTTGTCGGGCAGGAAACGGTCCGTGATGTAGCGGTCGGAGAGCTCCGCCGCCGCCACCAATGCGGCATCGTCGAAACGGACCTGGTGGTGCGCCTCGTAGGAGTCCCGCAGACCCTCCAGGATCTGCACCGTCTCCTCCACCGTCGGCTCCGGCACCATCACCGGCTGGAACCTCCGCTCCAGCGCCGCGTCCTTCTCCACGTACTTGCGGTACTCGTCGATCGTGGTGGCGCCCACGACGTGGACTTCACCGCGGGCGAGGGCGGGCTTGAGCATGTTGCCCGCATCCATCGCCCCCTCCCCCGTCGCCCCGGCGCCGACCACGGTGTGCAGTTCGTCGATGAACAGGATGATCCTGCCCTGGGCCGCCCGGACGTCCTCGATGACCTTCTTCAGCCGCTCCTCGAACTGCCCCCGGTACTGCGCCCCCGCGACCATGCCGGACAGGTCCAGCGCCACGACCCTCTTGTCCTTGAGGGTGTCGGGCACCTCCTCGGCCACGATCCGCTGTGCCAGGCCCTCCACGATCGCCGTCTTGCCGACGCCCGGCTCGCCGATCAGCACCGGGTTGTTCTTCGACCGCCGGGAGAGGATCTCGACGGTCTGCTCGATCTCCTCGGCCCGCCCCACCACCGGGTCCAGCTTTCCCGCCCTGGCCTGCTCCGTCAGATCCTGGCCGTACTCGTCCAGCGTCGTCGCCGGCGTCTTGCTCCGTTCGGCGGGAAGCACGTTGCCGCGGTAGGCCTGCTCGGTCAGGTCCGACAGCTTCTGTGTGTCGCGGCCCTCGGCGCGCAGCAGCTTGGCGGCGCCCGTGTCACTGTCTCCGAGCAGGGCGCCGAGGATGTGCTCGGGCCCGATGTACGACACACCGGCCGCCTGCGACCGGGCGAACGCGGCCTGGAGGGTGCGCTTGGCCGCGGGCGTCAGGCCCGGTTGCGAGGACGGCTCGCCGGACTCCCGGGGAAGGATCTCGGCGATCTCGTCCGCGAGCGCGTCGGGGTCGACGCCCACCCGTGAGAGCAGCCGCCGGGAGGGTTCGACCTTGGCGGCCGCCCACAGCAGGTGTTCCGTGTCCAGGTCGGACGTGCCGTCCTCGACGGCCCGCCGTGCGGCCAGATTGAGCAGTTCCTGCGAGGACTCCGTCAGCAACCGGCCGATGGGCACCCGCTGCACCGCGGGAGGCGACGACGCCGGCGACATGCCGAAGAACCGGCTGAACAGCTCGCTGAAGGGATCCGACGAACCGAACGGTGCACCGAACGACATCGACATGACAGCTCCTGGGCGCGGGGGCAGCCGGTGATCCGCGGGAATCGCTGTTGCGGGGTCCGTACTCACTGAAACCCGACGCGCACGGCACCGCAAACGCAGGGCACGAGTCGCCTCCGCGATGACGCCGTGGTACGGCGGGACGCGGACGTGCGGGACGGTTCGGCACTGGCGTCGCGGGATGCCGTCGGGTAGACCCGTGCCGTGCTCTTTCGTCAGCTGGAATACCTCGTCGCCCTCTCCCGGGAGCGGCACTTCGCGCGTGCCGCCCAGGCCTGCTACGTCTCCCAGCCCGCCCTGTCGGAGGCGCTGCGCAAGCTGGAGGAGGAGCTCGACGTGCCGCTCGTGCGGCGCGGCCGCAAGTTCGAGGGCCTCACCCCGGAGGGGGAGCGCATCGTCGTATGGGCGCAGCGGATCCTCGCCGACCGTGACGCCCTCAAGGACGAGGTCGACGTCCTGCGCAGCGGCCTGAGCGGCAGGATGCGGATCGGTACGGTGCCGACGGCGTCCGGTGCCGTGGCCCAGCTGACCAGTCCTTTCTGCGCCGCACATCCGCTGGTCACGGTGGAGGTCACGGCGGACATGCAGTCCGTGGACATCCTGCGGCAGCTGCAGAACTTCGAGCTCGACGCCGGAGTCACCTATCTGCGCGAGGACGTGGCGGAGGGCTTCCGGACGGTGCCGCTGTACCAGGAGCGGTACGTCCTGCTGCTCACGGCCGCAGACGGTCTGGCCCGGCGTACGACGGCCACATGGGCGGAGGCGTCACGGCTGCCGCTGTGCATGCTGACCCCGGCGATGCAGGGCCGCCGGGTCCTCGACGAGTTCTTCGCGCAGGCCGGGACCCAGCCCTCGCCCCGGCTGGAGACCGACTCCGTGGCGGCCCTGTTCGCCCATGTGCGCACGGGGCGGTGGGCGGCCGTCGTCCCGCACGCGTGGCTGCATGTGTTCGGTGTCCCGCACGGCATGCGCGCCGTGCCGCTGGTCGAGCCCGACGCTTCGGTGCCCGTGGGTCTGGTGATCGCCGCCCGAGAGCCGGGGTCGGTGATGGCCAGGGCGCTGACGGACATCGCCCGCACCACCGACGTGGCCTCGGCGCTGGAGGGAGTCCCCGGCGATCCGGGGCGGTAGCGGGCGCGGGGCGTCAGCCCACCGACCGGAGCTGCAGCCGCTCCTCGCCGGCGTACACGTTCATCGATGTGCCCCGCAGGAAGCCGACCAGGGTCAGCCCGCTCTCGGCGGCCAGGTCCACGGCCAGTGAGGACGGGGCCGAGACGGCCGCCAGCAGCGGGATCCCGGCGAGCACGGCCTTCTGCACCAGCTCGAACGAGGCACGCCCGCTGACCATCAGCAGGGTGCCGCGCAGCGGCAGCAGACCCGACCGCAGGGCGTGGCCGACGACCTTGTCCACGGCGTTGTGCCGTCCCACGTCCTCCCGCAGGCACACCAGCCGGCCGTCGGCCGTGAAGAGGCCGGCCGCGTGCAGGCCCCCGGTGCTGTCGAAGACCTTCTGGGCCGCGCGGAGCCGCTCGGGCAGGGAGGCAAGCAGTTGCGGGCCCACGTCCAGCGGGTCCTCGGCCACGGACCACCTGGACGCCGTACGCACCGCGTCCAGGCCGGCCCTGCCGCACACACCGCAGGAGGAGGTGGTGTAGAAGTTCCGCTCCAGTGACGCGGTGGGCGGGGCCACGCCGGGTGCCAGGGCGACGTCCACCACGTTGTAGGTGTTGCCGCCGTCCGCCGTGGCGCCGGCGCAGTAGCGGATCGCGCTGATGTCGCCGGCGCTGTGGACGACGCCCTCGCCCGCGAGGAAGCCGGCCGCGAGGTCGAAGTCGTCGCCCGGGGTGCGCATGGTCACGGTGAGGGGGCGCCCGCCGACCCGTATCTCCATCGGTTCCTCGGCGGCCAGGGTGTCCGGCCGGGCCGAGGGGACTCCGTCACGGATCCGCAGCACTCGCCGACGCACCGTCACGCGTCCCATGGTCCCACTCCTCTTGGTCGCATGTTCCGGTGTCTCAACCTTCACGACCGACGGCCCGCGCGGGCTCCAGACGGATCAACACACCTTTGGACGTTGGGGTGTTGCTGATGTCGGCGACGCTGTCCAGCGGTACCAGGACGTTGGTCTCGGGGTAGTAGGAGGCAGCCGAGCCGCGGCTCGCGGGGTACGCGACGACGCGGAAGTCCTCCGCCCGGCGCTCCAGGCCGTCGTGCCAGACGGCGACCAGGTCCACCCGGTCGCGGTCGGCGAACCCGAGGGCGGCCAGGTCGTCGGGGTTGACGAGCACGACCCGGCGGGCGTTGTGGATGCCGCGGTAGCGGTCGTCCATCGCGTACGGGACGGTGTTCCACTGGTCGTGGGAGCGCAGTGTCTGCAGCAGCAGATGGCCTTCGGGGATGTGCGGCATCGTGAACTCGTTGACGGTGAACACGGCCTTGCCGCTCGGGGTGCGGAAGACACGCCGGTTGACCGGGTTGGGCAACCGGAAGCCGCCGGGCCTGGACACCCGGGCGTTGAAGTCCTCGAAGCCCGCTACGACGCGGGAGATGCGGTCGCGGACGGTGCCGTAGTCCGCCTCGAACTCCTCCCAGGGGATGTCCGGTGTGCCGCCGAGGGTTCGGCGTGCCAGCCGGCTGATGACGGCGACCTCGCTGAGCAGGTGCTCAGAGGCCGGCTCCAGGCGTCCGCGGGAGGCGTGCACCTCGCTCATGGAGTCCTCGACGGTGATGAACTGCTCGCCGGACGCCTGGACGTCGCGGTCGCTGCGGCCGAGGGTGGGCAGGATGAGGGCGATGTCACCGCAGACCGCGTGAGAGCGGTTGAGCTTGGTGGAGATGTGCGCGGTGAGCCGGCACCGCCGCATCGCCCGCTCGGTGACATGGCTGTCCGGGGTGGCCCGGACGAAGTTGCCGGCGACGCCGAGGAACACCTTCGCCGTGCCGTCGCGCATGGCCCGGATGCCGTCGACCGAGTCCAGTCCGTGCCGCGCGGGCGGGATGAAGCCGAACTCGCGGCCCAGGGCGTCGAGGAACGTCTGGGGCATGCGCTCCCAGATGCCCATGGTGCGGTCGCCCTGGACGTTGCTGTGGCCGCGCACCGGGCACACGCCGGCGCCCGGTCGGCCGATGTTGCCGCGCAGCAGCAGGAAGTTGACGACTTCGCGGATGGTGGGGACGCCGTGCTTGTGCTGGGTGAGGCCCATGGCCCAGCACACGATGATCCTCCTGCTCTCCAGCACCCGGTGGTGGACACGTTCGATCTCCTCGCGGGGCAGCCCGGTCGCGGCGAGGACGTCCTCCCAGGGGACCTTGCGGGCGTGGTCGGCGAAGTCGGTGAACCCGGTGGTGTGGGCGGTGATGAAGGCGTGGCCGAGCACGGTGCCGGGGCGCTCGTCCTCGGCCTCCAGCAGCAGCCGGTTGAGGGCCTGGAAGAGGGCGAGGTCGCCGCCGGGGCGGATCTGCAGGAACTGGTCGGCCATCGCGGTGCCCCGGCCGAGCACTCCGCGGGCCTTCTGTGGGTGCTTGAAGCGGATGAGCCCGGCCTCCGGCAGCGGGTTCACGGCGATGACCCTGCCGCCGTTGCGCTTGGTCTCCTCCAGCGCGGTGAGCATGCGCGGATGGTTGGTGCCCGGGTTCTGCCCGACGACGAAGACCAGGTCGGCGGTGTGGATGTCGTCGAGCGAGACGCTGCCCTTGCCGATGCCCAGCGTCTCCGTCAGCGCCGAACCGCTGGACTCATGGCACATGTTGGAGCAGTCCGGCAGGTTGTTGGTGCCGTAGGCGCGGGCGAAGAGCTGCAGCAGGAAGGCGGCCTCGTTGTTCAGCCGGCCGGAGGTGTAGAAGAGGGCCTCGTCCGGGGAGTCGAGGCGGCGGAGTTCTCCGGCGAGCACGTCGAGCGCCTCGTCCCAGCCGACGGGTTCGTAGTGCTCGGCGCCGGGTCGCTTGATCATGGGCTCGGTCAGCCGGCCCTGCTGGTTGAGCCAGTAGTCCGACTTCGCGCCCAGTTCGGCGATCGAGTGCCGGCGGAAGAACGCGGCGGTCACGCGTCGCGTGGTGGCTTCGTCGCTGATGTGCTTGGCGCCGTTCTCGCAGTATTCGTTGCGGTGCCGCTTGCCCGGTGCCGGCTCGGGCCAGGCGCATCCCGGGCAGTCGAATCCCTCGGCCTGGTTGATGTTGAGCAGGGTCAGCGCGGTCCGTCGTACGGTCGTCCGGCCGAGCGAGTACTCCAGCGCATGCCTTACCGCCGGGACACCGGTCGCCCAACGCTTGGGCGGGGTGACCGTCAGGTCGTCGTCGGGGTCCTCGATACCGCTCATGTTCCGGTGCGCCTCTTTCTGCCATGGCCACTGCGGGGCAGCATCCGCCCCTCGCCAAGCGCACGTCAAAGCGGTCTTTTCGATGAGGTGATAAGCGCCGGCTATCAGTCGGGCCCCGCCCGCCGGCGAACGGACACGGCCCTTTCGACTCTCGCCGGACCCCAGTTCGACGACGACCCGCATGACCGCGTCCCGGACGGCCCGTGACACGGCACCCCACCGGGCGCGGCCCGCTCCGGGCCGCGTGTGCCTGGGAGCGGCCCCCTGCCGTCGCCCGCTCCTGCGCCGGGCAGTAGCTGCTGCCCGCGGTTCCCCCGCACGCTCACCGATCCGCCGGGCCGGCGCGGCCGAACCGCTCGTCGCGCTCACCGACCTGCCGCCGGCGGCGCGCCCTGCGGCGGACCGCCGACGGGCCACCCTCACACGGGCGTGTGTCCTTGAAGGTACTCGCGCACGACCGCCGGGAGTGCCACGTCGACGGTCTCGGATATCGGCACCCAGCGCACCCGCTCCGGCGCGAGGCTCGCCCCGTCCGACGGGGTCTCGCTGAGCAACTGGCACACCACCGCCGACGCTCCGCCCGCCGGTGCCCCGTCGTCCGGGCTCAGCGCCTCAGTACCGTCGACGAGATAACCGGTGAGTTCGTAGACGACGCGCGCCGCGGTGGCCTCGGCCGACTCGGCGGGTTCGGGCGTGCCGGACGGCAGTGCCCAGCCACCGTCCTCCACGAGCAGCAGCCGTCCGTCGTACAGCACGACCGCCTGCACCACGTCCTCGGCGGTTTCGAGCGTCATGTCGACCAACCCCTCCCCCGGCGCACTCGGCCGGTTCCCCTCCCCTACCCACGGCCGGCCGGTCCCGCACCGACGCCGTGTCACGTGCCGGGGTTCGGGGCGTCTCGGTGCGCCGGCTCGGGGAGGCGGTCAGTACAGCACCGGCAGGTCCCCGGGTCTTACCCGCACCGTGACCGGCAGGGCCGCGTCGACCTCGCCGTCGGCGCCGTAGGGGACGGCTCTGTTCGCCTCGATGCGCAGTTCCCTGCCGCGCAGCACGCGCACCTCGGGGCGGTGCACGTGGCCGCCGGTCTTCAGTTCGTTCATGAGAGCGAAGAACAGCCGGCGCGGCGCCTCGCGGATCATCACCACGTCCAGCAGGCCGTCGTCGACCCGGGCGTCGGGGGCGATGAGCCGGCCGGAGCCGTAGTAGGGGGAGTTGGCGGCGACGACGGTGTAGCCGCGGTGAGCGTGTTCCTCGCCGTCGACGGAGAGGCGGTAGTCGGCCGCCCGCCAGGTGGTGACGGCGCGCAGGCCGCCCGCGTAGTAGGAGGCGGAGCCGCGCAGCAGCCGGGCGTGGTTGGCGTGCCGGTTGGCCACCGCGTCCACGCCGGCGTAGACGCTGCCCAGGACCACGGCGCGCGAATGGTGGGCCGACTCCACCTCTATGGTGTCGACGGGCCGGGGCTCGGCGTGCAGCAGGATGCCGGCGAGTGCGGTGGGGTCGGCGGGCAGCTTCAGGGCGCGGGCGAAGTCGTTGCCGCGGCCGGCGGGCACGAGGCCGAGGACGGTTCCGGTGCCGCTGAGCGCGCCGCCGATGCCGCCGGCGATGCCGTCGCCGCCGACGGCCAGCACGATCCGGCCGCGCTCGCCGGCACGGCGGGCGATGTCCTGGGCGTGCGCGAGGCTGTGACTGTATTCCGTCTCCAGCTCGGCTCCGGCCTCGCGCAGCAGCCGGGCCAGGTGCAGCAGGGTCGCCGCCCCGGTGGAGCCGCCCGCGGTGGGGTTGACGACGGCGGTGAACTGTCGCATCGGTGTGCCTCCGAAGCAGGCGGATCGATTGGGGTCGGACGGCGGATCGGGGTCAGGAGGTGGGCAGCAGGACGCCGGGGTTCAGCAGGCCCTCGGGGTCCAGGCGGCGCTTGACGGCGCGCAGGGCGGCGATGCCGAGCGGCCCGGCCTCGCGGACGTACCAGTCGCGATGGTCGGTGCCGACTCCATGATGGTGGGAGATGGTGCCGCCGGCCGCCAGTACGGCCTCGTTGGCCGCGCGCTTGGCGGGCGTCCAGTGGGCGACCGGGTCCTCGCCCTGGGCGCTGACGACCGTGAAGTACAGCGAGGCGCCGTTCTCGTACACGTGGGAGATGTGACACATCACCAGGGGTGGGGTGCCGGCCTCGGTGAGGGTGTCGGTGAGGGCCGTGCGTACGGCCGTGTACAGCTCGGGGACACGGGACCAGAAGGCGGCGGTCTCGAGGGTTTCCGCGAAGGCGCCGACGTCGAGCAGGGCGTCGCGCAGGTACGGCGCCCCGTAACGGCCGTGGGCCCAGCGTTCGCCCGGCTCGGCGCCGAGGAGGGTGCCGCCGCAGTCGGTGAGGACGGCGGCCGCCTGCTCCCGGCGCTGTGCGGTGTCCTCGGCCGTGCCCTCGTAGCCGATGATCGCGAGGCACCCGGCCGCGCTCCGGCCCGCGTCGCCGCCGATGGCGTCGGGCTGGGCCAGGCCGATGAGGGTCTCGGTCTCGTCGGACAGCCTCAGCACGGTCGGCCGGGGCC
The DNA here is from genome assembly GCF_059510455.1 of Streptomyces sp. NTD91. NCBI lineage: Bacteria > Bacillati > Actinomycetota > Actinomycetes > Kitasatosporales > Streptomycetaceae > Streptomyces > Streptomyces sp. NTD91. Next base: position 41,034 of record NZ_JCAJZW010000015.1, read on the forward strand.
CGTCCTGGGCGAGCCTGCGCAGCGCGGCGGTGCCCTCCTCGAAGGAGGCGAACCGCCAGCCCTCGTAGATCCGCACCTGCGGCAGCGGACGGATCCGTACGGTGACGGAGGTGATGACGCCGAAGGCGCCCTCGGAGCCGAGGATGAGCTGACGCAGATCGGGGCCTGCGGCGGAGCGCGGGGCGCGGCCGGTCTCGATGGTGCCCTCGGGGGCGGCGAGGGTCAGGGCGAGGACCATCTCGTCGAAGCGGCCGTATCCGGCGGACGCCTGGCCGCTGGAGCGGGCGGCGGCGAAGCCGCCGATGGTGGCCCACTCGAAGGACTGCGGGAAGTGGCCGAGGGTGTAGCCGCGTTCGGCGAGGAGTGCTTCGGCGTCGGGGGCGCGCAGACCGGGCTGGAGTACGGCGGTGCGTGAGACGGGATCCAGGTCGAGCAGGCCGTTCATGCGGTGCAGGTCCAGGGCGACGAACCCGGTGCGCTGCGGGGCGAGTCCGCCGACGACGGAGGTGCCGCCGCCGAAGGGGACGACGGCGAGGCCGTGCGCCGCACAGGCGCGCAGGACGGCGAGGACCTCGTCGTGGGAGCCGGGGAGGACCACGGCCTGCGGGACGTCGGAGAGGTCCCCGGCGCGGATGCGCAGCAGGTCGGGGGTGGACTTGCCGCGGGTGTGGCGGACGCGGCTCTCGGTGCCGGTGCGGACGTGGTCCTCGCCGCCCACGGCTTCGGCGAGCGCCGCGAGCGCGGCGGGCCCGGCCGTGGGCGCGGGCAGGTCGATGTCCTCGAGGGAGAGGGCGGGGGTGCTGCGGGGTTTGACACCGAGCAGGTCGCGCAGCAGTCCGGTCACCGAGTCGGGCAGGGGTGCCGCCTTGGCCGGGTCGCCCCAGCCGTTCCACAGCATGTCCATTGAACGGTCGTCCTCACAGGTCGGTGTGCTCGGTGTACTCGGTTGGCGCGACGGCCGACGGCCGGTCCGGGGCGACGGCTGTCCGCTCCGCCCTGTCCCGGGGCGTTACACTGTGACACATGACGCCTATTCGTCACAACGGCTCGGACAACGATCACGTGCTCGACGCGGTGCGCGACTGTGTGCTGGCCGTCGGGGTCCGCCGCACCACCCTCGCCGACGTGGCCCGCCGCGCCGGCGTCTCACGGATGACCCTGTACCGGCGCTGGCCGGATCTGCGGACCCTGGTCGGCGATCTGATGACCCGTGAGTGGATCGACGTGGCCACCCGGGCGATCCCCGAGCCCACGGCCGGCACGGACACCCGCACCCGGATCGTGGACGGACTGGTGGCGGGCGTCGAGGCCTTCCGGGCGCACCCGCTGTTCCGCAAGATCGTCGACGTCGACCCGGAGCTGCTGCTGCCCTATGTGCTCGACCGGCGTGGAGCGAGCCAGGAGGCGCTGCTGGGGCTGCTGGCCGACGGGCTGCGCGACGGCCACGCGGACGGCTCCGTGCGCCCCGGGCATGTCCCACGGCAGGCCCGTGCGCTGCTGTTGACCGTGCAGTCCTTCGCCCTGTCCCTGCGCACGATGACCGACGAGGACGATCCGGAGCTCGACTCCGCCGCCTTCCTCGGCGAGTTGCGGACCCTTCTGGAGAGGACCCTCACGCCATGAGCCACACCAGGGCCGACGCCGGCTCGTCCCTCAGCGCACACCGCCGCGGCCGGGAACTGGCCGAGGCCGCCGACGGCAGGGTGACCGACGTCCTGGTCGTCGGGCTCGGCGCCACCGGAGCCGGCGTCGCGCTGGACGCGGCGGCCCGCGGCCTGGACGTCGTCGCGGTGGACGCCCACGACCTCGCCTTCGGCACCTCCCGCTGGAGCTCGAAGCTCATCCACGGCGGGCTGCGCTATCTGGCCTCCGCGCAGTTCGACGTCGCGCACGAGAGCGCCGTCGAGCGCGGCGTGCTGATGACCCGGACCGCTCCGCATCTCGTCGCCGCCCAGCCGTTCGTCCTGCCGCTCACCCCGCTGGTGTCCCGGGGGCAGGCCTCGCTCGCGTGGACCGGTTTCCGGGCCGGGGACATGCTGCGGCTGGCCGCCCGTACCCCCCGTCATGTCCTGCCCGCGCCGCGCCGGCTGTCGGCGACGGAGGCCCGGCACCTCGCGCCCTCGGTGCGCGCGGCCGGGCTGCGCGGCGGACTGCTGTCCTGGGACGGCAAGGTGACCGACGACGCCCGCCTGGTCACCGCCCTGGCCCGGACGGCCGCCGCGCGGGGTGCGCGGGTGCTGACCCGGGTCAGGGTGCTGGATCTGACCGGCACCGGCGCCCGGATCCGGGACGAACTCACCGGTGAGGAGGGCGAGGTCAGGGCCCGCGCGGTCATCAACGCCGCCGGAGTGTGGGCCGGTGACCTCGTCGAGGGCATCAGGATCCGGCCCTCCCGCGGCACCCATCTGGTCCTGCGCTCGGAACGACTCGGCACCCTGCCGGCCGGCCTGCACATCCCCATCCCCGGGGAGACCAACCGATTCGTCCTGGTCCTGCCCCAGGGCGACGGCCGGGTGTACGTCGGCCTCACCGACGAGCCTGTCGAGGGCGGGATCCCGGACGTCCCTGACGTGCCCGAGAGCGACATCGGATTCCTGCTGGACGTGCTCGGCTCGGTCCTGGACACGCCGGTGGCCCGGGAGGAGGTCGTCGGCGCCTTCGCCGGACTGCGCCCCCTGCTGGACACCTCCGGCCACGACGGCCCCGACGGGGCGTCCGCCCGCACCTCCGACATCTCCCGCCGGCATGCGGTGCTGACGTCCCCCGACGCCGTCACGACGATCGTCGGCGGCAAGCTCACCACCTACCGGCGGATGGCACAGGACGCCGTGGACGCCGCGACCGCCGCCCGGGGTCTTCCAGCCGCGCCCTCCCCCACCGCCGACCTGCCGCTGGTCGGCGCGGCGGCCCCCGCCCGGCTGCGGACCCTGTCCGCGCCCCGGCGCCTGGTGGGTCGCCTCGGCACCGAGGCCGAGGCCGTCCACGCGCTCGCTGCCGAGGATCCGACCCTGGCCGAACCGGTGCTCCCCGGCCATCCGGTGACGCGTGCCGAACTGCTGTGGGCCGTCCGGCACGAGGGCGCCCTGGACGAGTCGGACCTCCTGGACCGCCGGACCCGTATCGGCCTGGTTCCGCAGGACCGCGTCGAGGCGCTCCCCGTGGCGCGGGAGGTGCTGGCGGAGGCGGCCGCGTGGCGCTGACGTGACGCACCCGAGCGGGGCAGCGCCGACCCGTGGGGGCCGGCCGGTGGAGACGACGAGAGGCAAGGCACCCGCACGCGACCGACCGCGCAGACGGGCCACCGAGCCCGGCCGACCTGCTCACCCGCACCGATGACGGGGATCGCCGGCCCGGACCGATCTGCTCACCCGCATCCGGGTGAGGTCGGCCGAGGCGAGGCGGCGCGACGCGCGGCTGACCCAGCGGGCGGGGGCGGCCGGCCGGCGGAGCAGAGGGGGTGCTGCCAGAGGACGCATCGACGGAGCCGCGCACGGTGCCGAGCGGTGCGAGCGGCGGCGGACCTCCGAGTGCCGGACGGCCGCGGGCGGAGCGGGGTGCCGCGCAGCCGACCGGTGGCGGAGAGCAGCGGCAGAGAGCAGCGGCGAAGACCGGCAGGGAAGACCGGCAGCGTCACAGCAGACGGCGGATGTCGCCCCGGACGCGATAGAAGCCGCCCGCCGCGGGGTGCAGGGCATCCACCACGTAGCGGGCGCCCGGCTGCCGTATCGCGCGCGGGAACTGGACGTTCCAGGAGGTGTCGTAGCCCTCGGACACCACATGCACCCGTAGCCGGCCGGCCTCCTGCACGCACTCGACCACCACCGCTCCGGCGGGAGCCGAGGCGACGGTGGCCACCGCGGCCACGGCGGTACCGGGGGCGTAGGTCGGCAGGGCGGCGGCGAGCTTGACGTCCCGCGCCACCGGCAGCGTACCCTGCTGGGCCGCCGCGACGGCCGTCTCGCTCGCGTCGACGCACAGCAGCGAGCCCTCGGTCGTCACCAGATACAGCCGCTCGTCGCGGTACTGCATCGACAGCGCGGAGCCGCCGCCCGTGCCGAGTTTCCACAGGCGCGTGCCGTCCTGGTCGAAGCAGTAGACGGAGGAGGCGGCATCGCCCGCGAACACGAACCTCCCGCCCGGGGACGTGGCGCACGAGTACACCGCACTGTCGCAGGCGTACGTCGCCTCGACGGCGCCCGTCGCCTTCGACAGCCGCTGGACCACGCGGTGCCCGGTGCCCGCGTAGACGGCGTCCTCCTCCTGCCAGCCGAACAGCACACCGCCCTTGGTGGCGGTGTGCCACAACTCGCCGCTGCCGTCGGGAGCGTAGGCGGTGACGCCCCGCTGGTGGCCGTGGTAGACGGCCCGGTCGTCGGCGCGGACCATCCAGGCGTGCTCGCCCTGGCTACGGCGGGCCCACTGGTGTTCGTCCTCGTGGTCGATGACGGTGAGCCGGCCCGCGCGGTCCGAGACGTTCAGGATGCCCTCGTGGATGTCCAGCCAGAAGATGTCGACGTCGGCGGCGATGTCGTAGGCGGCGAACGGCAGCTTGGAGGACAGGTCGTAGACCTTGCCGTCGTCGCAGCCGGCGTAGATCCAGAAGTCGTCGGCGACCAGGCACTTGACGCCGTCGGGCAGGCTGAACCGGGCCAGGACGGCGCCGTCGTGGCCGAGGGTGTACACGTCACCCGCCTGGTTGCCCACCCAGCAGTGCTCGTCGTCGACATGGATGCCGAAGGCGGCGGAGCCGGTGCGGAAGCGCCACAGCACGGGCGCCACGGCCCGCGCGGTCGACGGGGCCGACGTCACCTGACGCCGGGTCACCGGGCGTGGCGCCCGCTGCCCCTGGACCGCCGGGGCGTACCCCTTGCGGACCTTCTCCCCCACCTTCCTCGCGGCGGCCGCCCTGGCTTTCTCGGCGGAGGGGAAGGTCGTCGTCTGGGTCTGCCCTGCGGCGCCGATCCTGCCGTACCGCACCGTCACGACGGTGCCGTCGACGGTCACTTCGTAGAACTTGTGGGCGCCCCCGCCCTCCTGCGACAGCTCCAGATACGTCGTCGACACCGCGGACGCCGTGGTCATGGCAGACCCCTCCCCAGGACGGACCCGCGGCCGTTCCAGCAGGTCCTCACTGATCGAACCGTAGAGGCGACCACTGACAACGGGCCCTGACCGGCGGCTCCAGCTCCCCGGTGACGCCGGGGAGCGGCGCATGCGGTTGCGCGCCGCGGGGGTCATGCGGCGACTTGCGTCGCAACTGCGTTCATCCGCCGACGAGTTCGGCGAACCTCCGGGCGTCGATGTTGCCTCCGGAGGCGATGATGCCGACGCGGGGCGGCAAGGCGCCGACGCGGAGCGGCAGGTCGCCGACACGGCCGGCCAGGAGGGCGGCGAGCCCGGTGGCGCCGCTGGGTTCGAGGACGATCTTCAGTCGTTCGAAGGCGAAGCGCATGGCGGTGACGATCTCCGCGTCGCTGACGAGGGCGATGGCGTCGACCAGGCGCCGGTTGATCCCGAAGGTGATCTCACCGGGAGTGGGCAGGGCCTGCCCGTCGGCGATGGTCCGGGGCACGGGCACGGTGACACGGGCACCGCGCTCCAGGGAGCGCTTGGTGTCGTCGCCTTGCTCCGGCTCCACACCGATGACTCTGACGCCGGGGTGCAGGGCCTTGGCCGCGGTGGCGCTGCCGGCGATGAGGCCGCCGCCTCCGACGGGTACGACCAGGGCGTCGAGCGGGCCGGTCTCGTCGAGGAGTTCGAGCGTCGCGGTGCCCTGTCCGGCGATGACGTGCGGGTGGTCGTAGGGCGGGACGAGGGCCAGGCCGCGTGCCTCGGCCAGTGCCGTACCGAGCGTGGTGCGGTCCTCGGTGTAGCGGTCGTAGGTCACGATCTCGGCGCCGTATCCGGCGGTCGCCTCCCGTTTGAGGCGTGGGGCGTCCTCGGGCATCAGGATGACGGCGCTGGTGCCGAGTTCGCGGGCGGCCAGGGCAGTCGCCTGGGCGTGGTTGCCGGAGGAGTAGGCGGCGATGCCCTTGGCAAGCCGGTCCGGGGGCAGTTGGGCCGCCGCGTTGTAGGCGCCGCGGAACTTGAAGGCGCCGACGCGCTGGAGGTTCTCGCACTTGACGAACACCTCGGCGCCGACGAGCGCGTTCAGGGTGCGCGAGGTGACGACCGGCGTACGGTGGGCGACTCCTTCGAGGCGTGCGGCGGCCGCACGGACGTCGTCGAACGTTACGGGCAGAGCGGCGGCCATGGCGGGCTCCTCTTCCCTTCCTGCGCTCCGTGCAGCGAGCGTCGCAGATTCGGCTTGGACTGTTTTTCCAATCCTGGACAGGAACTCTATGGACAGCCGCGCCCGTCTGTCCAGGGAAAGGCGGATGGCGCGGGCGGCCGGGAGCACGCGCGGCCTGCTCGGTGGCCGCTGTCCCCCCGGCCGTGTACGGCTCTTCTCGAGTTTCCCGATCTCCTCCTCGGTGAGCCGGAGGCCGAGAGCGGCGAGCGCGTCCTCGATGTGACGGCGCCTGGTCGCGCCGACGACGGTGTCGTGACGCCGGGGCCGGGGGCCCACCCGCACCAGGGCCACCCGGGCACCCGGACGCCACGGCGGTCGCCGACGTCGGCGTAGGGCCTCTCGTGGTCGACGCGGGCGCAGCGGCGCCCGGGCCGGCGGGCAGGACGTCCGGCCGCAACAGCGGGACATCGGCCAGAGCGTGCGGTGATGACGCCGCCGGCGGTCTCGTGACGCTCACCGGGGTGCTCGTGGCGGCACGGGAGCCGGCGCCCACTGAGTGGAAGACCGAGCCCGGTCCGGCGGATCGGGAAGGGCGGGGAACGACCCGAGCGCATGGATTCACCGTTCCCCGCCCCCGGCGCGTCGGCCCGCCTCGTCACGGACATGGAGGGACGACCCGGCGACCGGTCGGACGAAACATCGACTCACCGATCTTGTTCCGACCATCCGACGCCGACGACGCGCAGTCCACCGGAGCCGGTCCGGCCGGGTGACGGGGCGACGCGGGTCGTGTCGGGGCAGGCTGTTCCGGTGAGACCCACCCGGCCCGGGAAGAGGACCGGCTCCCGTGGTGCCGGGCCCGCTCCGGTCCCCAGCGCCCGGCCGAGCGCCGTCACCGCCGTACCGCCCCGGAACTCCCGGAGCAGACCAGGTAGTTGATATGGGAAGCTTTGGCCAACCGTCTGCGGGACCGAGACCGTGACGGTCGTGGAGAGGAGTACGGAGTGACTCAGGACGGCGGCCAGGCCGTGCACATCGACACCAGCAAGCCCCATCCCGCACGGATCTACGACTACCTCCTGGGCGGCAAGGACAACTACGAGGTGGACCAGGTGGCGGCCGATCAACTGGCCGCCGCGGCACCGGAGGTGTGGATCTCCGTGCGCGCCAACCGCGCCTTTCTGCAGCGTGCGGTCCGGTACGTCGTCGACAGCGGGGTCCGTCAGATCCTGGACATCGGCACCGGCCTGCCCACCTCCCCGAACGTGCACGAGGTCGCCCAGGAGCTGGTGCCGGACGTGCGCGTGGCCTACGTCGACAACGACCCGATCGTCAAGGCACACGCCGACGCGCTGCTCAACCGGGCCGGCACGACCGGCATCGTCCTGGCCGACCTGCGCGATCCGCAGTCCGTCGTCGATCATCCCGAGGTCCGCAGGATCATCGACTTCGGCCGGCCGGTCGCCCTGTTCCTCGTCGCCGTTCTCCACTTCCTCCGCGACGCGGACGAGCCCGAGCGGATCGTGGCCACCCTGCGCGACGCGCTCCCGCCCGGCAGCTTCCTGGTGCTGTCGCATGCGACGGGTGACCTCGCCGACCGCAGCCGGGCCGAGGCCGTCTACAACAACGCGTCCGCCACCATGAACCTGCGCTCCCGCGACCGGGTCGAACGCTTCTTCGACGGATTCGACCTGGTCGAGCCGGGGCTGGTGCAGGTTCCGTTCTGGCACCCGGACACCACGCCGCCGACGGGCTCCGAGGAGATCGGCTTCTACGGCGGAGTGGGCCGCAAGCCGGCCTGATCCGGGATCCCGCCGGCGCGACCGCGTACCGCGCCCCGCCGCCGCGTGCCCGCGCCCCTCTCCGGCCGCTCCGGAGCCGGAGGGGTGCGCGCCCTCGCCGGTGCGGGCCGCGCCTGGTGGGGGTCACGGGTTGGTGCGACGCTGGTGGAGAGGGCTGTGACGAGGGTCATCCTGGAGGGCCCATGGGACGCGACGTCCCGGCGCTCGTCTTCACCCGCGAGGACCGTCGCCGGTACCGGATCAAGATGTACGCGTGCCTGGACGCGTTGGCGCAGATGCTGCGCGAGTCACGGTTCGAGTCCGAGCGGCCGCAGGTCGGTCTGGAGATCGAGCTGAACCTCGTCGGCGAGGACGCCGAGCCGGCGATGCGCAACGCCGAGGCGCTGAGGGCGATCTCCGACCCCGCCTGGTCCACCGAACTGGGCCGGTTCAACCTGGAGATCAACGTGCCGCCCAGACGGCTGACGGCGGGCGGCCCCGACGCGTGGGAGTCGGAGATCCGCGCCGCGCTCAACCACGCCGACGAGCGGGCCGGGTCGATCGGCACCCGATTGATCATGATCGGCATCCTGCCCACCCTGCGCCAGGAGGACATCGGCGAGGAGAACCTGTCGGAGAACCCCCGCTACCAGCTCCTCAACGACCAGATCTTCGCGGCCCGGGGTGAGGACCTGCGCATCGAGGTGGACGGCGTGGACCGGCTGCGCACCTACGCGGACACCATCACACCGGAGGCCGCGTGCACCAGCACCCAGTTCCATCTCCAGGTGTCACCCGAGGAGTTCGCCCCCTACTGGAACGCGGCGCAGGCCATCTCCGGGGTCCAGGTGGCGCTGGCCGCCAACGCGCCGTTCCTGTTCGGCAAGGAGCTGTGGCACGAGACCCGGATCCCGCTGTTCGAACAGGCCACGGACACCCGTCCGGAGGAGATCAAGGTGCAGGGGGTACGGCCCCGGGTGTGGTTCGGCGAGCGGTGGATCAACAGCGTCTTCGACCTCTTCGAGGAGAACCTGCGCTACTTCCCCGCCCTCCTTCCGCTGTGCGAGGAGCAGGACCCGGTGGAGACGCTGGACAGCGGCGACATCCCCGAACTCGGGGAGCTGACCCTGCACAACGGCACGATCTACCGCTGGAACCGCCCGGTGTACGCGGTCTCGCACGACGTCCCGCACATCCGGGTGGAGAACCGGGTGCTGCCCGCCGGTCCGACCGTCGCCGACACCCTCGCCAACGGCGCCTTCTACTACGGGCTCACCCGGGCCCTGGTGGAGGAGGACCGGCCTGTGTGGTCGCGGATGTCGTTCGCGGCCGCCGAGGACAATCTGCACACCGCCGCCCGGCACGGCATCGACGCCCTGCTGTACTGGCCGGGAATGGGCGAGGTGCCCGCGCCGGAACTGGTCCTGCGCAGGCTGCTGCCGCTCGCGCACCGCGGCCTTGAGCACTCCGGGATGGACGACGCGTGGCGGGAGCCGCTGCTCGGCATCATCGAGCAGCGATGTGTGTCGGCACGCAACGGCGCCGTGTGGCAGAAGGAGATGTTCCACCACCTCGACGCGACCACGCACGCCGGCCGCCATGAGTCCCTGCGGCGGATGACCCAGTCGTACATCGACTACATGCACCTCAACGCACCGGTTCACACCTGGCCGGTGGACTGAGCGGGCTCAGCCGTGCCCGCCAGGCAGGTGCACCGCGCGGTCGCCGCGGCGGGATCACGAGGAGTGCGTCGCTCTCGCGGACACCCCCGCGTCAGCGCACCGGGCTGCACTCGTCGACCCGCACGGCCGGACCGTGGGCGACGTTGCGCGTCGAACCGGTACGACGGGGTCCGCCGTTCCCCGCCGAAGCGGTGGTTGAGCCGTCAGCGGACCCACCGGCCGGCCGGGGCGGCAGCCCGGAGGGCGGCGCGGCGTGGGCGAACACCCGAAGGCGGCCGTCCCGTTCCCGCAGGGCGACGCCGCCCGGCCCCCGCCCCTCCCGGGGCTCGACGCCGTGCCGCTCGGCGGACCCACGACGTGCGCGCCCTCCAGCCGGACCTGAGCCCGGAAAGATGCCACCGGCACCGCGTCCCCCCGGGCGGCGGTGCTGTCACGGGCCCGCTCGGTCCGCGAGGTGCGCACCCGGCGCACGGTGACGTCCACGGCCCGGCACTACGCCGAGGACCCGGCCGGCCGCTCCCGCTCCACGCCGAGGCAGGGCGGCGCGCCCGGAAGGTGGGCCTTCGCCCAAGCGGCCAGCTCCCGCAGCGCCGGCTCCAGGGCGGCCCCGGCCTCTGTCAGCCGGTAGGACACGCGCAGCGGTGGGCCCTCGTCGACCTGGCGGAGCACGAGTCCGGCAGCGCCGAGTTCCGCGAGCCGGTCGGACAGCATGCGCTCGCTGATGCCGGGGACGGCGCGACGCAGGTCGGCGAAGTGTGCGGGCTGCTCCACCAGGACGGCCACGATGGGCCCGCTCCACCGCTTGCCGAGCAGTTGGAAGACACGGGTGATGCCGTCGTCCACCTGCTTGCACGCCGCGCTGTCGTGGGTCACGTCCGCCGTCATGTGATCAGGGTACAGCCTCGCCGTAGGGAGGTGAAAAAAAGTAAGCCGCTATGATAGAGATAGTTGTGTATGAAAATTCAGCAACTTCTGGGAGTCTCCATGGCAACCCTGCTGCACATCGACTCGTCCGTGTTCCCGGCCGAGGCCTCGGCCTCGCGCGCCGTGACGGGGGCCTTCCGCACGCACTGGCTGGAGCAGCACCCCGAGGGCACGGTCGTCCACCGCGATCTGGCGGCGCAGCCCGTCCCGCACATCACCGCGGCCGCGCACACCGCCGGCTTCGCCGACCCCGCCTCGCACACGCCGGAGCAGGCCGCGGCCTTCGCCGAGCGCGTCAAGCTGATCGAGGAGCTGGAGCGGGCCGACGCGGTGCTGATCGGCGCCCCGATGTACAACTTCTCGATCCCCTCGACCCTCAAGGCCTGGCTGGACAACGTGATCCTCCTCGGCCGCACCGCGGGCGAGAACCAGTCGGCGAAGGGCACCCCGGCGACCGTCGTCGCCAGCCGGGGCGGCGCGTACGGGCCGGGCACCCCGCGCGAGGGATACGAGTACGTACAGAACTACCTCGAGGCTGCCCTCGCCGACGGCCTCGGTCTGGACGTCGAATTCATCGTCCCGGAGCTGACCATGGCCCCGCACAACCCGGCGATGGCCGAGCTGATCCCGCTGTACGAGGCCTCCCGTGCCCGCGCCCTCGAGGAGGCCGCCGTGAAGGCCAAGCAGCTCGCCGAGCGCCTCGCGGCCTGACCGGACCCCTCCGGCCCGGGCCCCGCCCTTCCGCGGCGCCCGGGCCCTGGCACGTCACCGGGCACCGTCCCGCACACCTCGGCGCCGCCACCCGCAGAAGACCGGCCCGTGCCCCGCCCGCCGTTACGGATGTACCGTGCAACGACCTGCGCGTCACCCGCGCGCTCGCACACCGTGAGGAGACGCACACGTTGGCCGCCAGCTACTTCGAGCGCACGGACCGGCTTCGCTACAAGCCCACCCCGCACGCGAGCGGCGCGTGGGACACCGACGAGATGCACTTCAGCCCGCTCGGCGGCCTCGTGGTCCACGCGATCGACCAGTACCGTGCCGAGCGCCCACCGAGCGGACTGCTGCTGTCCAGGATCAGCTTCGACATCCTCGGACGGATCGCCCTGGACGAGTGCGAGGTCCAGGTGGAGTCGATCCGGCCCGGCCGCACCGTCGAACTGCTCGAAGCGGTCGTACGCATCGCGGACCGGCCGGTGGTACGGGCCCGGGCCTGGCTGCTCACCACGGTGGACACCGGTGCCGCGGCCGACGGTGCCGACGCGCGCCTCCCGCCACCGGACGGGCTCGCCGGTCACCCACTGGGCGACGTCTGGCCCGGTGGTCACTGCGCGTCCGTCGACGTACGTCCGGTCACCCCGTGCCGGCCGGGACGGGGCACGGTCTGGATCTCCACCGACCTCGACCTCGTCGCCGGCGAGCCGAGCAGCCCGCTCGCCTCCTACGTCGCCCTCGTCGACACCGCCAACGGCATCGCCGTACGCCGGTCGCCCACCGAGTGGATGTTCCCGAACGTCGACCTGACGATCCACCTGCACCGGCAGCCGGAGGGCCGCTGGGTCGGCCTGGACACCAAGGTCACCTTCGGCCCCACCGGCCAGGGCCTCACCAGCAGTGTGCTGCACGACGTCCACGGCCCTGTCGGCCAGGCCGAACAGATCCTCACGGTGCGCCCGCTGCCCGGCCGGTGACCGCCTCTCCACGTCGTCGGCCACGAGGCGGAGCCGGGCAGCAGTCCGTCGACCGGTTGCTCACCTCGCGCACCGTCCGGCGGCCGTCGTCCTCGTGACGGCTGATCTCCCCCGTGCCCGCACCGGCTCCCCGCTCATGCGGGCGACGTTCTCGGACCGGCGCGGGGCCGGCCGCCGGACGCCGTCCGTGCCGGCGACGAAGGTGAACGGCGCGGCCAGTTCGGCGGGGTCCCGGCCGCGGGCCGGTCCACGGACCGGCGAGCCGTACGGACGCCCGTACCGGTCTCCCCTGACCGGACCGGGGGCTTCACGTCTTCGGGGCCGGCAGATCGACGGCTCCCGCCGCTTCGTCGCGGCGCGCTCCTGGGACCGCCCGCTCAGGTCAGCACGAGGACCAGCGGTACGCCCCGGCACGGCACCAGGTGCATGCCGTCGTACGTGCCCGGCCGGGCCGCGCTGAGCAGGTCACCGAAGTCCGGGCCCTTGGTGAGGGAGCCGGCCAGGTGCGCGGGGTCGGCGGACGCGGCGACCCGGCCCCGGGCGTTGACCAGATGGGCGGGACGGGACAGGCGCCGCAGGAGCGGGAGGACCGCCGTTTCGAAGTGCCGCAGATAGACGTCCGCGGCGGCCACTCCGGCGAACCGGCCCTCGCTCAGCACGGGTTCGGACAGTGTGAGGCTGTACTCGTCGGAGCAGAGGTAGTCGACGTACGGTCCGGCCACCGCCCGGCGCCCGGTGTCGCGGGGCAGCGCGAACCAGTCCCAGTGCGTGTAGTCGGAGTAGGCCGACTGGCCGGGATCGAGGTCGAGGAGCAGCGGGCGTACGTCGCCGTCGGCGCCGGACTGCCACCACTCCAGCCAGGCCGGTACGTCGGTCAGCAGGCCGGGCGCCGTGACGAAGCCGACACCGGAGACGAGTTCCTCGCGGTTCAGGTGCACGTGCAGTCCGGGGCGGAGCGCGGCGAGGTCGGCGCTGACCGGCCGCCGGCCCTCGGCGGACACGCGGCCGAGCAGGGCCTCGGTCTCGGCGCGGGTGGCGGCGACCGTCTCGAAGACGGCCTCGAGCGCACCGCCGACCTGTGCGGCCACCCACATCCGCGTGTCCGTGTCGAGGGTGGCGAGCCCGGGGCTCCAGCCCATGGTGTCCTCCAGCGGACGGGTCACCCGACGCGGCGCGGTCAGAGGGTGAGGCGTACGGCGACGAGCCGCGCCGTCGATTCCCTGACGCACCGTTCGGCCAGCGTGCCGGACGTTTCGTGGGCCCCATCCTGCACGGCGGAGATCACGGAGCGGTGACAGTCCGCAACTTCTTCACGATATGCGTCGTCGGCCAGGACCAGGCACAGCAGGGCGCCGATCTCGCTCTGCAGGCCGACCTGTTCGCGGGTGAGCCGGGCGGACTGGGCGGCCGCCGCGAGTTCGACATGGAAGCGGCCGTACAGCCGGCTGCGTGCCGCCACGTCCTCGGCCCGGCCCAACTCATTGATCGTACGGTGGAGTTGGTGGAGATCCTCGGGTTCGGTACGCTGTGCGGCGAGCCGTGCGGCGGCGCCGGACAGGGCGGCCCAGTGGTCGCCGAGGTCGCGCAGCTCCTCGGTGCTCCAGCCGCACAACCGGGCCTTGAGCCGGTCGTCGGCGGGGACTTCGGGCAGGGAGACGAAGCTGCCGCCGCCGCGGCCCCGACGGGTCGTGACCAGGCCCTGTTGCCGCAGGGCCATGAGCGCCTCGCGCAGGGTGACGGTGGAGACGCCGAGCTGTCCGGCCAGCTCGGTCTCGCCGGGCAGCTGCTCACCGTCGGCGAGGAGGCCCAGTTCGATGGCGTCGCCGATGCGGCGGACGACCGCGTCCACACGGGCCCGGTTGTCCACCGGGCTGAAGACGGCCCGGCGGGCACCGCCTCCGATCTCGTACTGTCTCACGGCCACCACCTCGCGCATTAACTCAAGCTTTACCCTGAAAGCCTCTTGAGCTTAGAACTATGACTTCATATTTTTACGGTCAAGCGGTCAACGTACAGCGCGCCAGAAAGGTTCCCCCATGGAGGGAATTGCGGTCCGGCTGCAGAACCTGCGGAAGTCCTTCGGTGAGACGACCGCCGTGGCCGGGGTGGACCTGGAGATCCGGGACGGAGAGTTCTTCTCCATGCTCGGCCCGTCCGGGTCGGGCAAGACGACGGTCCTCCGGCTGGTCGCCGGGTTCGAGACACCGGACGAGGGCCGGATAGAACTCGCCGGCCAGGAGGTCACCGGCCTCGCCCCGTTCGAGCGGGACGTGCACACGGTGTTCCAGGACTACGCCCTGTTCCCGCACATGACGGTCGAGCAGAACGTGGCCTACGGCTTGAAGGTCCGCAAGGTGCCGAAGGCCGAACGGCTCGTGCGTGCCCGCAAGGCCCTCGCCGAGGTCCGCCTCGAGGGTTACGGCCAGCGGCGCCCGTCCCAGCTCTCCGGTGGACAGCGCCAGCGCGTCGCCCTCGCCCGCGCACTCGTCGGCCGGCCCCGGGTGCTGCTGCTGGACGAACCCCTCGGGGCCCTCGACCTGAAGCTGCGCCAGCAGATGCAGGTCGAACTGAAGGCGATCCAGCGGGAGGTCGGCATCACCTTCGTCTTCGTCACCCACGACCAGGAGGAGGCCCTGACGATGAGCGACCGCATCGCCGTCTTCGACCAGGGCCGCATCGCCCAGGTCGGCGCGCCCGCCGAGATGTACGAGCGTCCCGCGACCCCCTTCGTCGCCTCCTTCGTGGGCACCTCGAACCTGCTCGACGGGGAGGCGGCCCACCGGATCGTCGGCACCCCGGGCACGTACAACATCCGGCCGGAGAAGATCCGTGTCCTGAAGGACTCCGCCGAGACGGACGAGCCGGAGCACACCGGTGCCGTCGGCACCGTGGCCGAAGTGGTGTACCTCGGCGACGCGACGCGCTTCCTGGTCGACCTCGACGGCGGCGGCCGGCTCACCGCGCTGCAGCAGAACCTGGATACCTCCTCCGAGGACGTCGCCGCGCTGCGCGGCACCCGGGTGCGCCTGACCTGGCACCACCGGCACGCCGTCCGGCTGCCCTCCTGACCTCTCCCCCGCCTCTACGCCCCCTGGAGAACGCCGTGCGTCCCACTCGTACCCTGCGCGTCGCGGCCTGTGCCGCCGCACTGCTGCTCGCCGCCGCCTGTGACTCCTCCGGATCGGGCAGCTCGTCCGCCACCGGGCTCAACCCGCCCGACCTCAGGGCCCCGACCAAGCTCGGCAAGACGGAGGGCCAGGTCGATCTGATCGCCTGGGCCGGCTATGTGGAGGACGGGTCCAACGACCCCAAGGCCGACTGGGTCCACCCCTTCGAGAAGCAGACCGGCTGCCAGGTCCACTCCAAGGTCGCGGCCAGCTCGGACGAGATGGTCAAGCTGATGAAGACCGGCGAGTACGACGCCGTCTCCGCCTCCGGCGACGCCTCCCTGCGCCTGATCGCCTCCGGCGACGCCGCGCCCGTCAACACCTCCCTGGTCCCCAACTACAAGGACATCTTCGGCGGGCTCAAGAACGGCGCCTGGAACTCGGTGAAGGGCCGGATGTACGGCATCCCGCACGGCCGGGGCGCCAACCTGCTGATGTACAACACCGAGAAGGTCAAGCCCGCCCCCACCTCCTGGTCCGCCGTCTTCGACGACGCCTCGCGGTACAAGGGGCACGTCACCGCTTACGACTCGCCGATCTACATCGCCGACGCGGCCCTCTATCTCAAGGCCACCAAACCCGAGTTGAAGATCAAGGACCCGTACGCCCTCGACCAGAAGCAGTTCGACGCGGCCGTGGCGCTGCTCAAGCAGCAGAACAAGAACGTCGGCGAGTACTGGAGCGACTATCTGAAGGAGGTCTCCGCTTTCAAGAGCGGCGACTCGGTGGTCGGCACCACCTGGCAGGTCATCGCCAACCTGGCCGCCTCCGAGGGCGCCAAGGTCAAGGCGCTGGTGCCGAAGGAGGGTTCGACCGGCTGGTCCGACACGTGGATGGTGTACAGCAAGGCCAAGCACCCCAACTGCGCCTACAAGTGGCTCAACTGGATCGTCTCGCCCAAGGTGAACGCCCAGGTCGCCGAGTACTTCGGCGAGGCACCCGCCAACTCCAGGGCCTGCGACGAGACCAGTGACAAGAACTTCTGCACGGTCTACCACGCGGCCGACGAGAACTACTGGAAGCGGATCGCCTTCTGGAAAACGCCCGTCGAGCAGTGTCTGGACGGCCGCAAGGACGTGAAGTGCGTGCCGTACGCCAAGTGGGTGCAGGCCTGGACCGAGGTCAAGGGCTGAGCCGTGACGACCGACGTGACGACCGCCGCCGGCCGGGGAACCGTCCGGCGGCTCGCCGGAAGCCTGCACCGCAGACCCCGGCTGCGGCTGACCCTGCTGCTCACCGCCCCCCTGCTCTGGCTGGCCGTGCTCTACCTCGGCTCCCTGACGGTCCTGTTCGTCTCCGCGTTCTGGACCACGAACTCCTTCACCTCCGAGGTGGTGAAGGTCTGGTCGACGGACAACTTCCGCGAGCTGTTCACCACTCCCGTCTTCCGCCAGGTGGTCCTGCGCAGTGTGGGGGTGGCGCTCGCGGTGACCGTGCTGTGCGCCGTGATCGCCTTCCCGGTCGCCCTCTACACCGCGCGGGTGGCCCGGCCGAAGTGGCGTCCGCTGCTCGTCGTCGCCATCCTCACCCCGCTGTGGGCGAGTTACCTGGTCAAGGTGTACGCCTGGCGGCTGATTCTGTCCGAGGGCGGGCTCGCCGACTGGATGCTCGCGCCGTTCGGGCTGAGCGGCCCCGGCTTCGGCCTGCCGGCCACCGTGCTCACCCTGACGTACCTGTGGCTGCCGTACATGATCCTGCCGATCCACACGGCCCTCGAACAGTTGCCGGCGAACCTGCTCGACGCCTCGGCCGATCTCGGGGCGCGGGCCGGGCGGACCTTCCGCTCGGTGGTGCTGCCGATGGTGCTGCCCTCGGTCGCGGCCGGCTCGGTGTTCACGTTCTCGCTGAGCCTCGGCGACTACATCACCGTGCAGATCGTCGGCGGCAAGACACAGCTCATCGGCAATCTCGTGTACTCCAACATCGAGCTCAACCTGCCCATGGCCGCCGCGCTGGGCACGGTGCCGGTCGTCGTGATCGTCCTGTATCTGCTGGCGATCCGCCGCACCGGTGCCCTGAACAGCCTGTAGGACCTGGAGGAGAACAGCGCCATGCATCTCAGCCGCACCGCGCGCGTCGCCCTGCGCATCGGCGCCGGACTCGGTTTCGCGGTGATCTACGTCCCGCTGCTCCTGGTCCTCGTCAACTCGCTGAATCCCGACCGCAGCGCGAGCTGGCCCCCGCCGGGGCTGACCTGGCACTGGTGGTCGGTGGCCGGGCACAACGCCGGGGCCCGGCAGGCGCTGTGGGTCTCCGTGGAGGCGGGGCTGGGGGCGACCGCGATCGCGCTGGTCCTCGGCACGCTCATCGCGTTCGCGGTGGCCCGGTACCGCTTCTTCGGTCGTGCCACGGTGTCGTTCGTGGTGGTCCTGCCGATCGCGCTGCCCGGCATCGTCACCGGCATCGCCCTCAACTCCGCTTTCGGCACGGTGCTGGAGCCGCTCGGCGTGGGGCTCGGGCTGTTCACGGTGATCGTCGGCCATGCCACCTTCTGCATCGTGATCGTCTTCAACAACGTGGTGGCCCGGCTGCGCCGTACGGCGGCCTCGTACGAGGAGGCGGCCATGGATCTCGGCGCGAGCACCTTCCGGGCGTTCGCGGACGTCACCTTCCCGCTGATCCGCTCCGCCCTGCTGGCCGGCGGTCTGCTCGCCTTCGCCCTGTCCTTCGACGAGATCGTGGTCACCACGTTCACCGCCGGACCCGGCATCGAGACCCTTCCGATCTGGATCTTCGACAACATGACACGGCCCCAGCAGGCGCCGGTGGTGAACGTCGTGGCCGCGGTGCTGGTCCTGCTGTCGGTGATCCCGATCTACGTCGCCCAGCGGCTGTCCGCGGACACGGCGACCTCGAGCCGGGTGTGACACCCTGTACGGTCACGAAGCAGGGGAGTTCGAGCACAGGGGGAGGCATGAGCAGGGAGATGTCCGCCGGACCGGCACAGGCGGTGCGCGCGGCGTACTAGGGCGTGTTTCGAAAGTAGCGTCGTCCGCCCGGAGGGCGGGGTCCGCGGCGTCTGGTGCGGTGCATCGCAAGGCGGAGGGTCGTCCTCGTACCGGGCGTACGGGGACGATCCCGACAACGCGGCGAGGTGCCGTGCCAGGCGTCGCGGACCAGACGGGACTTTCGAAACACGCCCTAGGCGGCCTCGGCTGCCGTCGCCGGTCTGGGTGGCGAGGAGTCGTGGCTGCCGACCGGCTGCAGCGGCTGGGCGGTACGCGATCTCGTCTTCCACTGTGCGACGGACGCCCAGCGCGCTCTGGTGGCCCTGCACACGCCCGCACCGGAGCCCGTGGGCCGGGACGCGGTGACCTACTGGCAGGACTGGCGGCCGGACACCGCCAAGGCCGCGAACGGCCGACGCTGGGTGCGGGTGAACGGGAGCATGTTCCTGGACTTCCGTCAGCTCCAGGGTCTGTGCCTGGAGACACTGGCGGCGGCCGCGCACGCGGCGGAGGCGGCCGACCCCGCGCAGCACGTCCGCACGCAGGGGCACGTACTGACGGCCGGGGACCTGATGACCACCCTCGCGGTGGAGGCGACGGTCCACCACCTGGACCTGACCGTCCGTCTCCCGCACGCCCCACGACCGGCACCCGAGGGGCTGGCCGCGGTCCGCGCCACCCTGGACGGTCTGCTCGGCCGGCCGGCGCTCCCGCAGTGGAGCGACGAGCACTACGCGCGTGTGGGCACCGGCCGGGCGGCGCTCACCGACGCCGAACGCGCGTCGCTGGGTGCGGCGGCGGACCGCTTCCCGCTCTTCGGCTGAGCCCCGCCCGGACGCCGTTCGACACACCCAACACGGGGACACGGAAGAACGACACCTGCGCGGTGCAGGGGCCGCCACCCGGGTTTTTGCGACCCTGCGCCCCATGCGCACCCCACCGAGCATCAACAGTTACGTCGACCGCGTCACCGCCGGCCCCGGCGGAGCGATGACCGACGAGGTCGGCGTCGTCACCGGCGACCTGACCGTCGCGACCATCCTGCTGTCCGACGGCCACAGCGTCCGCGTCGCCATCCAGTACACCGGCAGCGACACCTGGTACACCCTCGCCGGCAGTCCCGCGTCCGTGCCCGCCGGGCAACTCGCCGCCTATCACCGGGACCTGCTGGGCCGGATCCGCCGAGGAGGCGGCACCCGCGCCACCTGAGCGGCCACGCTCAGGGCGGAGCCGGCCGGGGGCGGCCAGGTCACGCCCCGATCACCCCCGGACCCTGCCTTCAACGCCCTTGATCCGACAGCCGGTCGCCCCCCATGAACAGGCAAAAGGCCGGCCTCCGGCACGCTCACGGTGTACGTCCGGGGCTGGTACGGCCAGGGCGCGGTCTACGCCGACGACCTGGCCCCGAGCTGACCTGCCCGGCCCGCGTCGGCGCCCCACTCACTGCTGAAGGGGCGGGGTGCCGGGGCCGGCCGAGACCGCACGCCTCCTTCTTCACGACACGGCACCGCCGGCTCGCCCGCGTCCGTTCGACGGCGTGATCAGCATCCGGCCCGTCGCCACGCCCCCACGGTCCCGTACCCGGCGCGTGGGCGTCGCCTTCCGTAGCCTGAGAAGCCCCGGACCTCCTCCTGGAGGCTTCCCCGCAGGCAGGAGACGGTCATGATCGAACTGGCCGCGGTGTTCGCCGTCGCGGGTGCGGCGAGCAACGCCGTGGGTACCGCCTTCCAGCGCAGGGCCGCGTCCACGAGCAGCCGTGGCGGGCTCCGGCTGCTCGCGGAGCTGGTGCGCCGGCCCTTCTGGATGATCGGCATGTGCGGGGTGATCTGCGCCGCGCTGTTCCAGAGCCTGGCCCTGGTCAACGGCCCGCTCGCGCTGGTCCAGCCGCTGTTCGTCCTGGAACTGCCGTTCGCTCTGCTCGTCTCCGCCCCACTGATGCACAAGCGGTTGCCCCGCTCGGGCTGGTGGGGCGTCGGCTGCTGTGTGGCGGGCCTCGCGGTCCTGCTCATCGCCGCCGCCCCGCACGGCGCCGTCCATGATGCCCCGCTCACCCGGTGGATCCCGGCCCTCGGTCTGTGTCTGGGCGGGATGGGCGCGGCCGTGCTGCTGTCCCGCCGGGGCGGCCCGCCGGACCGGCGCGCCGCGCTGCTGGCGGCCGCCTCCGCCACGGGCAACGCGGTGACCGCGGCCCTGCTGAAGTCGGCAAGCGGCACCTTCGCCGACCGCGGCTTCACGGCGTTCCTGTGTGCCTGGCAGACGTACGCCTTCGCGCTCACCGGTGTCACCGCCGTGCTCCTGCTGGAGAACGCGCTCCAGGCCGGTCCACTTGCCGCCGCGCAGCCGGCGCTCACGATCGGCGACGCGGGGGTCAGCCTGGCGCTCGGCATCACCCTGTTCGGGGAACGGATCCGCGGCGGCTGGTGGCTGGTGCCGGAGGCATGCGGCGGCCTGCTGATCGTCCTGGGCGTACTGGTGCTCGGCCGGGCCGTCCAGCACATCACCGTGGTGCCGGTTGCGGCGGAACAGCGACACGCCACGACGTGAGCCGTACGGGGCGAACGACGATCGTGGCGATCTTGGCCAGCAGGGCGGGTGGCCGGAACCGGTTGCTGGTCACGAGTACGCCGAGGCTAAGTCGCCGGGTGTGCGCGGCGAGCAGGGTCCAGCCCTCGTGGACCGGTCCGTCCGGATCGCCGACGATCGGCAGGAGGTGGTCGAACAGGCACGCGTGCTCGATCTCCGGGATCGCGTCCGCCTCGTGCCAAACGCGCAGCACATCGTGGTAGCCGACCTGCGAGGGGGCGGCCATGATTTCGAACCGGGGCCGAGGCGTGTGCGGCATGAGCTGGTCCTTTCGATGTGCGGAAGGTGGTTCGACCGATGGGACGCGGGCTCCGCCGCCCCTACGGCGTGCGCCGGCGTCGTAGGGACGGATCGAGCAGCGCGGGCGGGGTGTCGTGCTTCTCGTCGGGGGCCAGATCGACGCCGGGGGCCACGATCGCGTCGATGGCGTCGAGCACGTCGGCGGTCAACACGGTTTTCGCCGCGGCGAGTTGGGAATGCAGGTGGTCCACCGTGCGGGGACCGATGAGCGCGCTGGTCACCGCGGGGTGCGCGGTCACGAAGCCGAGCGCGAGCTGGATCATCGTCAGACCGGCCTCGTCGGCGACGGCGGCGAGTTGCTCGACGGCTTCGAGCCTGGTCCGGTTGGCCGGGACGGCGAGGTCGAAGCGGTCCGGCAGGAACGCCGAGCGGTGCGTGGCGATGTCCCGGCCCGCGCGGATCGCGCCGGACAGCCAGCCCGAGGCCAGCGGGCTCCACACGAGCACACCGAGCCCGTACTCCTGGGTCACGGGCAGCACATGGCTCTCGATCCCGCGCTGGAGGACGGAGTAGCTGGGCTGTTCGGTGACGTATCGGCCCAGATGGTGCTCGCGGGCGGCCCACTGCGCCTGGACGATGCGGTACGCCGGGAAGGTGGAGGAGCCGAAGTAGCGTATCTTTCCGGCTTGTTGGAGGTCGGTCAGCGCGGACAGGGTCTCCTCGTCGTTGGTGCCGGGGTCCCAGCGGTGGATCTGGTAGAGGTCGACGTGGTCGACACCGAGGCGGCGCAGGCTGCCCTCCAGCGCGGTGACCAGCCACCGGCGCGAGCCGCCCCGGTGATTGCGCTCGCCGCCCATCGGCATGGCCGCCTTCGTCGCCAGGACGATGTCGTCGCGGCGGCCCGCGACGGCCTTGCCGACCATCTCCTCCGACTCGCCGTCCGCGTACATGTCGGCGGTGTCGATGAGGTTGATCCCACCCTCGAGAGCGGCGTCGACGAGGGCGGTGGCCTCGTCCTGGGTGGTGCGTCCGATCCTGCCGAAGTTCATCGCGCCGAGCGCGAGAGAGCTGACCTGCACGCCGGTGCGGCCCAAGGTGCGGTACTGCATGACCGCGCCTCCTCACTGGGGATGGGGGCTGGAGAGCGGGGCATGAGGCGTGGCCCGGCTTGGACGCCGGCCGACGCTCTGCCACCATGGTGAAGCGGAACAACGTTCCGGTACGACAATACGGAACACTGTTCCGTTTAGCAAGCGCGGCATTGGAGGCATGGCGGTGGACCAGCACGACGGCGGAGGGAACGGCGCTGTGAACGACGGCGACGGCGGGACGGGGCGCGTGCGGCGGTCCAGGCGGAGCGATGCCCGGCGCAACCAGGAGACACTGCTCGACGCGGCCGCGGCGGCCTTCGTCGCGTCGGGTGTGGAAGCGCCGGTGCGTGACATCGCGGCCCGTGCCGGGGTCGGGGTGGGCACGATCTACCGCCACTTCCCGACGCGCGCGGACCTCATCGTCGCGGTCTACCGGCACCAGGTGGAGAGCCTGGCCGAGGCCGGTCCCGACCTGCTGAAGACCGGTCCCACTCCCTGTGCCGCCCTCGGTCGGTGGATCGACCTGTTCGTCGACTTCCTGGTGACCAAGCACGGCCTGGCCGCCGCCCTGAAGGCCGACAACACCGGCTTCGACACGTTGCACGCCTACTTTCTGGACCGGCTCCTGCCCGTCTGCGCCGAACTGCTCGAGGCCGCGGGCGCCGCCGGCGAGATCCGCTCCGGCCTGGAGGCCTACGAACTCCTGCGCGGCGTCGGCAACCTGTGCATCGGTGCGGAGAACGACCCCCGGTACGACGCACGTCGGCTTGTGAAGCTCCTGGTCACAGGACTGAGTGCGGAACGCGCCGACGGCTGAGGCAGGCGGGCCGAGACCGGACGCCCGGTCGACCCGCCACCCGCTCAGGCCCCCGCACGCGGCGTCCGTATGCTCCGGGCATGAAGATCTTCCGGCCGCGCGGCCGAAAAGGCACGGGACAGACGGCGCCCTCTCCGTTGGTCCAGGCCATGACGCTCTACAAGGAGGGGCGCTATACCGAGGCAGAGGCCGAGGCGCGTGCCGTGGCCGAGGCACGGTCCGTGCTGCGTCTGGACCCCTACGAGCCGCTGGCCCTGAGCATCGCCGCGATGGCCCTCGGCTCCCAGGGCCGCCATGCCGACGCGCTCGCCCTGTACGACGAACTGCTGCCGGTGTTCGGCAGGACCTTCGGTGCCGAGCACTGGCAGACGCTCAAGCTCCGCTCGGACCGCGCCCAGGCGCTGATCGCGTTCGACCGGTATGCCGAATGCGAGGCGGAGTGCGCGGCCGTCGCCCGGATCGCCGACCGCCGCACAGGGGCGCAGATGCCGCTCGTAGCGGGGGCCGCCCGCAACGGACTGGTCTTCGCTCTCAACAAGCAGGGCCGTCACGAGGAGGCCGAGGCGCTCGCCCGCGAGGCCCTCGCCGCCCACCACGCACCGAGCAGACTCGCCGTGGTGCTCCGGCTCGGCCTGGCCCGCAGTCTCAACGGTCAGGGCCGCCACGAGGAGGCGCTCGCCGAGGCGGAACGCGCAGGGGCGGTGTGCGGTGAGATGCCCGAGGAACTGTCCCGCCCAGAGACCGGTGCCGTTGAACTGGCCGTCGCCACCGCCCTGTCGGGGCTCGGGCGCGAGGCCGAGGCCCGCGCCCGGGCCACGGCCGCCCACGACGCCTGCCGGGCGGTGTTCGGGCCGGACCATCAGCGGGCCGCCGAGGCGCGGGCACTGCTCGACCGCATCGACGGCCGGTGAGAATCCACGGCGGGTGGGACGGTGCGGCGGTCGCGCAGGGCCGGACGCCCTCCGAGCGGACCGACGACGCCGGCATCATCGACCCGGCCACCGCGGTACGCACCACCGAGGCCCGTTTCTGCGCCTGATTCGATCACTGGCTGCGCGGCCGCAGCGGACGGCTGACGGCGGAGCCGTCCGCGAAGCACCCGCACACGCTGTCCGTGAAGTGATCGCGGGGCCGTCGAGGAGGGCCTCGGCGCGCCACGGCGACCAGCTGGTGCCCCGCAGGCACCGTTCGCCCGTCAAGGAGCGGCGCCCGGTGCGTGCTGCCGGCGTGCCGGCCGGAAGCCCTCGTACTGGACGTACTCGGGCTTTCGGTCGGTGCGGCGAGAGTGCGTGCCGGGCGTCGCGACGGGGCGGACGTCGCCGGTTGGGGCACTGGCCGTTCCCGTCTGCCGCGCGACGCCATCCACGCTCCCCCACTGCCTCAAGGCCGTGGGAGGTGCCCCCACTCGCCCCACCGGCCCCAGACCGAGTGCGTCCCGTACGGGGCCCTGGGGCCGGCACGCCGAGAGCACGCACCTGACGCCGGGCGGCCGCCCTTCGGGCAACGACGCGAACGGTCGGACAGGCCCTAACACGAGGGAGCGGCGAAGCGCGTCAACTGGTCCCTGACCCACGGGTCGAACACGGCCAGCCGGTGCCGGGCCGCGGGGTTGAACCAGGCCAGCTGCCCGGCGACCCACGGATCCATGCACGCGAGGCCGTGGTGGCGGTGCGCGGTGCGCTCGGCGTGCGTCGTGACACCCACGGCGCCGTGTCCGGTGCCCCCGGGAGCTGCCGCCACCGCGGGACCGCCGGCGGCGAGAAGCGCGCCCGTGGCCATCGCGGCGGCGGCTCCGGCCGCGCCCACGTTCCGTATCAGCTTCTTCATGGCCTTGTCCTTCCGGTGGAGCCCTTGGCGATTCCCTGGCAGGTACGGGCGTCTACCCGGCAGGTCACACATCACTCCTCGGACACCGGCCCCGGAAGGCGGCCCGGTCCGGCGGTGCGGCGGCGTAGGCACCAGGTCGACACGGTGGCGCCGGAGAGGCCGAGACGATCGGCGGCCGCGGCACAGCCTGATCGGATGGGCGAGGCAGGGCCGGGGGCACCGCATGGTGCTCAGAGCCGAGGCCGGGCTCCAGCGGGCCGACGGATCGCGACCCACGGCCTGCGACTCACAGCCGCCGGCGCCGTGCCGTCCTCACCGCCGTCCGGCCGCGGCAGCCTGACGGGCCGACATGCCCGGGCGCACCGCCGCGAGTTGGCCGACTCGCCGTACCCCCACACCCCCCTGGACGCTGCGCCACCCGCCCTCACAGGCTTATGGTGGGCCGTCGCTTGCGTCCGCTCTGAGGGGAACGCATGGAGCCCAGGACCAGGATCGCGCGTTACGCCGCCCTCCGCGCGGCAGCCCTTCTGCTCTGCGCCGGCCTCACCACAGGGGCATCGGCGTCCGCCGACGCCGACCCGGCCGACCCGAACCCGCTCGCCGGCCGGCTCGACGCCTACTGGACGCCGGCCCGCATGGAGGCCGCGCTGCCGGCCGACGTGCTCAAGGGCACCGGGACCGGGACCGGGACCACGGAGTCCACCGTGTCCCCCACGGTGGACGGCCCCCGCCCGGGCGAGTACGTCCCGCCCAGCAGGAGCTTCGACGGCATCCCCCAGGCCGGCACGTTCTTCTGGACCGACACCACGGGTACCGGCCGGACGTGCAGCGGCTCCGTCGTGCACAGCCCCGGTCATGACCTGGTGCTGAGCGCCGGGCACTGCCTGAGGGGATACGCGGGCACCTCGCCCCGGCGGCACCTGGCCTTCGTCCCGCAGTACCACGACAGCCTCAAACCGTTCGGGATCTTCCCCGTCCGCGCCAACGGCGTCTACGTCCCGCAGCAGTACTACGACCTGGGCGAACACGCGGGAGCCGCATACGACTTCGCGTTCGCGGTCACCGAGCCCGACCAGGACGGCACCCGCCTGGAGGACGCGGTCGGCTCAGGGGTGCAGTTGCTCACCGGGACCGGCTACTACCACGCACCGGTGCGGATGATCGGCTACCCGGCGGGATCGGAGCGGCCGCTGGAGTGCTGGAGCTGGACCACCAGGTGGGAGAGTGACGATCCGGCCGACCCGGGCACGTTCCCCCGTATCGCCTGCGACGCCTTCGTGGGCGGCACCAGCGGCGGTCCCATGCTCCTGCCCCGGCCCGGCGGATGGGCGGTCGTCGGTGTGATCGGCGGCTACCACACCGGCGGCAACACCCCCCAGGTGTCGTACAGCGCCTACTTCGGCACAGCCACCCGTGACCTGTACCGCGCGGCGGTCACCGGCGCCCCGCCGGCCGGACCACACCTCAGTCCACGCTGACCGGACCGGCGCGTGCGGCCGTGTCAAAAGGTCGGTAAACGGTGTCTTCACGTCAAGTGCCATGACCGCGTCACCGTGGCACGATTAGTGATGAAAATCACCTACCGAGGGTGATGGGTCCCCTACGAGGGGGGTGTGGACCATGGCCGTGTCAGAGGCACAACCCGGTCGGAAGACTCACAGACCCGGGCTGCGGCGGGAGATCGGCTTCGTCGGTCTGATCTGGGCCTCGGAGGGCTCGATCATCGGGTCCGGGTGGCTCTTCGGCGCACAGGGCGCACTGGCGGCCGCCGGACCGGCGGCGATCATCTCCTGGGCCATCGGCGGCGTCGCGATCCTGATCCTGGCACTGGTGCACGCCGAACTCGGCGGCATGTACCCGGTCTCGGGCGGCACGGCGCGTTTCCCGCACTACGCCTTCGGCGGCGCGGCAGGCGCGTCGTTCGGCTGGTTCTCCTGGCTGCAGGCGGTCACCGTGGCACCCATCGAGGTGCTGGCGATGATCACCTACGGCCAGCACTACTCCTGGGCGAGCGGCTGGGAGAAGGTCAAGAGCGGTGAGCACGTCCTGACCCTGCCCGGCATCGCCGTGGCCGTCGGGCT
Organism: Streptomyces sp. NTD91; assembly: GCF_059510455.1. Classification (NCBI taxonomy): domain Bacteria; kingdom Bacillati; phylum Actinomycetota; class Actinomycetes; order Kitasatosporales; family Streptomycetaceae; genus Streptomyces; species Streptomyces sp. NTD91. The sequence continues at coordinate 68,098 of NZ_JCAJZW010000015.1, forward strand.
GATGGCCGTCATCACGGCCATCAACTTCCTGAGCATCCGGCTGCTGGCCCGCACCAACAGCGCGGCGACCTGGTGGAAGGTCGGCATCCCACTGCTCACGATCTTCGTGTTCGCCATCGCCCAGTTCCACGCCGCGAACTTCACCGCAGCCGACGGTTTCAACCCGTACGGGGCCAAGGGCATCCTGTCCGCCGTGTCCACCAGCGGCATCATCTTCGCGCTGCTGGGTTTCGAACAGGCCGACCAGCTCGCCGGCGAGAGCGCCAACCCCAAGCGGGACATCCCGCGGGCGGTGATCGGGTCGATCGTCCTCGGCATCCTCATCTACATCCTGCTGCAGGTCGCCTTCCTCGCCGCGCTTCCCGCATCCCAGATCGGCAGCCACTGGGCCACCTCCGCGTACACCACGCTGAGCGGGCCGTTCGCCCAAGTCGCCACGCTCATCAGTCTGGGCTGGCTGGCCACGGTCCTCTATCTCGACGCCGTGGTGTCCCCGGCCGGCACCGGTCTGATCTACATCACCGGTTCCTCCCGGGTCTCCTACGGCCTGAGCCGCAACGGCTACGTGCCGTCCGCCTTCGAGAACACCAACCGGCGCGGCGTTCCGTGGGTGGGTCTGATCACCGCGTTCGTGATCGGTTGCATCTGCTTCCTGCCGTTCCCCAGCTGGCGTTCCCTCGTCGGCCTGATCACCAGCGCCAGCGTGCTGATGTACGCCGGGGCCCCGCTGTCCTTCGGGGTGTTCCGCAACCGGCTGCCCGACGCCCACCGGCCCTACCGGCTGTCGGGCGGCAACTGGCTGTCGCCGCTCGCCTTCATCGTCGCCAACCTGCTGATCCTGTGGTCGGGTTGGACCACCGACTGGAAGCTCGGCGTCGCCATCCTGATCGGCTACGTGATCCTGGTGGCGAACCGGGTGTTCAAGATGAACCCCATCACCCCCCAGCTCGACCTGCGCGCCGCCCAGTGGCTGCCGGTCTACCTGGTGGGCATGGGTCTCATCGTCTACCTCAGCGACTTCGGGCCGCTCAAGCACCCCTGGTTCCCGCTGTGGTGGGACATCGGTGTCACCGCCGCCTTCAGCCTCGTCATCTACTACTGGGCGATGGCGGTGGCGCTGCCGAGCGAGCAGATCCAGGGGATGATCGACAAGGTGGTGGTCCCCGAGGAAGAGGAGGTCCTCTGAGCTCCTCCGGGACGGCACGGCGGTCCGACCGGTCCGCGCTCAGCCGAGCCGGAACTTCTGGGCCGCCGAGCCGTTGCAGTCCCAGATCTGCTGCCGCGTGTCATTGACCGCGGCCCCACCGGGCGAGTCGGGCACCGACCGGACCGGGGGTTCAGCAGCGAGCCGTCGCTCCGCTGCACCCACTTCTGCCCGCCCACACCGTTGCAGTCCCACAACTCCACCTGCGCGCCGTTCGCCGTCCCGTCGCCGTCGATGTCCGGACACCGGCCCAGCGTGCGCAGGCTGCCGTCGGCGACGGGCGTCCAGTGGTGGTCCTCGGCGTACGACTGGCAGTCCCACAGCTGTACGGCCGCCCCGTTGACGCCGGTGTCGTCGGCCGCCACGTCGACGCACCTGCCGCCGGGTCCGGTGACGGGGCCCCGGGGGCCGTCGGGAACGTTCGTCTCGCCGGAGCAGCCGACGGAGACGACGTTCGCCTGGACCGCGTTCTCGGAGGCGTCGGTCGGGCAGCCGGCGACCATCACGCCCTCGAAGAAGGTACCCATGTTCCAGTTGCTGTTGTCGCCGCCGGTGCCGAGGATGAGGCCGCCCTCCTGCTGCATGGGGTGGTAGCCACCGCGGGTGGGCAGAGCGCCGTCCCGCCAGATGGTGGGCCGCCCGACTGCGCGTCACCGCCCTCGAGGGCGTACCGCGTCTGGCCGTTGTTCTTCAGTACCGCCGTGACGAAGGTGCTGTTGTCCCCCCGGTTGGCGGTGTCGGAGCCGTTGTCCCCCTGGAACACGCCGTTCTCCAGGTCGGCCTCCACCCAGGGCCCGGAACCGGTGCACGGCGCGAAGCAGTACGTGATCGCTAGGCTGGCCGCGTCCATGTGGCCGTTGCCGGTGTCGGCCGGTGTGCCCTCGGCGTTGCCGTAGTCGAAGCAGCAGGCGGAACCCACGTGGGTGCCGCCGGCTCCTCAGTGGGGGGCAAGTGCGTTGTCGGACAGGCGACTTGGAGCGGTGAGCGGCCGTTGGGGAACGTGCGCACGCTGATGGTCGCCGTCAAGATTTGTTGCTTCGACCTTATGAAAAGCTTTGCTCTTGCGCAACGTGGCGATTTCTCCATCGATGTGACGTCACATCAGGCGAAACGGCTGATTCTGCACCGCGCGTCCTTGACAGCAGGGACTGTAGGGGCGAGCTTCGGGACAACGTTGTCGAAGGGACATGGTCACGATGGTGCCGTTCCGCCTTCTGTCCGTGCTGGCCACCGGCGCCCTGCTCGTCGGTGCCGCCTCCGCCCCCGCTCCTGCCGCCCCCGTCCCGCTCGCGCCGGTCGCCGATCCGGCCTCCTACGTCGATCCGTTCATCGGGACCTCGCACGCGGCCGACGACTTCCCCGGGGCCGACGTCCCGTTCGGGATGGTCCAGTGGAGCCCCGACACCAGCCCGCACCGGCCGGACGGCGGCGGCTACGAGTACACCGACTCGACCATCACCGGGTTCGGTCTCACCCACATCGCCGGACCCGGCTGCCGGGCCGCCGGCGACATCCCGGTCCTGCCGACCCTGGGCGCGGTCGACACGCGCGCCACCGACAGCTTCTCGCACAGCCACGAGTCCGCCGTGCCCGGCTCCTACACGGTGACGCTGGACAACGGTGTGAGGACCGAACTGACCGCCACGACCCGCAGCGGCATGGCCCGCTTCACCTTCCCCGCCACCAGCCGGGCGAACCTCGTCCTCAAGCTCACGGACAGCGAGAACGGGGACACCGCCGCCGAGTTCGACGTGGTGAACGACAAAGAGGTCACAGGCAAGGTCACCAGCGGCAATTTCTGTGGTGAGGGCAACTCCTACACCGTCTACTACGACATGGTCTTCGACCGGCCGTTCCGTCACAGCGGTACGGCGCTCGCCGCCGCGACCCCCACCACCCCGAGGAGCAACGCCTCCCCCAACGCCCCCGAGGCGCCGAACAAACCGACGCTGCACGGCACCGTGCCCCGTAGGCCGCACGCCCTCGCGCCCCGTACGAGCGGCTCCGACGGCTATGTCACGTTCGACACCACCACCCACCGGACCGTTCAGGCCAAGGTCGGCATCTCCTATGTGTCGGCCGCGGACGCCGTGGGCAACCGGCAGGCGGAGAACCCCGGCTGGGACCTGGCCAAGGTGCGCGGCGCGGCGTACGGCTCCTGGAAGTCCCTGCTGGGCCGGGTGCGGATCGCCGGCGGGACAGCCGCTCAGCGGACCGTCTTCTACACCGCGCTCTACCACGCGCTGCTGCACCCGAACGTGATCAGCGACACCAACCGCCGCTATCCCGGCTTCGACGGCAAGGCCCACACCGTGGACAAGGGGCACGGCGCCGCCTACGCCAACTATTCGGGCTGGGACATCTACCGCTCGCAGGCCCAGCTCGAAGCCCTCGTCGCCCCACGGACCGCCTCGGACACCGCCCAGTCGATGGTCGACGCCTACCGGCAGACCGGCCTGTTCCCCAAGTGGTCGGAGAACAACGGGGAGACGTACGTCATGGTCGGCGACCCGGCGGACGAGATCCTGGCCGACTACTACGCCTTCGGGGCCCGGAACTTCGACACCGCCGCCGCGCTCGAGGGCATGATCGCGGAGGCCACCGTCCCCAACGGCAACCGTCCCGGGCTCGCCCGTCTCGAGCAGCTGGGCCGGCTGCCCAGCAACGGCAAGTACGGCTGCTGCAACTTCTACGGACCGGCCTCCACCACTCTCGAGTACGACTCGGCGGACTTCGCGGTCTCCGCCCTCGCCGGTGCCCTCGGACACACCGCCGATCAGCGCCGGTTCGTGGACCGGGCGCAGGACTGGCGGAACCTGTTCGATTTCGGCAGCGGATTCATCCAGCCCCGTGACGCCTCGGGCACCTGGACGGCCGGTTTCTCGCCGACCTCGGGCAAGAACTTCGTCGAGGGCGACTCCTGGCAGTACACGCCGATGGTGCCGTTCGACGTGCACGGACTGGCCACCGCCATGGGCGGCGACGCGGCCCTGGCCACGTACCTGGACACGGACCTGTCGTCGCTGACCGGCGCCGGCGGACACACGGACCTCGGCAACGAACCCAGCCTCGAGATCCCCTGGGAATACGACTACATCGGCCGCCCGTACCAGACGCAGAAGGTGGTGCGGCAGGTCCAGGACCAGATCTGGACCGACGGCCCGTCCGGTCTCGCGGGCAACGACGACCTGGGCGAGATGAGCTCGTGGTACGTCTGGTCCGCCCTCGGCATGTACCCGCAGACCCCGGGCACCGCCGACCTGGCCCTGGGAAGCCCACTCTTCACCCAGGCGGTGATCACCCTGCCGTCCGGGCACACCCTCACCATCAACGGCACCGGCGCGGCGGACGACGCTCCGTACGTCCGGTCGGCCACCTGGAACGGCACGGCGTGGAACGCGGCACACGCGCCCGACGGCGCCCTCACCGGCGGCGGCACCCTCACCTATGTGCTCGGCACGACTGCCGACACGGCGTGGGCGTCGGACGCCTCGGCAGCGCCGCCCTCCTACCCGGGCACGCCCGGCCGCACCGACGTGGGAACCTCCGGTGACACCGCCGCGGCCTCGGCCGACTTCGACGGCGCGGGCTTCAGCTACTCGGCGCACGCCCTGGCCGCCGCCGGGGTCTCGCCGGGCTCGAAGGTCACCGCGAACGGGGTCACGTTCACCTGGCCCGACGTGGCGTCCGGCGCGCCGGACAACTACGAGGCGAACGGCCAGACGGTCCGGGTGTCCGGCTCCGGCAGCATCTCCTTCCTGGGGGCGGCCAACAACGGCCCGGTGTCCGGCACCGCGACCGTCACCTACACGGACGGCACCACCCAGTCGGTCCCCCTCGGGCTGTCCGACTGGACGCTGAGCGCGGGCGCCTCATCACCGCTGCCCGGCAACTCGGTCGCGGTGACCATGCCCTACCGCAACCATGCGGGCACCGCGTCCGACGCCACCACCGCGTATGTGTTCGCCACGGCACCGGTGGCCCTGAGTCCGGGCAGGACGGTCGCCGACGTGCGCCTGCCGTCCGACGTCGCGGCCGGAGGCCTGCACGTCTTCGCGATCGGCTTCGGTGCCGGGACGCCCGGTCGGGCGCGGCACAGGTGAACGTCCTTGCCGGCTCGGTGGCGCGGACCCCTCCGACGGCACCGGGCCGGCGGGCGTCAGGTACCCGGCCCCGGCCGGTCCGCGTTCCGCGGGGAGCGGGCCAGGTCCCGCGCCCGGGCCGCCCGGGTCAGCAGGCGCGCGCGTGCGCGGGGCCACCCGGCGAGGTCGGCAAGCAGGAGGGCGACCACCAGCCAGGAGGCGACGAGCACGCCGGCCGGTGCCGTCACGGTGTCGTACACGGCGAGCGCGAGCGCGAGGACGGCGACGACGAGAATCAGTGGGCGGCGCAACCGCTCCTCGTCGGCGGCCCGGCGCAGACCGTCCGCGTACTCGACGACGGCGGGAGCCAGTGCGGGTTCGCCGACGGCCTCGCCCCGCCGGGTGGCGCGCACCACCGCAGCGCGGCCGGCGGGGTCCAGGTCCCCGGCCCCGGGCCACGCCCGGCCCATGCGCCGCGCCGTCCTGATGCCGTGGAACGGGCCCAGGATCAGGAAGACGACCGCGGCGCCCGACCACGAGCCGGACTCCACCAGCACGAAGGCGGCGAAGAAGACACCGGCGGGCAGCCCGGTGCCCAGCGCCCTGCGCACCGGGCTCTGCTGCCACAGCCGGCCAGGAACCAGGATCACCCGCCCAGAGTGACGATCAACGGCCGTGGCAGCAATCACCGAAACACCGCGCGGCGCGGCCGGAACATGCCGTTGAGTGGAGCAATCCGCGGGTTACGGGGGCCCGGCGCACCAGGCTGGTCGGGTGACGCACGGACGGACCGGCCGCACGCCGGAGGACGGCAGCACGGCCCCGCGACCTGGGTTGCCGGAGCCTCCCGCGTGGCTGCGCTGGCTGCCGGTGCTGTACGTCGCGGCCGTGCTGCTGCTGGAGCCGCTCACGCCCGTGGACTGGCCGGTGAGCTTCGTGCTCATCGCCGTACCTCTGGTGGCCGCGTTCGCGCACGGTCCGGTCGCCGTCGCCGCCGCCGCGGTGTTCGCCCTCGTCATGGAAGGGGTGCTCGCCGGCACGCCGTGCTGTGCGGGCCGGCCCGTGGGCTATCTGTGGGACCGGCACTACGTCGCCTCCTACGTCTGCACGGCCCTGGTCGGCGTCCTCGGCACGATCCTGGCCGCCCACCGCATCCGGCGCGAGCGGACGCTCGCCGACGTGCGGCACGTCGCCGAGACCGCGCAACGGGTCCTGCTGCGCCCCCTGCCGCACCGGATCGGCAGGCTCCGTCTGGAGAGCCTGTACCTGTCCGCCGCCGCCGAGGCCCGTATCGGCGGCGATCTGTACGAGGCCGTCCCCACCCGTTACGGGGTCCGTCTGCTCATCGGTGACGTCCGCGGCAAGGGACTGCTCGCGGTGGAGACCGCCGCCGCGCTGCTCGGAGCCTTCCGCGAGGTGGCCTACGACGAACCCGGGCTGCTCGACGTGGTCGACCGGGTGGACACGAGCATGAACCGCCGAGCCATGTGGCTCGGCGGGACGGAGACGGCCGAGCGGTTCGTCACCGCGGTGTTCGCCGAGATCCCCGCCGAGGGTCACCTCGTCCGCATCGTCAACTGCGGTCACCCGCCGCCGATCCGGTTGCGGGCCGGGGACGTGCGGGAACTGGACGGCGGGCGTCCGGCGCCTCCCCTGAATCTCGGCATGCTGGTCGAGGACCCGTACCACGTCGACACCTACCCGTTCCGGCCCGGCGACCAGCTGCTGCTCTACACGGACGGCGTCACGGAGACCCGGGACGCGTCCGGCGTCTTCTACCCGCTGCTGGACCGTCTCCGTTCCTGGGGTCCCCTCCCACCGAAAGAGCTGCTCGCCCGGATCCACGACGACCTCCTGGCCCACAGCGACCGCGGCCTCGCGGACGACACCGCGGCGCTCGCGGTCTGTCTGCTGCCCGAGGAGCCGCCTGCCGGGTCGCCGGACGCGTGAGCACGGCCCGGGTCAGAAGGCGGTGCGGGCGAACCAGTTGTCGAGGACCTCGGTCCGACCGGCGACCTCGAAGGCGGGCTCCTGGTAGGACCGCCGGCCGTAGAGGAGGAGCAGCAGGTCCGCCGCCCGGCCGCGCACCGACGCCGTGACCGGCCCGAGTTCCCCGGCCTCCCGGTCCACCAGGCGGAAGCCGTCCGGCTCCAGTCGCACCCGCCACTCCTCGCCTGGGCGGCCGTCGCCGTCCGTGCACCGGAACCCGACGGTCTCACCGTCGCCGCGCAACGTGGTCACACCGGGCGCGAAGAGTCCCGCGTAGGGCAGGTTGACGAGGAACTCGTCCACGCCGTCCGCGGCGAGCACGGGGTCGACGGCGGAGGTGAGCCCGACGGCGTGCTCCGCGTCCACCCGGTGCACCAGCGTCTCGAACAGCATCCGGCGGGCCCAGAAGCGGGCGTGCCGGTCCGCTCCCCATGCCCACATCGGTGCCTCGGGATCGGTGTCCCGCAGGACGGCCGCCACGGCGGGCACCCCCGCCGCCACCCAGCCGGGCTGGTCCCGCTCGTCCTCGGGGAGCCCCAGCTCCACGTCGCGGCGGCGGGGCGGCTCCTGCACCAGACCCGTCAGGAGGGTGCTGAACCAGCGCTGCAACGCTCCGACGTGCCGGGTGAGGTCGGCCAGCGTCCAGCCGGGGCAGGAGGGAACGGCGGTGGCCGGGTCGACGCCCTCGGCCACCTCGGCGAAACGCAGGGTCTCGCGGGCAACGGCCTCGCGGTAGGTGTCGTACGGCAGAGGATGCTCCGCCCCGTTCGTCGCTGTCATGGGCTGCCGCCGTCCTGTCTGTCCTCGGCACGGATCTCGTCGGGGCCAGTGTGGATCCTGGAGTGCGCTCGAAGGCAAATCAGCGGCTCAGGGGATCTCCTGCTCGGCCCAGATGATCTTCCCGGCGCCGGTGTACCGGACGCCCCACCGATGGGCGAGCTGGGAGACCAGGAAGAGCCCGCGGCCTCCCTCGTCCGTGCTTCTGGCATGCCTGAGGCGTGGGGCCGTGCTGCTGCCGTCGAAGACCTCGCAGGTGAGGCGGGCGTCGCGCAGCAGCCGCAGCCGTATGGGCAGGTCGGCGTAGCGGATGGCGTTGGTGACGAGTTCGCTCACCACGAGTTCCGTCGTCATGGCCGCTTCGTCGCCGAGACCCCAGTCCTGCACCTGGCGGGTGGGCGGTGCCGCCGGTCAGGGCGGGGGGCAGCAGGCTGCGCTGCAGGGTGATCGCCGCCGTGTGCTCCCGGGGGTCGCGGCGGGCGTTGTCCACGCACACCGCCGCGCGGGCCACCAGTTCCCGGGCCAGCAGGACGTCGTCGGGTCCGAAGGAGGCGGGGTTGAGCGAGCGGGCGAACGTGGTGAGGCCGAAGGCGGTGTTCGGGCGCGCATCGGCACGGCGATGAGCGAGTGCAGGCCGTACGCGCGGATGCGTTCCGCGCGCTCGGGTTCCCGGTCGGTCCACAGCTTGCCGGAGGGGTCGAGGACCGGGATGAGCAGCGGATCGCCGTCAATGATCAGCCGTGCGTCCTCGGGCGGTGGGAGGAAGTCGACCCGCTCGCCGACCTGCACGACGGCCTCGGGGCTGCCCTGGCGGACCGAGCGCACCGCGGCCCGGCGCATCGCGGGCCGGGCGGGCGCGGGTCCGGCGTCGCTCAGGTTGGGCCGGGCCGCCGACGGAGGGACCATGGAAGCACCGGTCGTCAGCACCCGCGCCCGGCCGCCCGCTGGAGGTGAGAACCGGCATGGCTGTGGACTCCTTCGACACCGGCGACGAGGAGCAGGCCGAGGGGCTGCCCAGGCCGACCGGGCTGCTGGACGTGCTGAGCGTGGCCGCGGTCGCCCTGGACGTCCGCGGCCGTGTCGTCTTCTGGACTCCGCAGGCCGAGGAACTCTTCGGTTACTCCTCGCAGGAGGCCCTCGGCAAGCCCGCGGCACCCCTGCTCGTCCACCCGGAGCATCTGCAGGCCGTGATGAGCCTGTTCGCCGAGGTGCTGGAGAGCGGCCGGGGATGGGCCGGCGCGTTCCCGGTGCGGCACAAGGACGGCAGCAGCCGGCTGACGGAGTTCCGGACCATGCGGCTGCTGGACGACCACGGCGAGGTCTACGCCCTGGGGATCGCTGCCGACCACACCCTGCTGCAGCGGGTCGAGACCGACCTGGCCCTGTGCGAGCGACTGATCAACCAGTCCCCCATCGGCCTGGCCCTGCTCGATCCCGCCCTGCGGTATCTCCTGGTCAATCCGGCGCTGGAGCGGATCGACGGCCTGCCCGCCGAGGACCACATCGGCCGTCATCTGAGGGAGACCCTGCCCTTCCCGGACGTCGACACCGTCGAGGCGGCCCTGCGCCAGGTGATCACGACGGGTACGCCGCTGCTGGACCAGTTCCATGTGGGCCGCCCCCCGGCCGATCCCGGCCATGAGCACGCCTGGTCGTTGTCCTTCTACCGTCTGGAGGACCCGGGCGGCCGGGTGCTGGGCGCGGCGGTATCGGTCGTCGACGTCACCGAGCGGCACCTCGCGGCCGCCGAGGCCGACCGGGCTCGGCGGCGCCTGGCGCTCATCGCGGACGCCTCCGCCCGGGTCGGCACCGCGCTGGACGTGGAGCAGACCGCCCGAGAACTGGCGGAGATCGCGGTGCCGGCGCTGGCCGACGTGGTCGCCGTGGACGTCCTCGACTCCGCCCTGTCCTGCCGCCGTATGCGCCGACCGGACAACGGGCCGGAGATCTTCCGCGCCCTCGCCCTGAAGGCGGCCCAGCCCACGGTCGCCCTGCGCGCCGCCGACCCTCCCGGCGACATCGCCTGCTACGAGGGCGACCGGCTGGTGACGCTGTGCGTCCACACCGGGCGTCCGGTTCTGCTGCGGCGGGTCGGGCCGCGCGATCTGCCGCGCATCGCCCGGGACGCCGAGGCCGGCGCCCTGCTCGCCGAGGCCGGCGTCCACTCCTACCTCGCGGTGCCGCTGATCGCGCACGGTGAGGTGCTCGGCGCGCTCGACCTCAAGCGGACCGGCAACCCGCAGCCGTTCGACGAGGACGACGTGGTCCTCGCCACCGAACTGGCCGGCCGGGCCGCGGTGGCCATCGACAACGCCCGTTGGTTCCAGAGCGTCCGCAACACCGCACTCACCCTCCAGCGCAGCCTGCTGCCCGACCACCCCCCGCACCACACGGGCCTGGAACTCGCCTCCCGCTACCAGCCCGCACAGGCCACGAGCGAGGTCGGCGGGGACTGGTACGACGTCATCCCGCTGGATCAGGAGAAGACGGCACTGGTGGTGGGCGACGTCATGGGCAACGGCATCGACGCGGCCGCCACGATGGGCCGGCTGCGCACCGCGACCTGCGCCTACGCCGATCTCGACCTCGCCCCCGACGCGGTGCTCCAGCACCTGGACAGGATCACCTGCGACCTGGAGCACTACATCGTCACCTGCCTGTACGCCGTGTACGACCCCGCCACCGGGCAGTGCTGCGTCGCCAACGCGGGACACATGCCGCCGGCCCTCGCGCGACCCGGTGACACGCCGAGGCTCCTGGAACTTCCGACCGCGGCACCGCTCGGCGTCGGGGGCGTCCGGTTCGAGACCACGCAGGTCGGACTCCGCCCCGGCGACGTGCTCGTCCTCTACACCGACGGCCTCGTGGAGACCCGTCAGCACGCCATCGACGACCGGCTGAACGCCCTGCTGGACCTTCTCGACGAGCCGCGCAGGCCGTTGGAGGAGACCTGCGACGTCCTGCTGTACGGTCTGCGCCACCCCGACGACCACGACGACGTGGCGCTGCTCGTCGCGCGGGCCCTGTAGGCCGCGCCGGGATCGGCCGGGCCCGCCCCTTCCCCGCGAGTACAAGCGGCGGTGCGCCGACGACGAGTACGCCGCCGGGATCGCCTGGCACCACCCGGGTGGGCAGCCGCCCGGGCCCCGCCGCCCTACTGTGCCGCCGGCTCCCCTGAGGCCGCCTCGGAGGGCCGGTCGGCGGCCCCGCGCACGAGCAGCAGAAGGGCGTCGACCAGGTCCTCGGCGGGGCTGCCCGTGGCCAGCCTCCGCAGTTGCAGGCCCATCACGAGGGCGACCGTCGTGGCGGCCAGGCGCTCGGCGTCCGGGACGCCGAGCGCGGTGAGGATGCGGGTGGCGAGCAGGTCGTAGGCCCGGAACGCCTCGGCCGCCGCCTCCCGCAGCCGCTCGTCGCGTCCGGCGTGCAGGTACAGCTCGAAGGGCGCCAGATGCGCGCTGCCCAGCGCCGCGCCGCAGGCCACCTGGCCGGCCAGGGACGCCGCGTCCTCGACGGCCAGGCCCTCCGTCCGGCACTGCTCGGCGAGTTCGGTGAAGTGCCGCGCCTCCTCGCGGACGAAGTGCAGCAGGCTCTCCCGCAGCAGGTCGTGCTGGGTCTCGAAGTGGTAGGTGACCGAACCGAGGGACACGCCCGCCTCCTTGGCGATCCGCCGGTTCGTGACCGCGGCTACCCCGTCCTCGTCGATGATCCGCAGGACGGCGGTGATGATGCGTCGGCGCATCGGGGCGGAGGGGGCGGCGTGCTGCATGACGTGCATTCTTCCATCACCCGGTGCTCACGCCGGTGGACAGGCGGCCCACCGCCCCGTACTGTTCGTTCGAACGAACAAGAAGGGGAGCCAGTCGTGCGCATTTCCGGGTCGACCGTTCTGCTCACCGGTGTCACCGGCGGCATCGGTGGCGCCCTCGCCGCCGAGTTGTCCGCTCGTGGCGCCCGTCTCGTGCTCACGGGCCGGCGGTCCGAGGCGCTCGAACCGCTCGCCCGGCGCTACGGCGCCCGCGCGATCACGGCCGATCTCGCCGACCCGGACGACGTACGACGACTGGCCGAGGAGGCCGCCGGCACGGACATCCTGATCGCCAACGCGGCCCTGCCCTCCAGCGGCGACGTGCTCGACTACACGCCGGAGCAGATCGACCGGGCCCTCGCGGTGAACCTGCGGGCTCCGGCCCTGCTCGCCCGGCTGCTCGCTCCGGCCATGGTGGCCGCCGGGCACGGACACATCTGCTTCGTCGGCTCGCTGTCCGGCATCGCCGCCACCAAGTCGTCTGCCCTGTACAACGCGGCGAAGTTCGGGCTGCGCGGCTTCTCCCTGGCCTTCCGCCAGGATCTGCACGGCACGGGTGTCGGCGTCTCGATCGTCCAGCCCGGGTTCGTGCGCGAACTGGGCATGTTCGCGCAGACGGGCTCGTCGACCCCCGCCGGTGTCCGCACGGTCTCACCGGCGCAGGTGTGCAAGGGCGTGACGCGAGCGATCGAGCGCGACCTCGCCGAGCTCAGCGTGGCCCCGCCGGAGCTGCGAATCCTCACCAGGGTGGCGGCGCAGTTCCCGGGGCTGGCCGAGCGCGTGCAGCGGCTGGCGGGGGTGGAGACCACGATGAACACGATCGTGGCCGCGCAGCGGGAGAACCGCTGACGCCGCTGCGGGACGGTGGCCCGGCCGGGGCCCGCGGCCTGTCCGCATCCGTCCCCGCGCGCCGTTGATCCCGACGGCATCTGTCGCAAAGGCGCCCCGGAATTGTCCGTGATCGGTAACAGGCGGATCCCACGATCAACTCCGGCCGTCCTGACAGGTGCACGGAACACGGGGTGCACAACAGCACAGGGACACGGCACGGAAACGGGGCGGGGCATGGCGCGGCACAGTGGGCGGGGCTGGTACGGCAGTATGGTCGCGGCGGCGGTGGGGGTCACGGCGGTGGCGGTCGCCGCCTCGGTCTGGACGGCGCAGGCGGGCCAGTCGGGCGGCGGCCCGGGCCGGCCTGGTGCCCCGGCCCGGCACGCGGCGACGGCGGCACCGGTGTCCGCCGACATCGTCCACGCCTCGGACGGCGGCGCGCACGCGGTCAACATCACCATCGACGACGGCCCGGACCCGGTGTGGACCCCGCAGGTGCTCCAAGTGCTGCGGGAGAACGGCGTGAAGGCGACGTTCTGCATGATCGGCCCGCAGGCCGCGGCGCATCCGGAGCTGGTCCGGCAGGTGGTGGCGGCCGGGCACCGGCTGTGCGACCACACGGTGTCGCACGACACCACGATGGACAAGAAGTCCGACGCCTACCAGTCGCAGGAGATCCTTCAGGCCGAGCGACAGATCACCCAGGCGTCCGGTGGGGTCCGGCCGATGTACTACCGGGCACCGGGCGGCGCGTTCACCCCGTACAGCCGGCACCTGGCGGCCTCGCACGGGATGCGGCCGCTGGGCTGGAACGTGGACTCCAAGGACTTCGAGCGGCCGGGCACGGACGCCATCGTCGCCACTGTCAAGGGCGAGCTGGCCAACGGGCCGACGATCCTGTTCCACGACGCGGGCGGCGACCGCTCGCAGACCGTCGCCGCGCTGCGCGCCGTCCTGCCGTGGCTGAAGCAGCAGGGGTACGGGTTCGGTTTCCCGGTGCGCTGAACGGGCGGCCGGGCAAGGCGGCTTCAACCAGGCGAGGCACACCGCACACCCGTCTTCGCACCGCTTGTCCTCGACGCCTGCGGAGCGGCAACCGGCCAATGACCGGTGAACCCCGGGCGAATTCTTGGCCATCGAAGTCCTGGGACGGCTGTTCGGATCCGGAGGGATGCCTACCATGAGGCCGCTGCGTACGACGTCGTCCCGGAAAGGCTCGCCATGCCGTTGCCTCGCCTCGGCACGCGGTCCGTTCGTCTCCGGACGGCCCCCGCCGTGTTCGTCGTCCTCGCCGTGGCCCTCGCGGGCACGCTCCTGGCGTTCCCGCTGGGCGGCACACGGCCCGGACGGCCCGCCGGCCGCTCGTCCGGGCACGTCGTCATCGACGTGTCGGAGAGCCGCTGCGGCCGCGGCTGGAGCCGGCCCGAGCCCGGGGTGCGAACCTTCGACCTGCACAACACCTCCGACAGCGCCGCCGAGGTCTACCTGGAGGACCCCGGCAGTCGGCTGGTGTACGGGGAGGTGGAGGGCCTCGGCCCCGGCACGACACGGCAGTTGACCGTACGGCTCGGCAAGGGTGCGTACGCCTTCAAGTGCGTGCCGGACGACGCCGACGCCGTCACCGGACCCACCGTGCACATCGCCGGCGGGCAGCGCGGACCGGGTGCCGCGCCGGTCTCGGAGCACGATCTGATTCCGCCCGCCCTCGCCTACCAGAAGTGGATCGGCGGCGGACTCGACGAGGTCGTCCGGCTGACGACGAGGCTCCGGGACGCGATCGACCGGGGCGATCTCGCCGCGGCCCGGTCGGCCTGGCTGCCGGCGCACCTGGAGTACGAGCGGCTGGGCGCGGCGTACGACGCCTTCGGCGACGCCGACACGGCGATCAACGGCACCGACGCCGGCCTGCCCGGTGGCGTGCACGACAAGGACTTCGCCGGGTTCCACCGCGTCGAGTACGGGCTGTGGCACGGTGAGCCGGCCGGCGGTCTGCGCGCCCCGGCGACGGCGTTGGTGCGGGCCGTGACCCGGCTGCGCGACAACTGGTCGCAGACCCGCATGGACCCCGCCCAGCTGGGGCTGCGCGCACACGAGATCCTGGAGAACACCGTGCAGTTCGAGCTGACCGGCCGCACCGACTACGGCAGCGGCAGCAACCTCGCCACCGCCCGCGCCAACCTGGACGGCACCCGCGAGGTGCTGTCGCGGATCGAGCCGCTGCTGCGGACGCGGTACGCCGGTCTGCCCGAGCTCCACAAGGAGTTGGACCGCGCCCAGCACACCCTGGACGCATTCGGCCACGGAGGTTCCTGGGTCCCGCCGGACCGTCTCACCCGTGCACAGCGGGAGGACGTGAACGCCGTGCTCGGCGACCTGGTGGAGCGGCTGGCGCCGGTGGCGACCCTGTGCGACCCGCGGAGGACCGTGTGAGCGACATCCGCCGAGCCGAGGCGACGGGCGACATCGACACGGGCCGGCGCGCCCTCGAGCGGACCGGCCTGGCACGGCGCGGCTTCCTGCGCGGCGCCGCGCTGGCGGGAGCGGGTCTCGCCACGAGCGCCGCCGCCTCCGCCGGCACCGCGGGCGCCATCCCCGCCATCGCCCCCTTTCACGGCACCCACCAGGCCTCCGCGATCGCCGCGCCCCGCCGCACCTGCGTGTTCCTCTCGCTCGACGCGACCACCGAGAGCCGTGCCGAACTCACCGACCTGCTGCGCACGCTGACCGACCGGGCCCGCTTCCTCACCTCGGGCGGGACGCCCTCCCCGGTGGGCATCACCGGTCCGCCCGCCGACTCGGGCGTCCTCGGCGGCCGGCTGCCGCCCGGTCGGCTGGCCGTCACCGTCGGCGTGGGCGCCTCGCTCTTCGACGACCGGTTCGGGCTGGCAGCGCTCAGGCCCCGGCGGCTGACCGCGATGCCCGAGTTCCCCGACGACGACCTGAAGCCCGACTGGTGCCACGGCGACCTGAGTCTCCAACTGCAGGCGGACGAACCGGACATCACCCTGCACGCGCTGCGCGACTTCGCCCGGCACACCCGGGGCGCCGCACAGGTCCGGTGGCGGATGGACGGCTTCTCCAGCCCGCCCCGGCCGTCCGGGACCCCACGCAACCTTCTGGGGTTCAAGGACGGCACCGCGAACCCGGACGCCGGCAGCGGCCGCGAGATGAACAGTCTGGTGTGGGTGGGCAAGGGCATGGGTGAGCCGGACTGGGCGATCGGCGGCAGCTATCAGGTCGTGCGGCTGATCCGGATGCTGGTGGAGTTCTGGGACCGGGTCTCGCTCGGCGAGCAGGAGCGGATCTTCGGACGGGCCAAGGAGTCCGGGGCACCGCTGGACGGTGACCACGAGCACGACACGCCGAAGTACGCGGACGATCCGAAGGGTGACGTCATCCCGCTGGACGCGCACATGCGGCTCGCCAACCCCCGTACTCCCGCCACCGACGACCAGCGCCTGCTGCGCCGCGCCTACAACTACGACCGGGGCATGGACGCCAACGGCAACCTCGACATGGGCTTGTTGTTCTGCTGCTACCAGCAGGACGTGGAGCGGCAGTTCGAGACCGTGCAGCACCGGCTGAAGGGCGAGCCGCTGACGGACTACGTCAGCCCGTTCGGCGGGGGCTACTTCTTCGCGCTGCCCGGCGTGCGGGACGGCCAGGACTGGTACGGGCACGGCCTGTTCACCTGAGCCTGTCCGGACAACTCCGCCGCCGAACGGGTCAACACACAGTCAAGTTTTGCCCTGGTATCCCTGACTCGCTGTTCACCCGCACGCCATCATGGCTCCGCCGACCCGCCCGGCAACGGGCGCAGCATCCCTGCTCGTACGACGCACAGACGTTCAGTCCGGAGGGGTAACCACCATGGCCAGCAATGGAAGACGAGGCGCAATGCGGAGCCTGGGAGCGTTCGCGGGAGCCGCGGCGCTCACCGTGCTCGGCAGCAACGCGCCCGGCTGGGCGGCGGCGCCGGCCGCGGCGCAGGGCGGGCACTCCTCGACCGCGACACCGATCAAGCACGTCGTCGTGCTCTTCGACGAGAACATCTCCTTCGACCACTACTTCGCCACGTACCCGAAGGCCGCCAACACCGACGGCACGAAGTTCACCGCGTCGAGGAACACCCCGAAGGACATCGACACCCTCGCGCACGCCGGGCTGCTGAAGAAGAACCCGAACCAGTACGCGCCGAAGCGGCTTTCCCCGTCCCAGGCGATGACCTGCGACCAGAACCACAACTACGGTGCCGAGCAGTACGCGGCGGACGGCGGCAAGGCCGACCAGTACGTGCAGAACACCGAGGTCGACAAGTGCAGCGGCGGTCTGTTCGGTGAGCCGGGCCTGGTCATGGACTACTACGACGGCAACACCGTCACCGGGCTGTGGAACTACGCCCAGCACTACGCGCTGAGCGACCGCGCCTTCAGCTCGAACTACGGTCCCTCCACACCGGGCGCACTGAACCTGGTCTCCGGCAACACGCACGGCGTGATCTCCGTGGACCCGTCCTCCGGCACCGAGAACCCCAAGCAGACCTCGACGCCGGACACCTACACGGTGAAGTCCCCCGACGCCAAGGGCGTGGGCACGGTCATCAACGACCCGGACCCGGCCTACGACGACTGCGCCGACAAGGACCACACCAGCAGCAACGCGCTGGCGGCGATGCAGGGAAGGAACATCGGTGACCTGCTCAACGCCAAGAAGGTGACGTGGGGCTGGTTCCAGGGCGGCTTCCGTCCCTCGACCGCGTGGGACGGAAAGTCCGGCTCCTACGCCAAGTGCGACACCGCGCACACCAACGTGGGCGGCGCGTCCGTGGTCGACTACAGCCCGCACCACAACCCGTTCGCCTACTACAAGTCGACGGCGAACCCGCACCACCTGGCGCCGAAGAGCGTCTCGGAGATCGGCCACGGCGGTCAGGCCAACCACAACTACGACCTGACCGACTTCTCCGCCGCGCTGAAGGCGGGCAAACTGCCGGCCGTCAGCTTCGTCAAGGCCGGTGCGTACCAGGACGGCCACGCCGGCTATTCCGACCCGGTCGACGAGCAGCACTTCCTGGTGAACCAGATCAACGCGATCCAGAGCTCGCCGCAGTGGAAGTCCACCGCGATCGTGGTGGCCTACGACGACTCCGACGGCTGGTACGACCACGCCTACGTCGCCCCGAAGAACGGCTCGACGGACACCTCCCTCGGCTCCAACGGCAAGGCCACCGACAGCCCGGCCTGCCAGAAGGGCCCGAAGGCGGCCGGTGGTTACGCCGACCGCTGCGGCCCGGGCACCCGTCAGCCGCTGCTGGTCGTCTCGCCGTACAGCAAGGTCAACAAGGTGGACCACACCCTGACGGACCAGGCGTCCATCACCCGGTTCATCGAGGACAACTGGAAGACCGGCCGTATCGGCGACCACTCCTTCGACGCCACCGCCGGTTCCCTCGCGGGCATGTTCGACTTCCGGCACCCGAACGACAGGCAGGTGCTGCTGAACGCCGACGGCTCCGTCAAGCACATCGGCCCGATCCAGCACATCGCCCCGGTCTCCACCAGCATCACCCCGGGCCCGGCGATGCAGAACACGGCCGCTACGACCGACGCCTCCGGCTTCCCGACCCTTCCGGTCGGCCTCGGCGTGGGCGCCCTGCTGGCCGCCGGCGCGACCGGCACGTACCTGACGCTGCGCCGCAAGCAGCAGGCGTGATCGCGCCGTAGCACATCCAGCGACGCCCCCCGGTCCGTGACCGGGGGCGCGTTCGCGTGTCGACGCGGGCCGCCGGAACACCCGTGCAGCCGGCGGCCCCGCTCCCGTCACTCCAGTCCGGCCGTGGACCCACTCCGGCTGCGGGTCGGAAGGCCTCCGCCACCGCCGTACCGGACGCCCCGGCGCTCGCCGGCCCGCTGCCGTACGGCGGACACTGGGCCGTATGACTCGCAGTCGTGCGCCGTCCGCTCCCCCGCCCGGCCGCCGTGCCGTCCTGGCGGCCCTTGCCGGTGTCGCCATCGGCGCGGCGGGCTGTTCCGGGGGCACGCCTCCGGC
Source organism: Streptomyces sp. NTD91 (assembly GCF_059510455.1). NCBI lineage: Bacteria > Bacillati > Actinomycetota > Actinomycetes > Kitasatosporales > Streptomycetaceae > Streptomyces > Streptomyces sp. NTD91. The sequence continues at coordinate 86,834 of NZ_JCAJZW010000015.1, forward strand.
AGCGCGCCCGTCCCGGAGTGCCACGACCGCCACGGGGTCGCCGTCGCCCTCCCCCGCTCTGCCCCGCACCACACCGTGGCGGCCCACCTCCGCAGAGGTGCAACCGGCGGCGAAGCTGCGGGCCGTGCAGGTGGTGGAGGCGATCGGCGCCTGGCCCGAGGGGCGTGGTGGAGCGGCGGCGGCACGGGCGAGAGTCGCCGCGCTGGGGCAGTCGACGGCACTCGTCGGTCACGCCGGGCCGCTGCTGCCGGTGGCGGACCAGGCGGCGCTGCAGGTCGTCGACGCGCAGTACGGCGGGATCCTGTCGCGGTCGGCCAGCGTGCTGGTGGTGTGCCGGCAGTGGATCCGGCGCGCCGGCAGGGTGAGCGCCGGCGGGACGACGGTCGACGTGCGGCTGTCCCGGTCGGGGTCCGGCTGGACGGTCGACGCCCTGCGCCCGGCGCGTCCCGGACCGGCCGCCCGGTCGCTCGCGCCGGACGTCCGGAGCGTGCTGTCCGACGACCGGATCGTGCTGCCGCCCGCCGCCCTGGCGGATCTGCGCAGCGGGCAGGTGCACACCAGCGTGGCAAAGGCGATGCTGGCGCTGGCGCGGACGTACCGGCTCGAGGTGAGCGTCGTCCGCTCCGGGCATCCGCTGGACGTGTTCGGCACCAGCAGGCCCAGCGACCATCCCCGCGGCCGTGCCTTCGACGTGTGGCGGATCGACGGTCACGCGGTCGTCGACCCGGCGACGCCACGCGGTCTGATCGAGCGGTTCATGCGGGACGCGGCGGCCGCGGGGTCGTACAACGTGGGCGGGCCCGTGCAGTTGCCGGGCGGCGGTGCCGGTCAGTTCTTCAGCGACGCCACCCACCACGACCACGTGCACGTCGGCTTCCGCACCTGAGTGCGCGCGACCGGCTCGGACGGTCCCCGACCCGGATCACCCGTTCGGCTCAGTCCCCGGCCGCCCCGGACGGCCCTGGCGGCGCGGCCTGTCGGCCGGCGTCCGGCGCGCCGCGCGGGTTGCGCGGGGCACTCGGGCGCCGGGACGCTGGGGCTGACACGGACCCGGGAGGTGAAGTGGCCACGGCACACGACACCACGCCTCCGGACGGCCTCGGCCGCCGGTGTTTCCTCACCCTGTGCGCGGGCGCCGGTCTCGGCGCGGCCGCCGCCTGCACGGCGTCACCACCGCGTCCCCGTCCCACGACGGCACCCGATGGACGGCTCCGGCCCGAGACCGAGCGAGACGCTCCGGGCACCGCCGATTGGCGTCTGGCCTCCACCGGCCCGCCGGACGCGATGGCCGGGTACACGGACCGGGTGAGCGTGACCCCGGGCGAGCGGTTCGGGCTGCATGTGTCCACCACCGCCGCGTCGTTCCGGGTCTCCGCGTTCCGGGTCGGCTGGTACGGAGGCAGACAGGCCCGCCGGATCTGGACGTCCGGCCGCATACCCGGCCGCGCCCAGCCGGCCCCACGTGTCCTGCCCGCGACCCGCACCGTGCGCGCCGACTGGCCCAGGACGGTGCCGGTGGACACCTCGGGCTGGCCGGAGGGCGCCTATCTGCTGCGTCTGGAGGCGGACACCGGCCACCAGCGGTACGTTCCGCTGATCGTCCGGTCCACCGACGGCAGGGGCCGTACGGTCCTGATGCACGCGCCCGCCACCTGGCAGGCGTACAACCGCTGGGGCGGCAGCAGCCTCTACAACGGCGCGTCCGGGGCGTACGCCACCCGCTCCCTCGCGGTGAGCTTCGACCGCCCCTACGACGGCGAGGGCGCCGGGAAGTTCCAGGTCTACGAGTGGGCGCCGGTGGTGCTCGCCGAACGCCTCGGCATCCCGCTGGCCTACACGACAGGCATCGACCTGCACCGCGACGCCGGGGTGCTGCGCGGCGCGCACGCCGTCGTCTGCCTGGGCCACGACGAGTACTGGACACCGGAGCAGCGGGCGCGGGTGACGGCCGCCCGGGACGCCGGTACCAACATCGCGTTCCTCGGCGCGAACACCTGCTTCCGCCGGGTCCGGCTGGAGGCCGGTGAGACCGCGGACGACCGTACGGTGGTCTGCTACAAGACGGACTACCGCGCCGACCCCTGCTACGACGCGCACCCGACGCTGGTCACCACCGACTACCGGCTGCCGCCGGCCCCGGATCCCGAGTCGTCCCTGACCGGCGTGCTCTACGAGGGCTATCCGGTCGACGCCCCTTATGTGGTCCGGGCCGCCGACCACTGGCTGTACGAGGGCACCGGGGCACGCTCCGGCGACGCCTTCGCGCACCTGGTCGGTGTGGAGTACGACCGGGTCACGCCCGGCGCGCCGACCCCCGGCCCGCTGGAGATCATCGCGCACTCGCCGCTGGTCTGCGGCGGGCGGGCCAGCCACAGCGACTCGGCGTACTACACGGCCGCGAGCGGCGCCGGGGTGTTCGCGACCGGCACCATGCGCTGGGTGGAGGGGCTGGTGGCCGGGACGGGCATGTTCGGGCGAGACCACGGCATGGACACCCGTACCCGCGCCTTCGTCACCCGCACCACGGAGAACCTGCTGCGGACGTTCGCCGAGGGTCCCGCGGCCCGGCACGCCCCGCCGCCGCGCGCCGACGTCCGTGCGGTGTACGGCGCCTGAGGTCACGGCAGCGGGGTGCCGCCGGTCGCGTTGAGGATCTCGGCGGTGATGTAGCTCGCCTGCGGGGAGGCCAGGTAGACGTAGGCCGGGGCGAGTTCGGCGGGCTGGGCCGGGCGGCCGAGCGGCGCCTGCCTGCCGAACTCCTTCGTGTCCGGCAGGGTGGAGGGGATCAGCGGTGTCCACACCGGTCCCGGCGCCACCGCGTTGACCCGGATGCCGCGCTCGGCGAGCATCTGCGCGAGTCCCTGGGTGAAGGTGACGATCGCGCCCTTGGTCGTCGCGTAGTCCAGCAGATGCGGACTCGGCTTGTACGCCTGCACGGACGTGGAGTTGATGACGCAGCCGCCGGCCGGGATGTGCGGCAGCGCGAACTTGGTGAGCCAGAACATGCCGTACAGGTTCGTCCGCACGACCCGGTCGAACTGCGCGGTGCTGATCGCCTCGATGCCGTCCGGCTGGGACATCTGGTAGGCGGCGTTGTTCACGAGGACGTCGATGCGGCCGAACTCGGCGACCGCCCGCTCGATCAGCGCCCGGCAGTTGGCCTCCTCGCGGATGTCGCACGGGACGGCGACCGCCTTGCCGCCGGCGTCCTCCACCAGCCGGGACGTCTCACGGGCCTCTTCCTCCTCCTCGGCGAGGTGGGTGAACAGCACATCGGCACCCTCACGGGCGAAGGCCAGCGCCACCGCCCGTCCGATCCCGGAGTCCGCGCCCGTGATCAGGGTCTTGCGGCCGTCCAGTCGGCCCGATCCACGGTAGGAGTCCTCGCCGTGGTCGGGCGGTGGGTCCATCGGGCCGGTCCAGCCCGGATGCGGCTGGTCCTGGGACGGGAACTCGGGTCGGGGGTACTGGGTGACCGGGTTCGGCCGGTCACCGTGCTGGTCCGTCACGGTGGCCTCCTGCGTCTCGGTGGGGACGGGACGGCGACCGGGTTCCCGGATCACCCGGGCCGAAAAGCCCCTTCAGCTGGGCTCCGCGTGCCGCCCTCCCGACCGCATGTGGTTCCGGCGGGCGTTGTTGTAGATCCGCAGGAGATGCTTGGCCACGGCGCAGGCGGCGCCGTCGGCATGGCACTGGCGGCACGTCCGCACGTGCTGCTCGTAGGCGAGGCGCGCGTCGTCCAGCGCGTCATTGACAGAGGACATGGACACTCTCCGGGCACGGCGCGTCCTGAGACACACCAAGTTGACTGACTGGTACACCCGAAGCAAGGTGATCATATTACTGGCGGTACGGGGAAACCCGCCCTTCCGGACCCCTCCGCGCCCTCGACGAACGCGGCTCGTGCCCGGCTCGTACCGGCCCGTCGCGCCCTTCGGCGTCCGGGCCGTGCCGGCGACGGCCGGGACGCCGAAGGGCGCCGCGGCACACCGGCCGGGTCTGGCGCCGGTGCCCGCGCTGGAGGGGTGCGCCGGCCACGCGGCGGTCGCCACAGGTGAGTCCGCCGCCGGCCGCGTCGCCCCGGCACGGTGCGGCTACCCGGCGGCCAACTCGCGCAGCCCCCGGTGCCGCTGCCGGTCACCGGCGGGCACGAGGCGCACCGAGGCGTCCGACGGCGCTCGCCGGCGGTGCGTCAGGAAGCCGTCAGCAGCCGTTGCCACCGCCTCGTCGGGCTGGTCACCGGCCTTCCCGGCGGCGCGGACCGGAAGGCGTGTGCCGCGGACGAGGACACGGCCGGCTGAGCGGACGGGGTACTCGTCGACATGTCGCTCCGTCCGTCCCTATGATCGTTCACGGCGTCGCGTGCCGGTCACCGGCCGGGTGAGGCATGGAGGCGCCGGGACATGCCCTGGAGGCATTCCTTGTCCGTCGAGCTGAACCACACCATCGTCCATGCCCGGGACAACCGCGAGTCCGCCGAGTTCCTCAGCGAGTTGCTCGGCCTCGAGATCACCGGGGAGTGGGGCCCGTTCGTCGCGGTCGCCCTCGGCAACGGAGTCACCCTGGACTTCGCCAGCATCCCCGAGGACCGGATCACCCCGCAGCACTACGCGTTCCTGATCTCCGAGGAGGAGTTCGACGCCGCGTACGCGAAGATCGTCGAGCGCGGAATGGCGCACTGGGCCGACCCGCACCAGAAGCAGCCCGGCACGATCAACCACAACGACGGCGGCCGCGGCGTCTACTTCCTGGATCCGGTGGGCCACGCCATGGAACTGATCACCGTTCCCTACGGCGGGTGGCCCGTGTAGGCGACGGGCCTCACCTGCCGAAGCCCTCCTTCCGGATGACGTCCACCATGCGCGGGGTGCCCTCGGTGGTGCGCACGTCGAGGAAGGCGCGCGGATGCCCCTCGGTGACGGCCTCGCGCACGAGCGCGTGCGCGAGGTCGGCCCGGGAGGTGAAGCGTCCGGGCAGCCGGCCGGGGTGCAACCGGTAGTCGCTGACCTTGTCCGCGTCGAAGAGGCCGGCCGGCCTGAGGACGGTCCAGTCGAGGCCGCCGGTGCGCACGATCTCCTCCATGCGGCGCATGTCGTCGTAGACCGTGCGCCCGACGATCCGGACGAAGAAGGGCTCCATCACCTTCCGGAACAGGAACCCCTCGCCGGGTGCGGGCACGTCGAACAGCACGGTGGAGGTCACGCACACCAGGCGCCGCAGGCCGTGCCGGGTCATGGCCCGGCCGATATGGGTGAGTCCCGTCGAGTAGACGGTGACGGGGGCCCGGCCGTAGGGGACGCCGAGCGTGGAGATCACCGCGTCGTGACCGGCCACGGCTGTGTCGACGGCCGCCCCGTCGAGGACGTCGGCCGCCGCGACCCGCAGCCGCGGGCCGGCGAGCGGGAAGGCGTCGGGGTGGCGGGTCACGGCCGTGACGGTGTGGCCGGCGGCGGTCGCCTGCTCGGTGACCTGCCGTCCGGTCGGCCCGTTGGCGCCGAAGACGACGAGTCGCATGGGCTGCTCCTTCGTTGCGTGGTGCTGCTGCCGTGGACCGAGAGGGCCGGGGCGGCTTCGGATGTGACAGCGCGGGCGCAGGATGAGACATACGGCACACACCGGCCCCCGATGTCACACTCCGGGGCTGCGGCCCCTCTGGATGGGGAGACGTCGTGAGGAGAGGCCATGGCCGACAACCGGACGCCGGCGGGGACGGACGCCGCCACGCGGGCGTTCCTCGACCACCGCGAACTGCTGTTCGCGGTGGCGTACAACATGCTGGGCTCCGTCACCGACACCGAGGACGTGCTGCAGGAGACCTGGCTGTCCTGGGCGGGGCGGTCGAGCGCAGGGGACGCGGGGCAGGCGGCGGAGATCGAGCATCCGCGGGCGTATCTGGTGCGGATCACCGTGCGGCACGCGCTCGCGCGGCGGACGCGGATCGCCCGGCGGCGTGAGACGTACGTCGGGCCGTGGCTGCCGGAGCCCCTGCTCACGGACGGACCTCCCGGACCGGTATCGGGCGAGGACGCATCCGAGGGCGCGGTGCGCGCCGAGTCGGTGTCCCTGGCGATGCTGGTCGTGCTGGAGACCTTGACGCCGCTGGAGCGGGCGGTGTTCGTGCTGCACGAGGTGTTCGGCTACGCGCACACGGAGATCGCGGACATCCTCGGTCGCAGCCCGGCGGCCGTACGGCAGTTGGCGCACCGCGCGCGATCCCATGTGCGGGCCCGGCGCCCCCGCTATCGGGCCCATCCCCGGGTCCGGCGGCAGGCGACGGAGCGGTTCGTGGCCGCGGCGCTCGGCGGTGATCTCGGGGCACTGCTGGAGATCCTGGCGCCGGAGGCGACCCTGTGGACGGACGGCGGCGGCAAGGCGCAGGCGGCGCCGCGTCCGATCCGCGGCCGGGAGAAGGTGGCGCGGGCGCTGACCGGCTACGCCGCGCGCTCGGCGGCGGGGCTGGAGTTCCAGCACCGGGACGTCAACGGGGACGCGGCGGTGGTGGTGTTCGAGGACGGCTCGCCGCACGCGGTGATGGTCATGGACCTCGACCCGGACGGCGAGCGGGTCAGCGAGGTCTACCTCGTGACGAACCCGGACAAGCTCGCGACGCTGGAGCCGGACGAGCCGCGTCCGCAGGTCTAGGGCGTGTTTCGAAAGTCCCGTCTGGTCCGCGACGCCTGGCACGGCACCTCGCCGCGTTGTCGGATCGTCCACGTACGCCCGGTACGAGGACGACCCTCCGCCTTGCGATGCACCGCACCAGACGCCGCGGACCCCGCCCTCCGGGCGGACGACGCCACTTTCGAAACACGCTCTACTAGGACCTGTCGTCGCGTTGCCGTCGTCGTCCGAAGGGCGGGACGCCGGTGGAACGGTGTCCCGCCCGCGAACGGCCCGGTGGCTACGGCGTCACCGCCTTGCCGCCGAAGACGACTGTCCGTGTGGATGAGAACCGCAGCACCGGCCGCCACAGCTGTGGACCCGGACGCCGGATCCGCTCACCACGACGACCTTTTGCACGCGTTCCGACCGCGGACCGAGCTGTCGACGGCCCGAACCGCCTGTGTGGCGGCAGGCTCCTCGCGTACCCCACCACGCACGACCGCCACGGGAGGACCTCGCCATGTCACCCACTGACTGCCGGCTGCTCGTCCCGATGACCGGAGCTGTCCACGCCGTCGGCACGCTGCTGCGCGCGCTTGACCTCCCTCCCGAGCCGGCCCGGGACCGCAGCGACTTCCTGCGCCGCTTCGCTGCCGTCGACGAGCCCGGGCTGGCCTTGCTGCGCGAGCGCCTCGGGTCGCTGCGGCCTGCCCGGCGCCTTCTCCGTCGTCCCCGTCGGCGCCGTCACGCCGGTCACGCGGGCGTCGGGGTCGGCGCCGAGGACCTCCTCCTGGACCTCGTCCGGGAACGGGCAGGCCCGAACCGAGCTCTTAATCAGACAGACTAGTATGTTTGATTAAGGAGGTGCGTGAATGGCAACGCGGATCAGGAAGACGAGGTCCGAGGAGAGGATCCTCACGGCGGCGGCCGAGCTGCTCTACGCGAACGGGCTGCGCGGAGTCGGCATCGACCAGGTGATCGCGGCGTCGGGCGTCGCCAAGTCGACGCTGTACGCGCACTTCCGCACGAAGGAGGAACTCGTCGCGGCGTACCTGCGCAGGACGGACGACTCCTGGACGGCACAGCTGCAGGACGCCGCCGCACGGAGCGGGGACGACCCTCGCGAGCAGCTCGTCGGACTGTTCGACGCGCTCACGGGTGCCTTCGACCGGCACGGCTTCTTCGGCTGCCCGTTCGTCAGTGCCGCGGTCGAGGCGGACCTCGACTCGGAGGCCCGGGCCATCACCGTGCAGCACACGCAGCGCCGCCAGGCATGGCTGGCCGAGCTGAGTGAGCGGGCCGGCGCAAACGCCCCCGGCGCCCTCGCCCGGCACATCGGACTGCTGATCGACGGCGCCCTGGCCTCGGGACGCCTGCTCCAGGACCGCACCGTCGTGGAGGAGGCGAAGGCCGCGGCGCGCCTGCTCGTCGCCGCCCACACCTGAGCGCACCCGGTGCACTGCTGCGCCGACCCCACCCCCAGCACAACAGGAAAAGAGGCGCAGTCATGCGTGCAGTGATTCTCGAGGAATTCGACACCCCGCTCGTCCTCGGCGAGATCGACAAGCCCACCGCCGGCCCGGGCCAGGTAATGGTCAAGGTCGAGGCCAGCGGCGTCAACCCTCTCGACACCAAGATCCGGGCCGGTAAGGCAGCCCACGCCGAGCGCACCCTGCCGGCCGTCCTCGGCCTGGATCTGGCAGGCGTGGTCGAGGAAGTGGGACCCGGCGTCCACGACTTCGTGCCAGGCGACGAGGTCTTCGGCATGACCGGTGGCGTCGGCGACGTGCAGGGCTCGCTCGCCGAGTACGCGGCCGTCGACGCCCGCCTGATCGCCCGCAAGCCGGCCGCGCTCACCATGCGCGAGGCCGCGGCCCTCCCCCTGGTCTTCATCACTGCCTGGGAGGGCCTGGTCGACCGGGCCGGTGTCCATGCGGGACAGAAGGTCCTCGTCCACGGCGGGGCCGGCGGCATCGGCCAGGTCGCCGTGCAGATCGCCCGTGCCCGCGGCGCCGAGGTCTTCGCCACCGCCTCGCCTGCGCGCCTGAAGGTCGTCGAAGGCCTGGGAGCCGTCCCGATCGACCACACCGGCACTCCCGTGGCGGAGTACGTCGCCGAGCACACCGGCGGCGAGGGCTTCGACGTCGTCTTCGACACCGTCGGCGGTTCCGTGCTCGACGCCTCCTTCACGGCGGTGCGCACCTACACCGGTCACGTCGTGAGCGCGCTGGGCTGGGGGACCCACAGCATCGCGCCACTCTCCTTCCGGGGGGCGACCTACTCCGGCGTCTTCACCCTGCTGCCCCTGCTGACCGGGCGCGGCCGGGAGCACCACGGTGAGATCATGCGCGAGGCGGCCGCGCTCGCCGAGGCGGGGGCGCTCAAGCCCCTGCTCGACCCGCGGCGCTTCACCCTCGCCGACGTGGCCGACGCCCACGCGGCCGTGGAGCGCGGCACCGCGCAGGGCAAGGTCGTGATCGACGTCGGCTGAACCGCGCGGCGTTCACGCCATGTCCTGCAACGCGCCCGTCTCGCAGCCGGCGGGCCGGCCGGCGCAGGCACCGGCGCCGAGAGACAAGCCGGGCACGCCGCTCCTCGCGGGCGGCACGCCGGTGCCCGCGAAGGGCGCCCCGTCCGGCGACCTGGACGACCCGTACCCGAACCGGTGCGGCGGTGTTCGGTCACTGACCCACGGCGTGACGCGCCTGCGGACCTGCGCCGTTACGACGAAGGCGTCCGCCCCGACCCGGGCGGGTCGGGGCGGACGCCCTTGCGGCCGTGCTCAGACCAGGTCGAACCGGTCCAGGTTCATGACCTTGTCCCAGGCGGCGACGAAGTCCTTCACGAACTTCTCCTTCGCGTCGTCGCCGGCGTACACCTCTGCGACGGCGCGCAGCTCGGAGTTGGAGCCGAAGACGAGGTCGGCGCGGCTGCCGGCCCACTTCAGCTCGCCCGTGACGGCGTCACGGCCCTCGAAGGTGGTCTTGTCCTCGGAGGTCGACTTCCACGTGGTGCCCATGTCGAGCAGGTTGACGAAGAAGTCGTTGGTGAGGACACCGGGCGTCTTGGTGAAGACGCCGAGCTGCGACTGCTGGTGGTTGGCACCGAGGACGCGCAGCCCACCGACGAGCACCGTCATCTCGGGAGCGCTCAGGCTCAGCAGGTTCGCCTTGTCGACCAGCAGGTACTCGGCCTGCAGGCGGTTGCCCTTGCCGAGGTAGTTGCGGAAGCCGTCCGCGGTCGGCTCCAGCGCATCGAAGGACTCGGCGTCGGTGTGCTCCTCGTCGGCGTCCACACGGCCCGGGGTGAAGGGCACCGCGACCTCGAAGCCGGCCTCCTTGGCGGCCTTCTCGACCGCGGCGACACCGCCGAGCACGATCAGGTCGGCCAGGGAAACCTTCTTGGCGCCGGAGGAGGTGTCGAAGTCCCGCTGGATGCCCTCCAGGGCACGCAGCACCTGCGCCAGCTGATCGGGTTCGTTGACCTCCCAGCCGCTCTGCGGGGCGAGGCGGATGCGAGCGCCGTTGGCGCCGCCGCGCTTGTCGCTGCCGCGGAAGGTGGAGGCGGACGCCCAGGCGGTGGAGACTAGCTGGGACACGGTGAGGCCCGAGTCGAGCAGCTTGGTCTTGAGGGCCGCGATGTCCGCGTCGTCGATCAGCTCGCCCTCGCGCTCCGGCAGCGGGTCCTGCCAGATCAGGGTCTCCTGCGGGACCTCGGGGCCGAGGTACAGCGGCTTCGGGCCCATGTCACGGTGGGTGAGCTTGTACCAGGCGCGGGCGAACGCGTCCGCGAACTCCTCCGGGTGCTCGTAGAAGCGGCGGGAGATCGGCTCGTAGATCGGGTCGAAACGCAGCGCCAGGTCGGTCGTGAGCATGCCCGGGGCGATCTTCTTCGAGGAGTCGTGGGCGTGCGGGACGGTTCCCTCACCCGCGCCGTCCTTCGGCCGCCACTGCTTGGCGCCGGCCGGGGACTCGGTCAGCTCCCACTCGTATTCGAACAGGATGCGGAAGAAATTGTTGCTCCACTGGGTGGGCGTGTTCGTCCAGGTGACCTCGAGGCCGGAGCCGATGGCGTCCGCGCCCTTGCCGGTGCCGTAGGTGCTCTTCCAGCCGAGGCCCTGTTCCTCGAAGCCGGCGGCCTCGGGGTCGGCGCCGACAGCGTCGGCGGGGCCGGCGCCGTGGGTCTTGCCGAAGGTGTGGCCGCCGGCGATCAGCGCGACGGTCTCCTCGTCGTTCATGGCCATACGGCGGAACGTCTCGCGGATGTCGCGGGCCGCGGCCAGCGGGTCCGGGTCGCCGTTCGGACCCTCGGGGTTGACGTAGATGAGGCCCATCTGGACGGCGCCGAGCGGGTTCTCCAGCTCGCGGTCGCCGGTGTAGCGCCTGTCGTCCAGCCACTGGGTCTCCGGGCCCCAGTAGACGTCCTCCTCCGGCTCCCAGACGTCCTCGCGGCCGCCCCCGAAGCCGAAGGTCTTGAAGCCCATCGACTCAAGCGCCACGTTGCCCGCGAGGATCATCAGGTCGGCCCAGGAGATCCTCTGGCCGTACTTCTTCTTCACCGGCCACAGCAGACGGCGGGCCTTGTCCAGGTTGACGTTGTCCGGCCAGCTGTTCAGCGGGGCGAAGCGCTGCTGGCCGGCGCCGGCGCCGCCGCGGCCGTCGCTGATGCGGTAGGTGCCGGCGCTGTGCCAGGCCATCCGGATGATCAGCGGGCCGTAGTTGCCGAAGTCGGCCGGCCACCAGTCCTGCGAGGTGGTGAGCGCCTCGGCGATGTCCCGCTTCAGGGCCGGAAGGTCGAGGCTCCGGAAGGCCTCGGCGTAGTCGAACTCCTCACCGAGCGGGTTCGTCACGGGCGGGTTCTTGGCAAGGATCTTCAGGTTGAGCCGCTCCGGCCACCACTGGCGGTTGCCACCGCCCTGGGTGGGGTGCAGGGCCCGGTCGTGCGCGACGGGGCAGCCGCCGCTCGCCCCCTCCGCCTTCGCGTCTGTGACGATCGCGTCGTGGTTCTCAGTCATGGCAATCCTTCCGAACTGTGCGGAACTCGGTGCTCAGGAACTGCGGCCGGTGGAACAGTCGGGGCACAGGCCCCAGTAGACGACCTCGGCCTCGTCGATGGCGAAGCCGCGGTCGTCGGAGGCGGTCAGGCAGGGCGCGTCGCCGACCGCGCAGTCGACGTCGGCGACGGCCCCGCAGGACCGGCACACGATGTGGTGGTGGTTGTCGCCCACACGCCCCTCGTACCGGGCCGGGTGACCGGCCGGCTCGATACGGCGGAGGAGTCCCGTCGCGGTGAGGGCGTGCAGGGCTTCGTAGACGGCTTGCACGGAGATGTGGCCCACGCGGGCACGGACCCCGGAGGCGATCGCCTCGACGCCGAGGTGGTCGCCCGCCCGGACGGTCTCCAGCAACGCGACGCGGGCTGCCGTCACGCGCAGGCCGGCACCGCGGAGCTCCTCGGCGGTGGTCGGGGTCGGGGAGGCGGTCATGGGGCGAACCTACCCTCATAAACACGAGCGGTTCAAGAAAACGAACGATGCATTTTTGTCTGTGTCACGCCGCCCCCGTCCGCCTCCACGCCACCCCGAGGACGCCGGCCCCGCACCTGGCCGCTCGCCGGCCTTCCTGCGGCTCGGACCGGTGATGCCACGGCCGGGCTCCTCCCGGCGGGCCCGGTGCGGGCCGTTCGGCGGCCGGCCGGTCCCGCGGGCCCCTCGGTCAGGGACACGGCGGGCGGTACGCGGTGCGGTTCGGCGGGCGATCGCGAGGCCGGCCGGCGGTGGATCCGGGGCATGCCCGCATCATGTGTCCCAGGACCAACGAGAGCGGTACGGCAAGCCGGACGGTCCTTCGAACGGGTGCGCCTGGGCGGTGGCGGACGGAGATCGGGCCTGCCGGTCCGCGGGGACGGGCACGGACGGCGGCCCTCGCCGCCGGTCGACGACGTCGGGGGCGGACGGCAGGCGCACCGGAAGACGGCGCCTCGTGACCGGGCCGGCCCCACCGTGCCGGAAGGTTCGCCCCCTGCACGCCACCGGGCCGCGCCGAGACCGGCATCGACATCACCCACAAGGCACTGAACGGCGGTGTCTCGTGGGACATCCCGCGCGAGGTGGGGACACGGGAAGCGGGCCACTGAAGCAGCAGAGCGCACCGAGCGCCTCAGGGTCCCCCGGGATCCCGGAGCCACCCTCGGTACGGGAGGCGAGGAGTCATGGCGAGACCGATCTGGACCGGCGTGCTGACCTTCGGGCTGGTCACGCTGCCGGTAGGGCTGTACACCGCCACCGAGGACCACACCGTGCACTTCCACCAGCTCCAGCGCGGCAGTTCGGACCGGATCCGCAACAAGCGGGTCAACGAGCGCACCGGCAAGGAGGTCGCCCCGGACAAGATCGTCAAGGGTTACGAGGTCGACGAGGGCGAGTACGTCGTCGTGGAGCCGGAGGAGCTGGAGGAGATCGCACCCGGGCGGTCGAAGGTGATCGAGCTGGCAGGGTTCGTCGACCTGCACGAGGTCGAGCCCGTGTACTTCGACCGCACGTACTACGTCGGCCCGCGCGGCAAGGAGTACGTGAAGGTGTACGAGCTGATGCGGGCGGCGCTGGACCGCGCGGACAAGGCCGGGATCGCCACGCTCACCATGCGCGGCAAGGAGTACCTGACCGCGTTGCGGGCGCAGCCGGGCGTCCTCGTCCTGCACACCCTGCACTGGGCCGACGAGGTGCGCGACCCCGCCTCCGCGGTGCCCGACCTGCCGGAGCGGCGCCCGAAGAGCGACAGCAAGGAGCTGCGGACGGCCGAGCAGCTGATCGACGCGCTCGCCGTCGAGTGGAACCCCGGCGACTACCACGACACCTACGAGGAACGCGTCGTGCAGCTCGTCGCCGCGAAGCGGAAGGGCGAGGAGGTCGTCGGCGAAGCGGAGCCGCCGGAGGCGACCAACGTCATCGACCTCATGGAGGCGCTCAGCCGCAGCGTCGACCAGAGCCGGGCCCGGGGCCGCAAGGGCGGTGACGGGAAAGCGGCCGCCGACAGGAAGCGGGCCGGCGGCAGGAAGGAAGCCACCCACCGGAAGGGCTCCGAGGACCTGGCGTCCCTGTCGAAGACGGAGCTGCAGAAGCGGGCGAGCGCGGCCGGCGTGGCGGGCCGGTCGAAGATGACGCGTGATCAGCTCGTCAAGGCGCTTGCGGGGAAGGCGGCTTGAGTTTCGAAGCGGCGGTACTCAGGCCGGGGGCGGGCCGCTTGTTCCGCGCGCGATCAGCCCCGGGTCCAACTGGGTCACTCGGCACTGCAGTTCCCGCTCCCCGGCCGTAGGACCGGTCCCCGTCGCCGCACTCCGTCCACCCGTCCGGGGCCGACCCGACGGCAAGCATCGGGAGACTGACCGCCCAGGCCGTGCCCCGTACGTTTTCGGGACACGGGTGATCAATGCGATGGGCGCGGGTCACTCGTCTTGGTGCACCCGGTCCGGCAGTCCGTGGCATACGCGGTGGTCCCTCGTTCGGTAGCGAGTGTGATGTTTGCCATGTGGCGTGATGGAACAGGGGTGAACGGGCAAGGTACCCCTTCATGCCCCACGCCAACCCTCTGCGGCAGGTGATTCGATGACCACGGCGACGACCCGGACGCTCCGGACGACGCCGCCCACCCGTACCGGCGACCCACCGGCCTCCGCCCGGCCCTCACTGCCGTCCCTGACGGGACTGCGGTGGATGGCGGCGTTGCTGGTGTTCGGACTCCACGTGAACAACTTCGGCTACTTCGGAGGCACCGGTGGCCGGCTCGTCTCCTGGGGATTCGGCGCCGGCGCCACCGGAGTGTCGTTCTTCTTCGTGCTGTCCGGATTCGTCCTGACCTGGTCGGCGCGGCCCCGCGACCGCGCACTCGCCTTCTGGAGACGGCGCATCGCGCGCATCTACCCTGTGCACCTGGTCACCCTGGTCCTCGCGCTGGGCATGGCGTACACGCTGGCGAACCAGCCGAGGCCGACGCCGAAGCAGGCGCTGTCCAACGCGCTGCTGCTGCACTCCTGGTGGCGCCCCTGGTGGCAGACACTGAACCCGGTCAGCTGGTCCCTCGCCTGTGAGGCGTTCTTCTACGCCGCCTTCCCGCTGCTGTTCCTGCTGCTGCGCCGGCTCGGGGCGCGCGGTTCGGTCGTGCTCGGCGCTCTGTCGGTTGCGGCGATCCCGGTGCTGGCCCGGGCGGACGCGCATCACTGGTGGACGTACGCGCTGTACTCGTTCCCGGCGGCGCGGCTGCCCGAGTTCGTCCTCGGCGCGGTCAGCGCGCGGCTGGTGCTGCTCGGCCGGTGGCGAGGGCCCGGTCTTGAGGCCTCGCTCGCCCTGGCGATCATCGGTTACTTCCTCGTCCCCGAGGCCGCTCCCGGCTACTCCGCCACCATGTGCACCATCGCCGGGTTCACGCTGCTCATCCCGGCCGCGGCCATGGCGGACCTGCACGGCCTGCCCTCGCTGTGGCGGCGCCGGCGGCTGGTGCGACTCGGCGAGTTGTCGTTCGCCTTCTACATGGTCCATCTGCTCGTGATCCGGTCCGCCACGGCGCTGCTCGGGACGAAGCCGCACTTCGGGCCGCTTGCGGGGATCGCGGTCACCGCGACCGTGTTCACGGTGTCGCTGGGACTGTCGTGGCTCCTGTACGAGGCGGTGGAGCGTCCGGCGAGGCGCCTGTTGCTGCGCCCGCTCCGCCGCCCGGCGACGAGCCCGGACCAGGCGCAGGCCCGCCAGGAGGCCCCGGCCGCGGCCGGGGAGTGAGCCGTCCGCGGCCTCGGGCGGACGTGCCCGGAAAACGGTCGGAAAACCGCCCTCGGCTCGATCCCCCGGGCCCCGGGCCGGCGGTCTGCGGACGCCCGGAGGCCTTCCGGCCGGCCGGGGAGGGGAAACCGGGCCGACTCCCCTTCCCCGTCCGTTCGCAGGCCCGCCGGTGCCTTCGGTCCCGGCAGCGCGGCCTGGCGTTCCGCAGCCCCCGCCCCTGGAGGGCCCGTCCGACCATCCGCGTCGTTGCCCGAAGGGCCGCCGCGCGGCGTCAGGTGCGTGCCCTCGGCATACCGGCCCCAGGCCCTCGTACCGGACGTACCTGGGTCCGGGGCCGGTGCGGCGAGTGGCGGCACCTCCCGCGCCCTTGAGGCAGTGGGGGAGCGTGCAGGGCGTCGCACGGCAGACGGGAACGGTCGGACAAGGCCCTAGGCTCTGCGCAGGTGGAAAGGGGGCGGGATGGACCGGCACATCCGCACGGTGGAAGACGTGCTTCGGCTTCTGGACGGACTGTTCGCACCGGAGACCGACCGCTGGACGCCGGGCGCGGCGCGGTGGTGGGACGGCTTCTACGCGGACCGGGACAGGGCGGTGCCGTTCTTCGCGGCGAAACCGGACGAGAACCTGGTGTCCTACCTGGACCGCGGCCTGATCGTGCCGGGGCGGGCCCTCGACCTGGGCTGCGGCCCGGGCCGCAATGCCCTGCACCTGGCCGCGCGGGGTTTCGAGGTGGACGCCGTCGATCTCTCCCCGACCGCCATCGCCTGGGGCGAGGAACGCGCGCGGGAGGCCGGGGACTTTGCGGGCGCGCTGCGGTTCCACTGCGGCGACGCCTTCGCCCCGGCCACGGAGAGCGCCGCCCGGCTGTGCGGCCCGTACGACCTCGTCTACGACTCCGGCTGCTTCCACCATCTGCCACCGCACCGCCGCGTCAGCCATCTCGCGCTGCTGGAGCGGGTGCTGGCGCCCGGCGGGCACTTCGCGCTGACCTGCTTCGCCGCCGGCCGGATGGGCTCCGAACTCTCCGACGCGGCCTTCTACCGCGATCCCGGCCCGCACGGCGGCCTCGCCTACACCCCCGAGTCACTGCGCCGGATCTTCCGCGGGCTGCAGGAGGTCGAAACACGCGCGATGCGGCCGGAGCCGGCGGACTCCCCGCTGTTCGGCCAGGACTTCCTCTGGACCGCCCTGTTCCGCCGCCCGGGCTGCCGGTGACACGGTCGCGCGCCGGCTCCCGTGGTGCGGGAGCCGGCGCCCGGACGGCGTGCGCCGCGTCACCGGCTGGTGCAGGTGTTGCCGACGGCCGGGTTGAGCAGCCCGACGAGGTCGATGCTGTCACCGCACGCAGCGACCGGGATGTCGACCGGCACCTGGATGACGTTGCCCGACAGGAAACCGGGGCTGTTGTCGGCGACACCGACCGGGTTCGGGTCGGCCGCGAAGGCGGTCGCCGAGCCTCCCACGGCAAGAACCCCGGCGAGCACGGCCGTTGTGGCGAAACTGCGAAGAAGCATGATCTGCCTCACTGGTTGACGGAGGGACTCTTTCATCACAGCCGTGCCTCGCGCCGTACGCCTCTCCGAGTACGCCGTTCGGGACCTGCGCCGAACGGCGTGCTCGACGCTCCCTTCGCGTGCTTCGCCCTGTGCGGCCCTCAGGCGGTGGAGGGGAAGCGGTCCCAGACCCGGTGCGAGCCGAGCAGCCGGGTGAGCTGCTGGAGGACCGTGGTGGCGCCGTCGCCGGCGATCACACCGGGCGCGTCGAGGGGGATGCCGGCCGCCTCCAGCGCGACCTCTCCGCCCTTGGCGGCGCCGATGGCCTTGCCGTGCCGGTACGCCTCCGCCAGCAGCAGCCCCACCCGCGGGTCGGGCGTGCCGTCCCCGTCGCCGGGCAGGGCCGCCTTGGCGTCACGCGCGCCGTGGGCGTCGACCCCGATCCCCGGGGTGCCCGCCACCAGCACCGCGTCGAACTCCACGGACCGGGCCGTGGCGTACGTCCGCTGGACGGTGAGCGCGTCCGTGCCGGAGCCGAGGGTGCCGCCCGTCGGCGCGACGACGAGCGGGACCATCCCGCCGTCCAGCACCTCCTGGCGTGCCGCCTGTACGCCGTCGAGGTCGCCGTCGGGGCCGGTGACGATGCCGATGATCCGGCCGTCGGTGGGCCAGGTGCGGCCCACCTGGGACAGCGCGGGGCTGGGCTCGACGTCGGCGAGGGGCACGGTGGGGGCAGGGGCGGGCAGGCCGAGTCCGGTGGCGACGCTCGCGCACAGCTCCGGGTCGATGTTCGCCAGGACCTGCAACCCGCGTTCCTTGATGGCCTGTTCGTAGCATTTGCCGAGTTCGAAGGTGTAGGCGCCGATGATGTGCTCGCGCTCCACCGGGCTCATGCTGAGCCAGAACCGGCGCGGCTGGCTGAAGTGGTCGTCGAACGATGCCGGCGCCTCGCGGACCTTCGTCGCCTCCGGCACCCGCACCGGCGCCTCGATGAACGCGCCGTCGGCGGCGCCGGCCGTGAACGGGCAGCCGCCGTCGAGGGAGTTGGGGCGGTAGGGGGCCACGCCCCGGTGCACGGCGTCCTGGTGGAAGCCGTCGCGGGTCATGTCGTTGACAGGTGCGTGCGGCCGGTTGATGGGGATCTGCGCGAAGTTGGGTCCGGCCAGCCGGGTGATCTGGGTGTCCAGGTACGAGAAGAGGCGCCCGGCGAGCAGCGGGTCGTCGGTGATGTCGATGCCGGGGACGAGGTGGCCGGGGTGGAAGGCGACCTGCTCGGTCTCGGCGAAGAAGTTCGCCGGGTTGCGGTTGAGGGTGAGCAGTCCGACGGGCTGCACGGGGGCCAGTTCCTCGGGGACGATGTTCGTCGGGTCCAGCAGGTCGATGCCCTCGAACGTCTGGTCGGGGGTGTCGGGGAAGGTCTGGATGCCGAACTCCCACTCGGGGTAAGCGCCCGCCTCGATCGCGTCGGCGAGGTCCCGCCGGTGGAAGTCCGGGTCGACGCCGTTGACGATCTGCGCCTCCTCCCAGACCAGCGAGTGCACGCCCAGCTTCGGTTTCCAGTGGAACTTCACCAGGGTGGTCCCACCGTCGGCGTCGACCAGCCGGAAGGTGTGGATCCCGAAGCCCTCCATGGTGCGGTACGAGCGAGGGATGCCCCGGTCGGACATGTTCCACAGGGTGTGGTGCGTGGCCTCGGTGTGCAGGGTGACGAAGTCCCAGAAGGTGTCGTGGGCACTCTGGGCCTGCGGGATCTCCCGGTCCGGGTGCGGTTTGGCGGCGTGCACGACGTCCGGGAACTTGATCGCGTCCTGGATGAAGAAGACCGGGATGTTGTTGCCGACGAGGTCGAAGACGCCCTCGCCGGTGTAGAACTTCGTCGCGAAGCCACGGGTGTCCCGGACGGTGTCGGAGGAGCCACGGGAGCCGAGCACGGTGGAGAAGCGGACGAAAACCGGCGTCTGCACGCCCTCGGCGAGGAAGGCCGCCTTGGTCACGTTCGCGGCCGTGCCGTAACTGCGGAACACCCCGTGAGCGCCGGCGCCCCGGGCGTGGACCACGCGCTCGGGGATGCGTTCGTGGTCGAAGTGCATGACCTTTTCGCGCAGGTGGTGGTCCTGCAGCAGCACCGGACCGCGAGGCCCCGCCTTCAGGGAGTGATCGGTGTCGTACAGCCGGGTGCCCTGGGCGTTGGTCAGATGGCTGCCGCTCTGCGCCATCCACGCCTGGTCGGCGCCGGTGGGCCGGCCGGTGGGCGAGACGGTCTCCGGGCCGGTCTGGTCGGGCTTGGGCGGGAGCGGCTCATGGGGTTCGGTGGGCTCGGCGACCGACGGCGTTTCGGGTCCGGGCTTGCCGGGGATGCCGTCCTGCGGACCCGCGCCGTCGCCGCGCAGGGCATCCACCGCCTTGTCCGCCGCTCGCTTCAGGGGGTTGCTCTCGCTCATCGCTGCTCTTCCTTCGCTGGTCACGGGGGCGGGCCCGGCACCGGCGAAGCGGGGCGTCCGACGCGCGGTGGCCACGCCCGGGGCATACGGCCGACAACACGAACACACCGGAGGAAAGGATCTGAAAGAGGTCGACGCGGGCCCTCGTAACGAGGTCCCCGGGCCGGGGTGTCCGAAACCGGGAATCGGGCGGATTTCCGGTCGGGGTGAAGTCGGGCCGTCTCCCATCGACTTGCCGGGACGAAAGGCCCGCCGGACGTGCCGTCCGGACCCGGGGACCGTCGCGCAGGGCCAAGTGCCCCCTGCCGAGGGTGTCTTCGTCGGCGGGCCGGCTTCTTGACCCGGGCAGGCGACGTACGCCCGCCCACACCCGCCACCCTAGGCGCTGCGCCGGTCAGCCGCAGTCCGAGACGGACGGCCGCGGAGTCGGTCACGGGCGCGACCGGACAGGGGCGGCTCCGGTCACCGGCGGTGTCGCGTCACGGGCGGGCCGTGACGCGCAGGGTCTTCAGCGAGGGGGCCGCCGCGTCGGAGATGAGGAAGCCGTGCTCCACCCCGCTGCGCAGGAAGTCCAGCACGTCCCCGGTGATCACCTCGCCCGGTGCCACCACGGGCACGCCGGGTGGATAGGGGCTGATCATCTCGGCGGAGATCCGGCCCACGGCCCGAGCGGCGGGCACCTGCTCGGCGGGCCCGAAGAACGCCTCACGGGGCAGGACCGCCTGCTGAAGTTCGAGCGTCCGGGGCTCGGGCAGCCGCACGGCGGGCCGGTGCTCGATCGACGCGGCGTCCTCCACCAGGGACCGCATGGCGTCCAGGAGGACCTTCTCGGTCTCGTCGTCGTCCGCGTGGGTGATGGAGCCGTTCAGCCGGCAGCTGTCCGAGCCGCCCACGTCGACGGCCGGTGCGCCCGCAGCCATTCGGTCGCCTGCATGCCGCTGAGGCCGAGGTCCCGGACGTCGATCACGATCTTCAGGGGGTCGAACTCGGCCGCCGGCCCCTCCGCGACGATCTCGCCGCCCATGATCCGCAGCCCCGGCAGCTCCCGCAGCTCGGCGCGGATCCGCTCGGCCCGGTGGACGGCCGTCTCCAGCAGCTCGTGGCCGTGCTCGGCCATCTGCCGCCGCCAGCCGTCCAGGGCGCCGTACACCAGCGAGGAGGCGCTGGTGGTGCCGAGCAGGTCCTCGCGCTGTTTGAGCACCTCGGGTGCCACCCGGTCGTGCTGCAGGTGGAGGACCGAGCTCTGCTCGACGGCCCCGCCGTGCACACTGGTGACGACCAGATCGGCGTCGGCGTCCATGCCCCAGGTGGGCAGGTCCGGGTGGAAGGGCAGATGGGCCCCCGGGCCTCGTCCACGATGAGCGGTACGTCGTGGGCGTGACAGGCGTCGGCGACCCCCCGGATGTCGGCGCGGGTGCCCCAGTCGGTGGGCGTGATCAGCAGCATGCCCTTGGCGTCGGGGTGCTCGCGCAGCCGGTCGCGGACGTCGTCGGGCTCCGGCGGATGGGCCAGGTGCCGTTCGGTGTCGAACTTCGGGTGCACCCAGATCGGCCGTTGATGATCACCGCCGCGACGACGGACTTGTGCGCATTGTGGGAGACCAGCAACTTCTCCCCGGGACCCGCGACCGAGAGCATCGCGGTCTTCACGGACAGAGAGCTGCCGCAGGTCGAGAAGAAGGCGTGCTCGGCGCCGACCGCCTCTTGCACCTTCGCGCGTACGTCCGCGTCGGCGCCCGGTGTCACGGCTGCTCGGGCGGGGCCGCAGGCAGCGGGCTTTCCCAGGCCAGTTGGTGGACGAGCGCCTCGTCCGGTTCCGCGGGACGGGCCACGGCGGGAGCGGGACGGGCCGGGTTCCGGGTGCCGCGGGAGAGGCCGCCGCTGACGGTGATGTTGTGCTCCACCCGGGGGCGGCGATGCCGTTCGTACGCGGCGAACGCGGCCTCGGCATCGGGCAGGTCGCGCAGCGCCTTCGCGAGGACCACGGCGTCCTCCAGGGCCATCGAGGCTCCCTGGCCGGTGGCCGGGGAGGCCGCGTGGGCGGCGTCCCCGATGAGAAGGATGCGCCCCCTGTGCCACAGTGCGCCGAGCGGCATCTCGGTGGCGTCGGTGACCATGACGGCACCCTGGGAGGCGGCGACGACGTCCGCGGCGGGTGCGCAGTCCTTGCGCAGCAGCGGCAGCAGTTCCTCACGCCACGCGGCGCGGCGCGCGGAGCCGCCGGCGGGCAGGGGTTCCGTGCTCACGCGGGCGAACCAGTACGTCTGCCCGGCCGGAGACGCCGTGTACCCGAAGGTGGTCTCGGCGCCCCGGACGAAGGTGATCACACCGGTGCCGTCGGCGACGCCCGAGTAGCCGTAGAAGATCCGCTGGCCCGCGTACCTGGGCCGGGCACCGGCGGTGAGGCTGCGGCGCACCGTGGAGTTCAGCCCGTCGGCGCCGAGCAGCAGGTCCGCGTGGGCGGTGCCGCCGTCGGCGAACCGGGCGGTGACGCCGAGCGGGCCGTCCGTGACGCCGACCAGGCGGGCGCCGTGGCGCAGCCGGATGCCGCGCCGGACCGCCTCGCCCTGCAGAGCCGCGTTCAGCTCGCCGCGGCGCAGACAGCGGTAGCGCAGGTCGGGGTCGGTGACCTCGCCGAGCGGCGCGTGCGTCAGCTCGGTGCCGTCGCTGTCGAGCAGTCGCAGCGAAGTCAGCGGAAAACCGACGGCGGTGACGGCGTCCGTGGCGTCGAGCTGGGCCAGGGCGCGCATGCCGTTGCTCGCCAGGGTCAGGAACGCCCCGATGTCCTCGCCGGAGTCGGGGTGTGCCTCGTACACGGTGACGTCGTGTCCGGCCTTGTGCAGCCCGAGCGCGGCCGCGGTCCCCGCGATGCCGCCGCCGATCACCAGTACCCTCGTCGCACCTGTCCCGCTCACGTCCCACTCCTCGTGCCGCCCACGTCCGTGCCCGTCCGGCCCTGTCCGTCCGGTCGTGCT
Source organism: Streptomyces sp. NTD91 (assembly GCF_059510455.1). Classification (NCBI taxonomy): domain Bacteria; kingdom Bacillati; phylum Actinomycetota; class Actinomycetes; order Kitasatosporales; family Streptomycetaceae; genus Streptomyces; species Streptomyces sp. NTD91. Next base: position 109,115 of record NZ_JCAJZW010000015.1, read on the forward strand.
CATCTAAGGCCAGGGGCGGGCTCGGCGGGCGGGCCGGGCGCCGAGATCCGGACAGGGCGCGGCCCCGTACCGAGGGGGGTGCCGGACGGAGGAACCGTCGCTCACGGTGGTGCCCGGGAGCGCCGGGAAACGGACCCGGCCCGCGCGCCGCTCGCCGCCGGTCCGGCACCGACTGCCCCGCAGACCGTTCCCATGGGGGCCTCCCTCAGGGCTGCCGTGTACAGGCGCGCCCCCCTGTGTGACGGGTGACCGCCGGTGAATTGGGTACTTCCCGGCCATGCGGGTGAGCGTGCTGGATGCCGGGTCGAACACGGTGAGGCTGGTGATCGCGGATGTGGAGGGTGGCGTTCCGCTGCCGGTGCACACCGTCAAGTGGAAGCTGCGCCTGTCCGAACACGTCGGTCCGGACGGCACGATCGCCGACGATGCGGTCGAGGGACTGGTGAAGGCGGTGGCCGCGGCGGCGGCCACCGCCCGGCGTTGGCATGCGTCCGGCCCCATGGCCTTCGCCACCGCCGTGGTGCGCGGGGCCCCGAACCGGCAGGATCTGCTGCGTCGGGTGGCGGCCGGAACGGGGATCCGCATGTGCACCCTGCCGGGTGAGACCGAGGCGGAGCTGACGTTCCTGGCCGCCCGGCGCTGGCTCGGCTGGCACGCCGGCCCGCTCGCCGTGCTCGACATCGGCGGCGGTTCGCTGGAGGTGGCCTTCGGCCGGGGCCGGTTGCCCGACTTCGCCGCGTCCCTGCCGCTCGGCGCGCGGCGGCTCACCCAGGAGTACTTCGGCGCCCAGGACCCCCCGGGACGGGAGGAACTGAAGGAGCTGCGCCGCCGCATCCGCCACGAGCTGCGGGACGTGGCCTCGCGGATCCGCTGGGAGCGGCCGCGCACCGCCGCCGTCACCTCCCGTACGTTCCAGCAGCTGGGCCGCCTGTGCGGGGCGGCGCCCGGGCGGCACGGCCCGTTCGTACGGCGGGAGATGCGCTGCCGGGACCTGCGCGAGGCCGTCCGCACCCTCGCCGCGCTGCCCGCCGCCGAGCGCACCCAGCTGCCGGGGATCTCCGCGCCGCGCGCGGAGCAGAGCCTGGCCGGGGCGGTCGTGGGACACACCGCGCTGAAGCTCATGGGGCTGCGCGGGGTCGTGGTCTGCCCGTGGGCGATCCGCGAGGGCGTGCTGCTGCGCTACATCGAGGACGGCGCGGACTGGTGGACGGACGTCATCGACGCCACCGACCCGGCGGTGCCGTCCGCAGCGACGACCCTCCGCATAGCGAGCCCACGGGCCTGACGCAGCGTCACCAGCGGCGGTCCGCCGTCCGGGTTCTGCGGTCTGCGGCGGGTCGGCGGTGGGGCTGGGGAGGCGGGGCGGGCGGACCGACCGCATCGCCACCCGCGCACCCATTCTCGCCGGGCCGCACGATTCCCGTGCCCCGCCGAGCCACACGCCGGCCCCGAAGCTCCTTGCCCGGCGCCCGGTTCGCGTGTCCGAGGAGGCCGCCGGGTGCAGCCCCGGGAACATCACCCCTCGGTCTGTAGCGATCATGACAAATGCAGGGTAGTCATCCCCGTATGCCTTCATTACGCCGATCACGACCGGGAACGAAGCGGCTGGCCGCCCTCGTCGTCGCCGCGGCGCTGCTCCTCGCGGGCTGCGACAGCGGCGGCGCCTCGCACTCGCCTGACGGACGCACGCGACTGACCGTCGCGGCGCTGCCGCTCACCGACTCCGCCGCCCTCTATCTGGCCCGGGACCGCGGGCTGTTCGCCAAGGAGGGCCTGGACGTACGCATCCAGCCCGTGCAGCAGAGCATCCAGGCGTTGCCCGCGCTGCTCAGGGGCCAGGTGAACGTGATCGCGAGCGCGAACTACGTCACCTACTTCCAGGCGTACGAGAAGGGCACCCTGGACCTGCGCATCCTCGCCGAAGGCGTCCGGATCGCCCCACACATGATGGACGTCCTGGTACCCAAGGACTCCGCCCTGAAGTCACCCGCGGACCTTGCGGGCAAGAAGGTCGCGGTCGCCGTCCTGAACAACATCCAGTCGCTGACCCTGAACGCGATCCTCGGCGCCCGGCACGCCGGACGACCCGTCTACCGGCAGATACTCTTCCCGCAGATGGGCCCGGCCCTGCAGAAGGGCCAGGTGGACGCGGCCCACGTGGTCGAGCCCTTCGACACCGCCGTCCAGGGCGAGCTGGGCGCACGGGTGCTGCTGGACGGCGGGTCGGGTCCCGCGCGCGGCCTGCCCGCCAGCGGGTACGTCACCACCGCCGACTTCGTGAAGAAGAACCCGAAGGCCGCCGCGGGCTTCCGGCGCGCCGTCGAGGCGGCCTCCGAGCTCGCCGCCGACGATCCGGCGGTGGTCCGCGGCGAGCTGCCGAAGTACACCAAGGTGACCGCCGACCAGGCCAGGTCGATCCATCTGCCCGCCTACCCGGCGTCCGCCGACCCGTCCGCCCTGCGCCGGCTCGTCCGGCTGATGCGCGCTCAGGGGCTGCTGACGAAGGACATCGATCCGGCTCCTCTGCTGGTGCCATGACACGGCGTCAGGAGATGCTGCTGGGCCTGCTCGGCGCGGCGGGGGCGTTCGGGGTCTGCGAGGCGGTCGCCCGGGCCGGGATCGTACGGCGGAGCTATCTGCCGCCCGCCTCCCAAGTCGTCGCCCGCGCCGCCCGGCTGGCCGGCGACCCGGCGTTCCTCGGCGCGGTGGGGGTGACCCTGCGGGCATGGGCGCTGGGCCTCGTCCTCGCCTGTGCCATCGCCGTGCCGCTCGGGCTGCTGCTGGGCGCGGTGCCGGTCGTCGAGGCCGCCGTGCGCGCGGTGGTCGAGTTCCTGCGGCCCCTGCCGTCCGTGGCGCTGATCCCGCTGGTGTCGCTGCTGCTCGGCTCGGGCACCCGCACCGAGGTGACGCTCATCGCGTACGCCGCGCTGTGGCCGGTGCTGTTCAACACCGTCCACGGCATCGGTGAGACCGATCCGCTGGCCAAGGACACCCTGCGTGCCTTCGGGTTCGGACGGCTCGCGGTGCTGCTGCGGGTGGAGTTGCCGGCCACGGCCCCGTTCATCGCCGCCGGTGTGCGGATCTCGGCCGCGGTGGCCCTGATCCTGGCCGTGGCGACGGAGATCCTCTCCGGCTTCGGCCAGGGTCTCGGCATCTTCATCGCCCAGGCCCAGACGGAGACGGACGGCACTCGGGACGTGCTGGCCGGGGTGGTGTGGGCGGGCGCGCTCGGGCTGGTGATCAACGGCGTACTGGTCGGCGCCGAACGGCGGTTGTTCGCCTGGGCGCAGGAACCCCGGCCACAGCGGAGCCGCCCATGACCCGGACCCGGGGCGAAGCCTCCGGCCCGCCCCGCGCCACCGCCGTGCCCTTCCTGCTGCGCTGGGCGGTGCTGCTCGGCGCCGTGGCCTGCTGGGAACTGGCCGCACGGGCGCGGGGCAGCGTCTACTTCCCGCCGCCGCTGCGGATCGCCCGGCACGCATGCGCCCTGTGGTTCTCCGGGCCCGCCGGTCATCTGTTCCTCACCCCGGCCGCCGTCGACACCATCCTGCCGAGCCTGGGCCGGATGGCGGCGGGGTTCGCGCTCGCCGCCGTCGCGGGGATCGCGCTGGGCCTCGCGGTGGGCCGCTCGCACCGCGTGTACGCGCTGTGCAACCCGGTGCTCCAGTTCGCACGGGCCGTGCCGCCGCCCGCGCTGGTGCCGGTGTTCGTGGTCGTCTTCGACTTCGGCACCCCCATGCAGGTGGCGTCGATCGTGTTCAGCGCCGTATGGCCGGTACTGATCAACTCGGCCGAGGGCGCCCGGGCCACCGACCCGCTGCGGCTGGACGTGGCGGCCGTGCTGCGGCTGACAGCGCCCGAGCGGGTGCGGTTCCTGATCCTGCCCTCCGCACTGCCCCGGATCTTCGCGGGGCTCCGGCTCAGCCTGTCGCTGTGCCTGATCCTGATGGTCTTCTCCGAACTGCTGCCGGGCAGCGACAACGGCATCGGCTTCACCCTCACCGACGCGCAGACGCGCTCGGACCTGCTCACCGTGTGGGCCGCGCTGCTGCTGCTCGGCGCGCTCGGGTATCTCCTCAACACCACCTTGCTGGCGGTCGAGAAGCGGCTCGTCGGCACCGGCACGTCCGCAGGGAGGACGGCATGACGACGGCCACGGTCCGCGAGGCGGTCGTACGGTTTCTGCGGGACACCGGCATGACCACGGCGTTCGGCAATCCGGGCTCCACGGAGCTGCGGATGTTCCGCGACTGGCCCGACGACTTCACCTACGTGCTCGGCCTGCAGGAGTCCGTCGCCGTCGGCATGGCGGCCGGGCACGCGCTCGGCACCCGGCGGGCCGCCCTCGTCAGCCTGCACTCGGCCGGCGGGGTCGGGCACGCGCTCGGCGCGGTGTTCAACGCTTTCCGCGACCGGGTGCCGCTGGTGATCGTGGCGGGACAGCAGGCACGTTCCCTGCTCCGGCTGCGGCCGTTCCTCGGCGCCGACGAGCCGGCCCTGTTCCCGCGCCCGTACGTGAAGTACGCCCATCAGCCGGAGCGGGCCGAGGACGTGCCGGCCGTGCTCGCCGAGGCCTACCGGATCGCGATGACCCACCCGCGCGGCCCGGTGCTCGTGTCCGTGCCCGAGGACGACTGGGACCGGGCCGCCGAGCCCGTCACGCCGCGCACGGTGCACTCGGCGTTCACGGCCGGCCCGGACGCCCTCGACGCGCTCGCCGCCCGGTTGGACGCCTGCGCGCGCCCGGCGCTCGTGGTGGGCCCGGGCGTGGACGACGAGGACGCGCTGGACCGGGTCCGGGCGCTGGCCGAGCGGATCAGGGCCGGGGTGTGGATCAGTCCGCTCTCCGGCCGCTCCGGATTCCCGGAGTCGCACCCGCTGTTCCAGGGGTTCCTGCCGCCGGTCGCCCGTCGGCTGGCCGCGCGGCTCGCGCCGTACGACGTGGTGGTGGCCCTCGGCACGCCGGTGTTCACCTACCACGTCGAGGACGAGGGGCCGCCGCTCGCGCCCGGCACCGAGCTGTTCCACCTGGACTGCGACCCCGGCCAGGCCGCCTGGCTGCCCACCGGCACCAGCATCGTCACCACGCTGCGGCCCGCACTGGAACGGCTCACCGGGCTGCTCAAGGAGCCCGACCGCGATCCGCCGCCGCCCCGGCGGGTCCCCGACCCGGCCCCCGCCGAGGGGCACATCACCCCGGAGCTGCTCTTCGACCTGCTGAACGTCCGGCTGCCGCGCGACCGGGTCCTCGTCGAGGAGGCACCGAGCCACCGCGACACGCTCCACGCGCGCGTGCCCGTGGAATCGAGCGGCGGCTTCCTCACCACCGGCAGCGGGGCCCTCGGCTGGGGTCTACCCCTCGCGGTGGGCCGGGCGCTGGCCGACCGGCGCCGGGTGGTGTGCGTGGCCGGCGACGGCTCGGCACTGTACTCGGTGCAGGCCCTGTGGAGCGCGGCCCGGCACACCGCCCCGGTCACCTACGTCCTGCTGGACAACGGCGGTTACGCGGCTGTCCGCGCACTGGGCCGCCGGATCGGCATCGACCCCGTCCCCGGCACGGACATCACCGGCATCGACTTCGTGGCCCTGGCGGAGTCCTTCGGCTGCCCCGCGGCCCGCACCGAGCACCCCGAGGAGCTGCCGGCCGCCCTGGACCACGCCCTGGGCCGGGGTGACGACACGGGACCCTTCCTGCTGCATGTGCGGGTCGCCGCAGGCACGGGCACGCTGTACGAACCGTGGGCCGGGTGAGGGATGCTGCGCCTCGACTCCGTCAGCCGGCACTTCGGCGACACCCGCGTCCTGGACGGCGTCAGCCTGACCGTGCCCGCGGGCCAGCTGCTCAGCGTGGTCGGGCCCTCCGGGTGCGGCAAGTCCACGCTGCTGCGTACCATCGCCGGGCTGCTGCCCGCGCAGGAGGGCACGGTCACGATCGACGGGACACCGGTGACCGGCGTGCCGGAGCGGCTCGCGGTCGTCTTCCAGGAGTACGGCCGCTCACTGCTGCCCTGGCTCACCGTGCGCGACAACGTGGCCCTGCCACTGCGCCCCCGGGGCCTGTCCCGCGCGGCCCGCCGGGCGGAGGCCGACACGATCCTCGAACGGGTCGGCCTGCGCGGCGTCGCCCGGCGCCGTCCCCGCGAGCTGTCGGGCGGCATGCAGCAGCGGGTGGCCATCGCCCGCGCGCTGGTGTGCCGGCCCTCCCTGATGCTCATGGACGAGCCGTTCGGCTCGCTGGACGCCGGCACCCGGGAGGACCTGGAGGACCTGCTGCTCGAGGTCCACCGTGCCGACGGCACGACCATCGTGTTCGTCACCCATGACATCGACGAGAGCGTGTACGTCGGCGACCGCGTCGTCGTCCTCTCCCCCGGCCCCGGCTCCCGCATCGTCCTCGACCTGCCCGTCGGCCTGCCCGGCGCACGGGACCAGCTCACCACCCGGAGCCTGCCCGGGTTCGTGAAGCTGCGCACGGAGGTGGGTCGGGCGGTCCGCAGCCGCGACTGAGGCATCCTGGACGGCGTGCCAGGAGCATCCTGGAAAGCGTACCGAGGAGTTGGGAGGTGGCTGGGATGCGGTGGTGGGCCGGTGGATGTGCGATCGCTGCGGTCGTCGTCCTCGCGGGATGCGGGGCGTCGACGGGCCGGGGGGCGGGTGCCGGAGGGTCCGGGAGCCGGTCGGCGCGGCCGGTGCCCTCGGCCCGGGAGTCGCTCCCGCCGGGCCCGTCACCGAGCGCCTCACCCTCACCGAGCGCCCCACTCTCGCCGAGCGGCTCCGCGTCCGACGGGGGTGCGGCCACGCCCTCCTCGGGGCCGGCCGGGTCCTGTGCCGCCGGGCACACGGCGGTGACCGTGGCCCCGGGTGACGCGGTCCGGCGCCGGGTCTGTGTGCGTCCCGGGACGGAGGTGACCCTCACCCTGCGGCCGCGCCTGGACGACAAGCGGTGGACGGGCGTGCTGAGTTCGGCGCCCGCGCTCGTGGTGGCGTCCGGCTGGCGGGTGGACGCGGACGGCACCGCGCACGCCTCCCTGCGCTGCGCGGGCACCCGGGGCGGTGCGGCGCAGGTCACCGCGGCGGCCAAGGCACCGGATGTGGCGGGGGCCGCGCGCCCCGTCTTCACGCTGGACCTGGACGTGGTGCCGTACGCGCGGGAGGGGTGACCCCCGAAGTCCCGGGAGCCACCCCTCCTGTCCGGCGGGCGGTCAGCGCAGGTCGCACACCTTGACGGTGTAGATCCCGCGGCCGTGGGTGGCGGCGTACAGCGTGCCGCCGTCCGGGCTCGTCCGGAGCTGGAGCACGGCGACCGCCGGCAGGCGGCCGATCCGCTGCCAGGTGGTGCGGCCCGGCGCCCGGTAGACGACACCGAGGTCGGTGGCGACGGCGAGGCCGCCGTCCGCCGTCACCAGCGCCGAGTTGGTGGGCACGTCGGGCAGGTTCGCCGAGATGTCCTTCCAGGTGGTGCCGCCGTCGGTGGACTCGAAGACGTGGCCGACGCCGGCGCCGGGGCCCTCGGTCCAGTGCCGGGAAAAGCCGTTGACGGCGAGGAACACGTGGTCGGCGTTCTTCGGGTCGACGGCGAAGCCGCTCAGGTAGCGGTTCGGCACGTTCCCGTCGACCGGCAGGCTGACGTCGTGCCAGCCGGTGCCGTCCGCGTTGCCGACGGCGATGCCGCGGGCGAAGCCCTGGTTGTTGCAGGGACCGCACCAGGCGGCGTAGATCTTCCCGCCGGACGCGGCGACGGCGGTCGCGGTGCGGCCCGCACCGAGGTCGTGGACGCTGGTCCACTCCTTGCCGCTGCGGATGGCGTAGCCGTGGGTCTGGACCCAGATGTGCCGGCCGCCGGCCACCCATGTGTTGCCGTCCTTCATGTCCGCAGCGAGCGGGGCGATGAAGCGGGCCTCGCTGGTGGCGTTGTCGGGCGGGGCGACGGAGTACGAGGTGGCCTTGCTCGGATCGGTGGTCCAGCTGCCGTCGTTCACCGCGCAGTTCTGGGTGACCTGGACGGCCAGGTAGACGTACTCCTGGGCGATGTTGCAGCCGTTGGCGGGGTCGGTGAGGGTGTCGCCGCCGTCACCGCCGAAGTTGGAGCCCATCACCGTGTCGTTGCTGCGCAGGATCGACTGGCCGTTGTCCTGCAGACCGCCGGTGACGGAGACCCCGCCGTGGTCGAGGTCCTTGCCGACGCCGACGGAGTAGTACTGCAGGGTGTCGATGGTGCCGTCGTTCAGGGACGTCCAGTCGGTGGCGTGGCCGGATGCGTCCTGGGAGCCGTTCAGCGGGCGCTTGTAGACGCCGCCGTCGTTGCCGACGTACACGAAGCTCTTGCCGTGATAGCGGCCGATCGCCACACCGTGCTGGTCGGAGTGGGTGGTGGCGTTGCAGTCGCCGGTCTGCTCGGCCGGGTCGATGCTCCAGCAGGAGAAGCCGAAGTTCCAGTACGGGCCGACCGTGGACCAGGTGCCGCCGCCGTCCTTCGTCTCGTAGACCTCTTCGAGGCCCGCGTACACGTGCTGCGGGTCGCTCGGGTCGACGGCGAGGAACTGGTTGTACCAGGCCTGGACGCCGGGCATGTAGCCGGGCGAGGTCAGCGCCGAGTTGTCGGCGGCCAGGCCCTTGTAGTCGGCGATCTTCGTCCAGGGACCGGTCGGCGAGCCGGACTTGGAGACGTAGATGCCTTCCAGGCCGCTGTCCGGGTTGGTGCTCAGCTGCTCCGGGGACTGGTCGATGGCGTAGTAGCGGGAACCGTCGGCGGAGCGGGCGAAGGTGACGTTGCCGACGTTGTCCGGGTCGGCCGGGAGGTCACCGAGTCCGCTGGTGATCCGGGTCCAGGTGCCGCCCGTCCTGGCGTAGAACCCGTTGTAGTCGTCGCCGCTGCGCCAGCCGATGGCGAGGACCACCTTGGACGGGTCCTTGGGGTCGATCGCGATGTCGTTGGCGATGTTCTTGTACGGCGCGTCCGGGTCGTCGGCCTTGGAGCCGCCCGGCAGGTAGTCGGGGTTGGGCGCGTACTCCAGCTTCCAGGGGCCGCTCAGCTTCTTCGTGGAGTGGCTCCACACCCCCTCGCTGGTGGCCGCCCACACCTTGCCGCCGCCGAAGCGCAGCTCGTGGATGGTGGTGCTCTCCAACTCGTCGCCGCCGACCCGGCTGCGCGCGGAGAAGGTGCCGTGGTGCGGGTGGGTGAGGACGTAGACGCCGCTGCCGAGGTAGGCGTCGGCGTTGGTGGTGGCCTCGCCGGTGCCCAGCCACAGCCGGCCCGCGCCGTCGAGGGCGAGGGCGCCGGTGGACTGGGCGGGCAGCCGATCGCTGATGGGCTGCCAGTGGCCGCCCCCGCTGCGGGAACGCCAGACCCCGCCGCCGGCGCTGCCCGCGTAGACGTAGCCGTCGTCGTCGGCGGCGAGCGCTGCCATCCGGCCGGTGACGTTCCCGCCCCCGCCGCTGGAGTTGGAGTCGATGTCGCGGTAGCGCGGGTCGTCGGAGTTGTACGGCAGGTCGGTGATGCCGTGCCAACGCCCGCCCGTGGGCCTCAGCTTGTTGAGATCGCGCCAGGCGGCGCCGTAGGCGCCCGGTGCCACGACGCCCGGCGAGGTACGGGCCTCGGCGTACTGGTCCGCGCCCTCGGCGATCTCGTCCGCCTCGTTGCCGCCGTCGTCGTCCGCCGCGACGTGCGGCGACATGGCTCCTACCGACTGCTCGCGCTGCTTGGCCAGTTGGCCGAGGGCACGGACGCCGAAGGGGCTCACCGAGCGCCCGGAGGCGGCGGACGGGGGTATCGCGACGAGTGCGGCGGACGCGGTGATCGCACAGACGGTGAACCACCGTCTTCTGCGGGTTGGTACGGACACCAAGGACCTCCCGGGGTGCAGCGACACTGCTGACACCGCAGACCCGATCACGTGAAGGCGGACATGTCCGCCGCTTGGCGAATTTTTTGACGAGAACCTGCCAGCGGCTACCGCTCCGAGAGGTGATCCTTCCGGCCGGGCGAGGCGGCCGCGACGGCCTGGGTGCGCCATCTGCCCAGCGTCTTCAGCAGCTGGTCGGCCGGATCACGCAGCGTGGGGTGGGCGTTCACCGTGTTGCGCAGCCCGCGTACCGGCCTGCGCCACAGCCGCTGGGCGAGCGCCACCGGGTGCGGGCGGGCCGCGAAGCCCTCGGCGACCCGCAGTTCACGGGTCTTCAGCCAGTCCTTGTACTCCTTGTCGCCGCGCCCGAGATCCACGAGGGTCACCCCGTGCCGGGCAGCCGCCTCGGCGGTCCGCAGATGCATCATCAACCCCGGCGAGTAGTAGTGCAGTTCGGGGTCGTAGGCGGTGAACCAGGCCGCCAGCACCGTGCTGGACCGGGGACCGAAGTGGGCCGCGACCGGCCGGTCGCCCGCGTAGAGCACGGACAGCACGCCGGTGAAGTGCTCCTCGCGGACGCGGAAGAGATGGTCGACGAGGCCGACGATCCACGGCCGGGAGAAGCGGTCCATGCGGCCGGTCCTGCGGTACTGCGCGGACTTCCACCGCATGAGGGTGCGCAGCACCTCCGGGTCGCGCTCGTCGAACTCGAACCGCACCTCGCCGATGTCCCGGCCGAGCCGCCGTTCCTTCTTCAGGGTGGTCTTGGCCAGCCCCGGGTAGGTGGCGCGCAGCCACTCCGGGTAGCCGCCGTCGCCGGGTTTCACATCGATCACCGGTGAGGCGAAGGTGCCGGTGACATGCGGGGCGAACGGCCGCTGCTCCTGTACGAGATGGTCGAACTCGAAGATGCTGAGCCCGCAGGCCCGCAGCAGTTCACCGGCGTCCCAGGTGAACCCGGGCCGGTGCACGAGGGCCTGGCAGTCGGACAGTCCGAGCCCGACGGCCCGTCCGGTTCCGACCGGCCCCCGCTCGTACGGGAAGAACCCGGCGGGCTCCCCGCCCTCACGCAGCACCGCCACCCGGACCCCGCGCCGGTACCGGGCGACGCCGGTCGCGAACTCCGGTGCCAGAAACGGGTTGGAGTACTCGGGCGACGCGTCCATCGCGCGATGCCAGGCCGCGCGCAGCGCGGGCGTCAGCTCACCGGCTCTGTGGATGGTGATCTCCACCTCAGTTCGACCGCCCTTCCCAAGGCTGCGCGAGCGGTGTGCCGTGGGCGGCACGGGCCGGTGAGGCGTGTGGATCATGGCTCATGGATCGCATGGGCGACCGCTCCCCCCATGACGCGCCGGGCGCGTCCTGCCACTGGTTCCGATGTGCGCGGAAATTCCCCTTCGCGCGCGACCGCTCAAACGTCGCGAAACAGTACGCACACTGTCAAGGGTGCCTCAGGCAAGGGATGATCCGCCACGGTTCTGCCGACTTCGTGACAAGTCCGGTGCCCGCCCGAGCCGGTGGTCTCAGCGGGTCGGGTGACCCGGCTCGTCCGGCGTGGTGCTCAGGTCCTGGGTGCCGATCACCGAGAGCAGCTCCAGCTGGGCGGCGCCCTCGGTGCCGGGCGGGGCGCTGAACCACAGCAGCCGCTGGCGGCCGTCCTCACTGAAGAGGCTGTGGCAGTCGAGCTCGATCACGCCGAGGGAGGGATGCACGATCCGCTTGTGGTCGGTGCGGCGCAGGGCCACCTCACGCTGCTCCCACAGCTCGGCGAACTCCGCGCTGCGCCGGCGCAGTGTGGCGACCAGCCGGGTGACGTCCCAGTCCCCGGCGCGCCGGGCCGCGACCGCCTGGAGGTCGGCGGTGAACACGCGGGAGTGGTGCGGATGGTCCTCGGCCGGGTAGATGCCGCGACTGGCTGGGTCGGTGAACCAGCGGTGGACGAAGCTCCGGTGAATCCCGTGTCCGCTCGGCATCTCACCGAGCAGCGCCACGGCGAGGGGGTTCTGCACGAGCGGCTCGTGCAGGTCGGTGATGACCTGGGCCGGGGTCGTGGTGAGCCGGTCCAGCAGGCCGAGCAGGGCGGGCTGGACGAGCGCGGTGGGCGCGGACGTGCCGGAGGGCAGCTGGCGGTCGGCGAGATGGAACAGGTGATCGCGTTCGTCGCCGCCGAGCCGCAGGGCACGGGCGAGGGCGGCCAGGACCTGTGCGGAGGGCTGCGCGCCGCGGCCGCGCTCCAGCTCGGTGTAGTAGTCGGCGGACAGACCGGCCAGCTGGGCCACCTCCTCGCGGCGCAGGCCCGGGACCCGGCGGCGGGGGCCCGTGGGCAGTCCGACGTCGGCGGGGCGGATCCGGTCGCGCCGGGATTTGAGGAAGGCGGCCAGCTCGGCATGGTTCACACCGTCCATGGTCGCGTGGTCACGCGGGCACAACCAGGGGTTGCCGACCCCAGGGTGAGCGCAGCCGTGGCTGGCCGGGTCACCGCGGCCCAGGCTGAAGGGGAACCTCCCGCACCGCCTCGTCCGGCAGGAGACCCCTCATGTCCGCTCAGGAAACGACCGCCCGGCCATCGACCGGCAAGGAGACGACCGGCCAGGAATCGGCCACCCTGGCGCCGGCGACCCGGCAACCGGCCCCGCAGGGATCAACCCCGCAGGAACCGGCCGCGCAGGAGTCGGCGCCGCGGGAGTCGCCCGCCGCGCCCCGCGTCGCCGTCGTCACCGGAGGCTCGCGCGGCATCGGCCGGGCGACGGTCAGCCGGCTCGCCGCCGAGGGTTTCGCCGTGGTGATCGGGTACGCCGGCAACCGCGACCTGGCCCGGGCCGCCGTCGAGGAGGTCACCGCGGCGGGCGGCAGCGCGGTCGCCGTGCGCGCCGACGTCGCCGACGAACAACAGGTCGCCACGTTGTTCCAGACCGCCGCGGAGTTCGGCGGGGTCGACGTGGTGGTGCACGCGGCCGGCCGGATGCATCTCGCGCCGATCGCGGAGCTGGATCTCACGGAGCTGGACGCGATGCACCGCACCAACATCCGCGGCACGTTCGTGGTCGCCCGGGAGGCGGCCCGCACCCTGCGCCGGGGCGGCTCGTTCATCGCCTTCTCCACCTCCGTGGTGGGCCTGGCCTTCCCGTCGTACGGCGCCTACAGCGCGAGCAAGGGCGCGGTCGAGGCGCTGACCCTGGTGCTGGCCCGCGAGCTGCGCGGCCGGGACGTCACCGTGAACACCGTCGCCCCCGGCCCCACGGCCACCGAGCTGTTCCTGGACGGCAAGGACGAGGAGGCCATCGCGCGCCTGGCCGCCCAGCCGCCGCTGGAGCGCCTCGGCACCCCCGCCGACATCGCCGAGGTGGTGGCGTTCCTCGCCTCCCCGGCCGGTCACTGGGTCAACGGGCAGGTCGTGCGCGCCAACGGCGGCATCGTCTGACCCGTCCCGATCAACCCGATGGAGAGATCATGCCCCCACACACCTCCCGAACGATCCTGGTCACCGGCGCCTCCAGCGGCTTCGGCGCGTTGACCGTGCGTGCCCTCGCCGACGCCGGCCACACCGTCTACGCGGGGATCCGGCAGCCGGCCGGCCGCAACGCGCCCGCCGTGGCCGCGCTCGACCGGTACGCGGCCGAACACGGCGTGTCCCTGCACGCCGTCGAGCTGGACGTCACCTCCGAGGGCTGTGCCGACGCGGCGGTGGCCGCGGTGCTGGGCGCCGAGGGCCGGCTCGACGTGGTGGTGCACAACGCTGGCCACATGGTCACCGGGCCCGCCGAGGCCTTCACGCCCGAGCAGCTGGCGGACCTGTACGACGTCAACGGGCTGGGCGCCCTGCGGGTGAACCGTGCCGCGCTGCCGCACCTGCGGGGGCGCGGCGAGGGGCTGCTGGTGTGGATCGGCAGCTCCGGCACGCGCGGCGGCTGCCCGCCGTTCCTCGGACCGTACTTCGCGGCGAAGGCGGCGATGGACGCGCTGGCGGTCAGCTACGCCGGTGAGCTGGTCCGGTTCGGCATCGACACCGCGATCGTCGTAACGGGCGCCTTCACCACCGGCACGAACCACTTCGTGCACGCCGGCACCCCCGCCGACACCGGGCGCGCGGCGGCCTACGACGAGCGGTACGGCGGCCTGCTGGCCGGACTCGGGGGCGGCTCGCCGCACTGGTCCCACCGGAGGCGGATCGGGCCGAGGTCGCCGGGGCCGTCGTACGTCTGGTGGACCTGCCCGCCGGCCGCCGGGCGCTGCGCACGCACGTGGATCCCGCCCGGGACGGCAGCGAGGTCGTCTCGGCGGTCGCCGACCGCATCCGCGCCGAGTTCTTCCGCCGTGCCGGGATCGACGACCTGCTCACCCCGGCCAGTTCCCTCTGACACGCCTCGACCGAGGAGAAGCCACATGCCGTTCGCGAATTTCAAGGTGCCCGCCGGAAGCCTGGACGAGGAGCAGAAGGAGCTGATCGTCACCCGCACGACCGAGCTGTACGTCGAGATCTACGGCGAGCGGGCCCGCGCCGCGACCATGGTCCTGGTGGAGGAGGTGCCCGACGGCGGCTGGGGCATCGGCGGCGGTGTCCTGAAACTCGCCATGCTCCAGGAGCCGACCGGGGACTGACTGGCACACTGCCCGGTGATCGCGGCCCTCACGAAAGGCGGTACACCATGTCGACCACCTCCCCGCACGGCGTCCCCGAGCCCGCCGATCTGCTGTCCGCCATGCCGTTCGCGGCCGGGCTGGGCATCGAACTGCGCGAGGCCACGGCGGAGCGTGTCGTCGGCGCCCTGGCCTGGTCGCCCGAGGCGTGCACCGCGGGCGGCGTCCTGCACGGCGGGGCGCTGATGGCCCTCGCGGACAGCGTCGGCGCGGTGTGCGCGTATCTGAATCTGCCCGAGGGCGCGGCCGGTACGTCGACGGTGGAGTCCAAGACGAACTTCCTGCGGGCGGTCACCGCCGGGCACGTCGAGGCCACCGCCCGGCCGCTGCATCGCGGCAGCACACTCGTCGTGGTGCAGACGGATCTGCGCGACGACCGGGACCGGCTGGTCGGCCAGACCACGCAGACCCAGATGGTGCTGCGGAAGACCGCCGGCTGAGCGGCGCCCACGGCGAAGGCCGGTCCCCGTTCTCCAGGCCGATCCGTCCGGCTCGCTGGGCGATCCGGCGGGCACCGCCATCGTGCGCGAGGAGCCCCCCGCCGAGCGCCGCACCTCGTCCTTCGACGCGGGCGCCTACTACGGCATCCGTTCCCCCGCGGCGGTCCTGCGCGTCTACAAGAAGCCGCTGCGCTTCGGCCTGTACAAGCCCGACGACCGCACCCGGATCTGGCAGGAGGACAAGCCGCTGCGCTGGTCGACCGGCGGGATGCGGCAGAGCCTGGTGCGCGGCGCGGACGAGCAGTTCTTCGGCGGCGGCGAGCAGAACGGCAGCTTCTCGCACCGCGGGCGCACGATGTACGTGGCCGACAGCTTCGACTGGAACGAGGGCGGCTACAACAACTCCCAGCCCTTCTACCTCTCCAGCGCGGGCTACGGCGTCTTCCGCAACACCTTCGCGCCGGGCGTGTACACCTTCGGCGACCCGGTCACCACGGGCCAGCAGGAACGGCGACCTGTACCCGGCGGCCCACGACACCAGCCACTACACGCTGTACGAGGACGACGGCGTGACCCGCGACTTCACCGCGGGCGCCGCGGCCACCCAGCGGGTGTCCCTGCACGCCGACGGCCGGGCGACGACCGTCTCGGTGGCCGCGAGCAGGGGCGACTACGCGGGCGAGGTGGACGCCCGTACGTACCGGCTGACCGTGCACGGTGGCACCGCGCCCACGCGTGTCCTCCTGAACGGCCGTCGACTGCCCGCGTCGGCATGGTCCTTCACTCCCGGCACGCAGGTCACGACAGTCACCACGCCGAGCCTTCCACTGGGCCGCGGTTTCACCCTTCGACCGGTCGGGGTGAGGTAAAGAAATCATATGGTCTAGTCCAAAGACCGCGTTGGTCTAGTCCAAGTTATTGACGTGACCCCAACAGCTCGCGGAGGGTGGGGCTCCCCCGCCCGGGGGACCTCCCCACCCCCACCCTCCGGAGGCACGCAGTGAGACCTCTTCGGGCATGCCTGGGCGCTGCGGCGGCCGTCACGCTCGGCGCCGCGGGCACGACCGCGCTCGTCGCGAGCAACGCCTCGGGGGCGACGACGGCGCTGAGCAATCGCTGGTACGCCGCCGCCCCCTATCTGATGCCGCTGGACAACGACCCGCCGGACCCGGCCGCCATCATGGACGCCACCGGCCTGAAGGCCTTCCAACTGGCCTTCGTCCTGGCGCCGAACGGCGGTGGCTGCTCGCCCACATGGGGCGGCACAGCGTCGGTCTCCTCGGACACCGCGGTACAGTCGATGATCAACACGATCCGCGCCAAGGGCGGTGACGTGTCGGTCTCCGTCGGCGGCTACGGCGGTACCAAGCTCGGCCAGACCTGCGCGGACGCCGCGTCGACCGCGGCGGCCTACCAGCAGGTCGTCACCAAGTACGGGCTGCACGCCATCGACTTCGACCTGGAGGAGCCGGAGTACGAGAACACCGCGGCCGTCAAGAACGAGATCGGCGCGGCGAAGATCCTCCAGCGGAACAACCCGGGCCTGTACGTCTCGGTCACCACGGCCGGCACGGCGGACGGCACCGGCTGGTTCGGCAAACAGATGCTGCTGGAGGCCAAGTCCGAGGGCTTCACCCCGAACAACTTCTCCATCATGCCCTTCGACGGCGGCTTCGACGGAGCGGCGAGCCAGACCAGCGCGCTGACCAACTTCAACGCGATCCTGCAGTCCACCTTCGGCTGGGACCGGGCGACCGCCTACGCCCACGAGGGCTTCTCCGGCATGAACGGCCGCAGCGACACGGGCGAGATCTTCACCCAGTCCGACTTCCAGACGGTGCTGGACTACGCGACGAGCCACAACATGGACCGCTTCACGTTCTGGTCCCTGAACCGCGACCGGCAGTGCAGCCCGCCCGACAACGGGGGCCGCACGTCCGGCACGTGTTCCGGCGTGGCGCAGAACGACTGGGACTTCGCCACGTACTCGGGGCGGTTCGCCGGCGCCACTGCACCCACACCCACGCCGACGCCCACGCCCCCGCCTGCCCCCTGCAAGCCCGCGTGGAGTTCCACGGCGGTGTACACGCAGGGGAACGAGGTCTCCTACAACCAGCACAACTGGAAGGCCAAGTGGTGGACCCGGAACGAGGTGCCCGGCGCCTCGGAATGGGGTCCGTGGCAGGACGAGGGCACCTGCTGAACCTCTTGACGTGTTTGGTTCAGACCTCTAGCTTCGCGGGTCACCGGTGAACAAGGATGCGTTCAATGTTCACAACGTTGAACGCACCCTTCTTCGTTCGAATATCGGTTCGGCACCGGTCCGGAGAAGGGACCCCCCCACATGACCCGATCACGCCTGCTCGTGGTGCCCGCCGCCACGGGCCTCACCCTTGCCCTCGCCCTGTTCGGCGGCCCCAGCGCGCTCGCCGCCGATCCGCATGTCGCACCCGGCGGCAACTTCGACCTGTCGGTCTGGGAGTTGCAGGAGCCCGTCGGCTCCCCCGGCCGGCCGACCACGATCCCCTCGTCCCGGCTCCAGGGCGCGAACGGCTACCAGGACGCGTACTTCTACACCGACACCCGTGACGGCGCCATGACCTTCTGGGCGCCCGAGAAGGGCGTGACGACCCCGAACTCCCACTACGCCCGCTCCGAGCTGCGCGAGATGAACCGCGACGGCAGCCCCGCCGACTGGGCGTTGCCCGGCTCGCACCGGCTGAGCGCGACCCTGCGCGTGGTGTCCGTGACGAAGAACGTGTGCGTCGGACAGATCCACGTCGGCAGCGGCGGCTCCTCCACCAAGCCGCTGCTGGAGCTGTACTACCACGCGAACGGCGACATCGTCCTCGGCACGGAGGACTCGCCGTCCGGCGGACAGACCGCGCATCCGGTGGGGCACGTGCCCGTCGGCAGGACCTGGAGCTACACCATCGCCGTCTCCGGCGGGAACACCATCGACCTGAACGTCGACGGCACCACCACCCACTACGGCATCCCGTCGTCGTTCCAGCAGTACAAGCAGTACTTCAAGGCAGGCTCCTACAACCAGTCCTCGTCGGACAGTACGACGAACGGCGCCCGTGTCGCGTTCTACGGCCTGACCGTCAGACACGGCTGACACGCCGCGCGACCTGCGCGATTGGTGCAACCCGCCGCGCCGTCGTAGCGTCGAGTGGACGGTCGGACACAGCACGACGGTGGGAGCGGCCATGCGCGGAGCACTGGTGGGAACGGCGGTCACCCTGGCGGCAGGCGCCCTGCTGACCACGGCGATGACGACGGCCTCGGCCAGTCCCCCGCCCCCTCCCGGGACGGGCGCGCATGCCCGTGCGGCCCGGCCCGTGCTGGTGGACTGCTACTTCCACCGGAACGTCCGCCCGACCGACTTCATCCTGGCCTGCGGCGACGGCAACAGCCGGCTCGCCGGACTCCACTGGACCCAGTGGAGTCCGGACGGGGCGAAGGCCGTGGGTGTGAACTGGGTCAACGACTGCAACCCGTACTGCGCCGCCGGCACCTTCCACCAGTACCCGGTCGTCATCCGGCTCACCGGTGAGCAGCAGTGGAAGAAGCATCCGTCCTTCCAGCGCTACTCCCGGATCAGCCTGACCTACACCGGCGCCCGGCCCGACGGCTTCCAGCAGGTCATGACCTACCCGCTCTGGGACTGAGTGCCGCACCGCGGGTAGGTGCCGATTCCCGGGTCAGAGTTCGACCAGGAGGTCGCCGCCCTCCACCTGCTGGATGCGGTTGATGGCCAGCCGGGAGACCCGGCCCGCCTTCGGGGCGGTGATGGTGGCCTCCATCTTCATGGCCTCGATGGTGGCCACGGTGGCGCCGGCGGCGACCTCGTCGCCCTCGGCCACCGCGAGGGTCACCACACCGGCGAACGGGGCCGCCACATGGCCCGGATTGGACCGGTCGGCCTTCTCCGTCGTCGGCACGTCCGTGGCCGCGTTCCGGTCGCGCACCTGGATGGGCCGCAGTTGGCCGTTGAGCGTGGACATCACCGTGCGCATGCCCCGCTCGTCCGCCTGACCGATCGCCTGCAGCTCGATCAGCAGCCGGACCCCGGGCTCCAGGTCGACGGCGTACTCCTTGGCCGGACGCAGTCCGTAGAAGAACGCCTTGCTGTCCAGGATGCTGGTGTCGCCGAAGCTCTGCCGGTGCGTCTCGAACTCGCGGGTGGGGCCGGGGAACAGCAGCCGGTTGAGGGTGGCACGGCGGTCCTTGGCGAGGCCCTCGCGGTCCTCGGCGGACAGCTCGGGCGCGGGCCTGGCCGCGGCCCGGCCCCTCAGCGCCTTGGTGCGGAACGGCTCGGGCCAGCCGCCGGGCGGGGTGCCCAGCTCCCCGCGCAGGAAGCCGATCACCGAGTCCGGAATGTCGAACCTGTCGGGGGTCTCCTCGAAGTCCTTCGGGGAGACGCCGGCGCCCACCAGGTGCAGAGCGAGGTCGCCGACCGCCTTGGAGGACGGGGTGACCTTGACCAGGCGGCCGAGGATCCGGTCGGCTGCGGCGTACATCGCCTCGATGTCCTCGAAGCGGTCGCCGAGACCGAGGGCGACGGCCTGGGTGCGCAGGTTGGACAGCTGGCCGCCGGGGATCTCGTGATGGTAGACGCGGCCGGTCGGGGAGGCGAGGCCCGCCTCGAACGGGGCGTAGATCTTGCGCACGCCCTCCCAGTACGGCTCCAGGTCGCCGACGGCCAGCAGGTCGAGGCCGGTGGGGCGGTCGGAGTGGTCGGTGGCGGCGACCAGCGCCGACAGTGACGGCTGGGAGGTCGTCCCGGCCATCGAGGCGACCGCGCCGTCCACCGCGTCGGCGCCCGCCTGGATCGCGGCGAGGTAGGTGGCGAGCTGGCCGCCGGCCGTGTCGTGCGTGTGCAGATGCACGGGCAGGCCGAACTCGCGGCGCAGCGCGGACACCAGCTTGGCGGCAGCAGGGGCGCGCAGCAGGCCGGCCATGTCCTTGATCGCCAGGACGTGCGCACCGGCATCGACGATCTGCTCGGCCAGGCGCAGGTAGTAGTCGAGGGTGTAGAGCCGCTCGGCCGGGTCGTTGAGGTCGGCGGTGTAGCAGAGGGCGACTTCGGCGACCGCCGTGTCCGTCTCGCGTACGGCGTCGATGGCGGGGCGCATCTGGCCGACGTCGTTGAGGGCGTCGAAGATGCGGAAGATGTCGATGCCGGTGGCGGCGGCCTCCTGCACGAAGGCGTCGGTGACCTCGGTCGGGTACGGCGTGTAGCCGACGGTGTTGCGGCCGCGCAGCAGCATCTGCAGGCAGATGTTGGGCACGGCCTCGCGCAGGGCCGCCAGCCGCTCCCAGGGGTCCTCGGCGAGGAAGCGCAGGGCGACGTCGTAGGTGGCGCCGCCCCAGCACTCCAGGGACAGCAGCTGCGGCAGGGTGCGGGCGACGACCGGGGCGACGGCGAGGAGGTCCCTGGTCCGCACGCGGGTGGCGAGAAGGGACTGGTGGGCGTCGCGGAAGGTGGTGTCGGTGACGCCGATGGTCGGCGACTCCCGCAGTCGGCGGGCGAATCCCTCGGGACCGAGTTCGACCAGCAGCTGGCGGGAGCCGGCCGGGGGCTCGCCGGCCGGAAGCGGCGGCAGCTTGGTGACCGGGTCGAGCAACTCGGGGCGTTCGCCGTGCGGCTTGTTGACGGTCACGTCGGCGAGGTAGGTGAGCAGCTTGGTGCCGCGGTCCGCGGAGGAGCGGGCGGTGAGCAGGTGCGGGCGCTGCTCGATGAAGGAGGTGGTGACCCGGCCGGCCCGGAAGTCGGGGTCGTCCAGGACGGCTTGCAGGAACGGGATGTTGGTGGCCACGCCGCGGATGCGGAACTCGGCCACCGCACGCCGGGCGCGGCCCACGGCGGCCTTGAAGTCCCGGCCCCGGCAGGTCAGTTTGACCAGCATGGAGTCGAAGTGCGCGCTGATCTCCGTACCGGCGTGGGTGGTGCCGCCGTCGAGCCGGATGCCGGAGCCGCCCGGGGAGCGGTAGGCGCTGATCCGGCCGGTGTCGGGGCGGAAGCCGTTGGCGGGGTCCTCGGTGGTGATACGGCACTGCAGGGCGGCGCCACGCAGGGTGATGGTGTCCTGGGCGAGGCCGAGGTCGGCGAGGGTCTCGCCGGAGGCGATCCGCAGCTGGGCCTGGACCAGGTCGACGTCCGTGACCTCCTCGGTCACGGTGTGCTCGACCTGGATGCGCGGGTTCATCTCGATGAAGACGTGGTTGCCGGCGGGGTCGAGGAGGAACTCGACGGTGCCCGCGTTGCGGTAACCGATCTCGCGGGCGAAGCGCACCGCGTCGTCGCAGATCCGCTGCCGCACCTCGGGGTCGAGGTTGGGGGCGGGGGCCAGCTCGATGACCTTCTGGTGGCGGCGCTGGAGCGAGCAGTCGCGCTCGTAGAGGTGGATGACGCCGCCCTCACCGTCGGCGAGGATCTGCACCTCGATGTGGCGCGGGTCGACGACGGCCTTCTCCAGGAACACGGTCGGGTCGCCGAAGGCGGCGTCGGCCTCGCGGGAGGCGGCCTCGATGGACTCGCGCAGCAGGGCGGGGTCCTCCACACGGCGCATGCCGCGTCCGCCGCCGCCCGCGACGGCCTTGACGAAGACGGGGAACCCGATCTCCTCGGCGGCGCGCACCAGTTCGTCCACGTCGGTGGAGGGCTGGGAGGAGCCGAGCACGGGTACGCCCGCCGCGCGGGCGGCGGCGACCGCGCGGGCCTTGTTGCCGGTCAGCTCCAGGGTGGCCGCGCTCGGGCCGACGAAGGTGATGCCCGCCTCCTCGCAGGCGCGGGCGAGTTCGGGGTTCTCGGACAGAAAGCCGTAGCCCGGGTAGACGGCGTCGGCGCCGGCCCGGCGGGCTGCGCCCACGATCTCCTCGACGGAGAGATAGGCCCGCACCGGATGCCCGGGCTCGCCGATCTCGTACGCCTCGTCGGCCTTCAGCCGGTGCAGCGAGTTGCGGTCCTCGTGCGGGAACACGGCGACGGTGCGCGCGCCGAGCTCGTAGCCCGCCCGGAACGCGCGGATCGCGATCTCGCCACGGTTGGCGACCAGCACCTTGCGGAACATCCTGGATTCCCTTCAGCTGCCCTGCCGGCGAGGAACACCATGGTGTCTGCCACGCCCTGCCGTACCTCGCGGGCCACCTTAGGGGGTGACCGTGCGGGGCCCTGTGCGAAAACCATCACATCGCCGGGGTGTGCGGCGCCACAGTGCCGCGCGACGGGATCAGCGTTCCAGGGATGTCATCGCCGTGTCCTTCGGCCGTTCGGCGCTCGTCCGCGCGGGCACGGACGGGGACGGCACGGGCGCCGGGACCGCCGGCGGGGCCTCGGGCGCGGTCGGGCCGTCCCGGACCGCCAGGAGGGCGCGCAGGCAGGCCCGCAGGCGCGGGCGGCGGCCGTGCAACAGGCCGAGGACGATCGCCGCGGCCACCGCTATCAGATGCTCGCGGCCGGCCAGGTTGGGGACCGCGATGGACTCCCACACCATCGAACCGCCGGTCAGGGTGAACACCACCGGTGCGCGTTTCACGACCGAGAGATAGGTGAACAGGCCGACGACGGCCGCGGACGGTCCGGTGTCGAGCACCTGTGCGTCCGCGTGCGGCAGTCCTAAGCCCCACCAGCCGGGGCCCATCGCGATCATCACGCGGGCGGTGAGGGTGCCGGCCACGGTGGTGGCGTAGGAGATCGCCAGGGTGCGAGCGCGGCCCAGGGCCAGCTCGGCCCAGGCGAAGGCGAGGAACAGCTGGGTGATGCCCGCCCACACCGGCAGATCGAGCGCCGGGACGTACAGCGACACGGGCGTGCGCAACAGCGACAGCCACAGCGGCAGCTCGGCCCTGACGCCGCCGAGCCGGGTCACCCACACCGCACCGAGGGGGTGCTGGGCGATGGCGTGGAAGAAGATGACACCGAACGCGGCGACGAACGCCAGCAGCAGTCCGGACAGGCCGCGCCGGGTGAGCCGCCGCACCGGTTCGACGACGATCGCGTGCCACTCGCCCCGCAGGGTGTGCCCGGTGAACCGGGTCAGCCGTGCGCGCAGGGCGCGGCACCAGTCGATGCGCCCTTCAGTCGTCATGAGACACGGCAGTCCATCGCCTTCCGCTCCCCCGTCATGTCCCTCGCCCCCTTCGTGTCCCGGCATTCCGGCCGCCGGGTCGCCTTTCCCGTCATCCCCGCCATCCGCCCGTTTCAGCCGACATCGTACAGATGTACTGATCTTTCCCGGTGGATCCGTCCCCGCGTGCGGACTCCGCGCCCGCGTGTTCGTCCGCAGTCGTCATACCGGCATGTGCCCGGTCCCTCCCCCGGTGTGGGCCTGTGTGACGGTGAGGCCCGATCGGTGACAGTTCAGCGAGCCGGAGGCCGGGCGTCAAGATCCATTGCGCAGGCACGCGGGTGTGGGAAGACCCACAGGTCCGCAGCGGTGGAATCAGGCTCCGGAAGGCAACCTCGACGTCCCTGGTTCCGTCCTTCAGTACAGGCCCCTCGCAGGGAACGCCCGGCTTCCGGAACGGGGGTCCTGGCCCGCGACGGGCTGCCCCGACCGCGGATGCGGCTGGTTTCCCGGCCAGGCCCGGAGCGTTGCTTGACTTGGAGAGCGCTCCAACTCGTAGCGTCACAGACGTACGGCGACGGGTGCGTGTCCGTGTGCCGTACGCGACGACGTTCGAGTACGCGCGAAAGGCTGGGACATCACATGCACAAGCGCAGTCTGCGGGACCTCCAGGTATCGGCCATCGGCCTCGGATGCATGGGCATGTCCGCCTTCTACGGCTCCGCCGACCGGGACGAGGGCATCGCGACCGTCCGGCGGGCCCTCGAACTGGGCGTCGACTTCCTGGACACCGCGCAGGTGTACGGCCCGCTGACCAACGAGTCGCTCGTCGGCGAGGCGATCCGTGGCCACCGCGACGAGTACGTGATCGCCACCAAGTTCAACTACCGGATGGACGACGCCGTACCGGGCGACATGAGCACGATCGGCCGGCAGGACGGCTCGGCCGAGCATGTCCGTGAGTCGGTCCACGGCTCGCTGCAGCGGCTGGGCACGGACCACATCGACCTGTACTACCAGCACCGGGTCGACCCGAACGTGCCGATCGAGGAGACCGTCGGTGCGCTGGGCGAGCTGGTCGCCGAGGGCAAGGTGCTGCACATCGGGCTGAGCGAGGCGAGCGCGGAGACCATCCGGCGGGCGCACGCCGTGCACCCGATCACCGCGGTGCAGAGCGAGTACTCGCTGTGGACGCGGGACGTGGAGGCCGAGGTGCTCCCCGCGTGCCGGGAGCTGGGCATCGGTTTCGTGCCGTACTCCCCGCTCGGCCGCGGCTTCCTCGCGGGCCGCTTCACCTCGCCGGACGAGCTGGACGAGAACGACTTCCGGCGTCACAACCCGCGCTTCACGGACGCCAGCCTGGAGGCGAACCTGCGCCTCGCGGCCAAGGTGAAGGAGATCGCTGCGGAGAAGGACGTGACGCCGGCCCAGCTGGCCATCGCCTGGGTGCTGGCCCAGGGCGAGGACCTGGTGCCGATCCCGGGCACGAAGCGGCGCACCTACCTGGAGCAGAACGCCGCCGCGGTCGGCATCGAGCTGACCGAGGAGGACCTTGCCCGCATCGACGCCGAGCTGCCCGCGGCGGCGGGTGAGCGGTACGACGAGGCGGGGATGCGGACCGTGAATCGCTGAGCGCCTCGGGAGCACCGGCAGCCGTCAGTGACTGCGGGTTCGTCGTGGCCGGTCGTGGTGGCCGCTCATCGACGAACCCGCGCCCCGTTCAGGGTGCCGGTGTGCGCGCCGCCTTCGCCAGATCCAGGTCCGTCGTCTCCAGAGCCAGGAAGTGGGAGACCAGTCCGCCCACCGCCAGGACTCCGGCGCCCACCAGGAGGACGAAACGGGCGCCGAAGTGGTCGAGGCCCATCGGAAGCAGGAAGGTGCCGAGGGCGGCTCCGGCCCGGCTCATCGCGCTGGTTCGGTGCCGGTGCCCGTGCCGGTTCACGGAAAGCGGTGACCGAACGCACCGGAACGTGACCAGGCGTCCCGTACCGCCGTGCGTCCGTGGTACGGGTCACGCATGGAGGGTCTGCTCCGGCTGGACGTCACGGTCCTGCCGCCCGCCGCGTAGCCAGGTCCCGCGCGGCGCGGGCCGGGGGTCTGTGAGGAACCACACGCGGGGCTCAAATGACGTAGCGGCACCGGACGTTGGCCTTCCCGGCAGCCTGCCGGCCGACGCCCCGGCGACGACGGTGCCGTCCCGTCTGCCACCATGGGCGGCGCCCTGACCGGGCGACCCGGCCGCGCAGCGCAGCCGGCCCGAGGGTTCCGCCGGTCGCTCTCCCGCCCCCTGGTTGTCGAGTACCTCTGTGTCTGCACCCTCCGCCCTGCCCACATCCGGGCCCGGCTCCGCGTCCGCCTCGCGCTCGCCGTGGCGGTCCCTGCGCCATCGCGGCATGCGCTGGTGGTCGGCGGCGAACTTCCTCTCGAACGCCGGCACCTGGATGCAGCTCACGGTGCAGAACCTGCTCGTGCTGCACATCACCGGTTCCGCCGCGGCGACCGGTCTGTCGATCTCCGTCCAGGCGGCGCCCGCGCTGTTCGTGAGCCTGCTGGGCGGCACGGCCGTGGACCGCTGGCCGCGGAAGCTGACGGTCGCGGTGAGCCAGACACTGCTCGGCGCGGTCGCCTTCACCACGGCCCTGCTGGTGGCGCTCGGCCGGATCGACATGACGGCACTGCTGGCGCTGGCCGCCGTCACCGGGATCATCGCCACCGTCGACGGCCCGGCCTGTGCGCTGCTCGGCAACGACCTCGTGCCCAGGGAGGACGTGCCCTCGGCGATCGGCGTGGGCGCCCTCGTGCACAGCGCGGGGCGGCTGGCCGGCACCGCGCTCGCCGGTGTGGCCGTGGCCCTCCTCGGCACGGCCGCCGCATACGCCGCCAACGGGCTGTCGTTCCTGTTCGTGGCGTCGGTCGTGCCGTTCCTGCGGCCCGTGCACGGTGCCGCGGCCGAGCCGGTCGCCGAGGCGCGGCCGGTCCCGGCGCCCGCGGAGATGAGCATGCGGGAAGGGCTGCGGTTCTTCGTGCG
Source organism: Streptomyces sp. NTD91 (assembly GCF_059510455.1). NCBI lineage: Bacteria > Bacillati > Actinomycetota > Actinomycetes > Kitasatosporales > Streptomycetaceae > Streptomyces > Streptomyces sp. NTD91. The sequence continues at coordinate 135,138 of NZ_JCAJZW010000015.1, forward strand.
CCGACCCCGGCTGGTGGCCCTCGCCGGGATCACCGGGATCAGTTCGGTCTTCGGCCGCAACTACGGCCTCACCCTGGCCGTCCTCGTCACCGGGCCGCTCGCGGGCGGCGCCGGGGCCTTCGGCACCGTCTCCACGGTGCTGGCGGTCGGCGGCATCATCGGGGCGGTCCTCGGCGCCCGGCTGCGCAGTCCCTCGGTGCGGACCGTGGGGCTGCTCGCGGCGGGCGGCGCGCTCCTCCAGGTCGTCGCGGGTCTGTCGCCCTCGCTGGCCGTCCTGATGGTGCTGGTGCTGCCCATGGCCGTGGTGGAGTCCGTCTCCGACACCGCCGGTACGGCCGTCCTGCAGACCGATCCTCCGGCGCACCTGCGCGGCCGGGTGCTCGGCGTGTGGAGCACTGTCGGCACGGTGTGGAGCCTCGGCGGACCGCCCCTGCTGGGCCTGCTGATGGAGTGGGCCGGTGCCCGCGGCGCCCTGGTCGCCGGCGGGCTGCTCATCGCCGGGTCGATCGGCGGGGGCCTGCTTCTGCGCCGGCGCGGCGCACTGCTGCCGGCGGTCGTGGCCACCCGGGACGGCGACGTCACCGGCCGGGAGGCACTGAGCACGGCGGCCTGACCGACGCGGTCAGCGGGCACGGCCGCCCGGTGACCGACGCGGTCAGCGGGCACGGCCGCCCGGCCGGTGGTGAGCCGGGCAGTACGGTCCCGGGGGGCAGGCCGCTCACCCCTGCGCCTCTTCCTCGGGCCCGGGCAGGTGATAGACGTGGAAGGCCTGGCCGATGACCGGCTGGGCCACGTTGCGTACCCGGATGCCGCCGCTGGTCATGCCGTGCTCGCTGCCGGCGTGCGCGTGGCCGTGCACGGCGAGGTCGGCGCCGGCGGTGTCGACGGCCTCGGCGAGCAGGTAGCTGCCGAGGAACGGGTAGATCTCCGGCGGCTCCCCGGCCAGGGTGTCCGGCACCGGCGAGAAGTGGGTCAGGGCGATGCGGACGTCGCAGTTCCACTCGGCCAGGTCCTTCAGTGCACCGTGCAGGGAGTCGGCGCACCGGCGGGTGTAGCGGACGAACTCCTTCATCAGGGGTTCGCCGAACTCCCCGGCACAGCGTCCGACGAATCCGCCGCCGAAGCCCTTGGTGCCGGCCACTCCGATCCGTGTCTCGCCGGCGCTGACGACGGCGGCCTGCCCCTCCAGGACGTGGGCCCCGGCGTCCCGCAGGATCGCGGCGACCTCCTCGGGCCGCTCGTCGTGGTGGTCGTGGTTGCCGAGCACGGCGACGACGGGCACCCCGATGTCCTTGATCTCCCGTGCGACGACCGCCGCCTCCTCCGCAGTGCCGTGCCGGGTGAGGTCCCCGGCGAGCAGCAGGACGTCGGCGCACCGGGGCAGTGTCTCGAACGAGGGGCGCAGGGTGCCCTGGCTCGCGGGGCCCATGTGGATGTCCCCGACGGCCGCGACGCGGATCATGTCAGGTCCTCTCCGTGGTCGGGCGAGGAGGTTCCGGCGACGAGGATGTCGCAGTGGACGGCATGTCCCGCCAGTTCCTCACGGGCCATGTGGCAGATCTCGTCCCGGCACTGGCCGGACGGCACGGTGCCGGTCAGCAGGACCGCCTCCCCGCGCAGTTCCACCCGTACGCCCAGTTCGCCGAGGTCTCCGGAGGCCAGGTGCTCGGCGAGGTGGGCGACGCGGTAGTCCAGGGTGCCGCCCGCCGACGGGGGCGGCGGGCTCGTGTCGGTCATGGCTGCCCCTCCCGGGGGTCGATCACGTTCAGCCGTTCGAGCAGGAAGAGGAAGGAGGCCGGCATGGGCTGGTCGCCGCAGGCCGCGCGCAGCGCGTTCCAGTCGACCTTCTCGCGGACGGCCCGGGCGACGGGCAGGACGGCCCCGAAGTCGCAGTAGTGTTCCGAGAAGGCACTGACCAGGCTGTGGATCAGATCGGTCGGGGCGAGCACGGGCATCAGCACCGAGTCGACCGGCAGCATGTGTGCGCGCTCGAGCATGTCCTCGGTGACGGGCTGGTGCGCGAGGGCGAAGATGACGTCGACGTTCTGCCCGCGGCAGGTGGTCTTCAGCAGCCAGTCCTCGGGCGGGGTCCGGACGGGCAGACCGGCCTCGCGCAGGGTGGCGGCGACCGCCTCGGCGTCCTCGGGCAGCACGCAGAAGTCGGCGTCGTGCTGGAGGTAGCGGCTGCCGCCGTGGGCGTAGACGGCCACGCTGCCGGCGAGCGCGAAGCGGTGGCCCGCCCGTTTGAGCAGGGCGCCGATCTCCTTGGCGGCCTCCAGGATCGCCTGACTGCGGTCCTGTGGCAGCTCCTGCCGGCCTTCGGCCACGGTGGGGCGGTTCGGCGCGTCCGTGGCGAGGCGGAGTTCGGTGACCTCCGGCCGCCCGGCAGGGGCGGCACCCTCCCCGTTGTGCGTCATGGCGTCTCCGTTCGCGGCCAGGGTCCCCCGGATCGGCCGGTTCGGATCCGGGGAGTCGTACGGGTACCCGGCGCGACCGCACCGACACCGCGCACGTGAAGTGCGTCCGGCCGGGACCGGGAGGACGCTGTAGGCATGAGTCCCCGGCTCGGTGCGGGTCCACGGCAGCGGTGGCAGTCGGTACACGCGCTGCTGCTGCTTCCGGTCGTGCTGATCGTGGTGATCACGGTGGTGGACGTGCAGACGCCCACCAACGTCCACCTGGGCCCGGCGCTGGTGATCGCACCGGCGCTCACGCCGTCCTTCGCCGGGCCGCGGACCACGGCGGCCATCGGCGGGCTGGCGCTGGTCGCCCAGGTCGTCATCGCCCTCACGCACGGCGGCATCGGCACGATGAATCACATCGTGCAGATCATCACCCTCGCGGTGCTGACGGTGCTGGTGGTGCTCTACAGCACCCTGCGGGACCGGCGGCAGGCCCAGCTCGCCCAGGTCCGCACGGTCGCCGAAGCGGCACAGCACGTGCTGATGTGGCCGCTGCCCGAGCAGATCGGCCCGTTGCGGATCGCCTCGCTGTATCTGGCGGCCGAGGACGAGGCACAGATCGGTGGCGACCTGTACGCCGCGACACGGTCCAACGACTCCGTGCGGGTCCTGATCGGTGACGTGCGCGGCAAGGGCCTGTCCGCGATCGGCGAGGCCGCGCTGCTGCTCGGCGCCTTCCGGGAGAGCGCGCACCGGCACATCCCGCTGACGGAGCTGGCCGGCCTGCTGGAGCAGAGTGTCGTCCGGTACGCGGCGGACATGGAGCCGCCGGAGGAGGCGGGCGAGCGGTTCGCCACGGCGCTGCTGGTGGAGATCCCGGACCGGGATCCGGTCACCCGGATGACGAGCTGCGGCCATCCGCCGCCCCTGCTGCTGAGCCCCGGCCACGCGGTGACCGTTCCGAGCCTGCACCCGTCACCGCCGCTCGGCGTGCACGCGCCGGTCGAGCACACGCTGGACGTGTTCTCCTTCGAGCCCGGCGACACCCTGCTGCTCTACACCGACGGCGTGGTCGAGGCGCGGGACGCCCGCGGCTGGTTCTATCCGCTCGTCGAGCGGGTCGCGCACTGGACCGACGACAGCCCCGAGGCGCTGATGCACCATGTGCGCCGGGATCTGCTGAACCATGCCGGAGGCCGGCTGGGCGACGACGCCGCGCTGATCGCGCTGCACCGCACGGCCGTCGACCGGCGCCGCCACCACGGCCGGGCGACCGGCGCGAACGGCCTGCGGCACGGGTGAGGGCGCCGCAGCCGGCCCGGTCCCAGCCTCCACTCCGGAGCCTTGGCCGTGGAGGCGCTGATGGACATGGACGCCGACGGGGTCCTCATGGGCAATGCGGACCAGGCACAGCAGATCACGGCCGGCCCAGGGATGCCGTCGCACCGACCCGCAACGGCGGGCGTGAGCCCCGCCCCGAGTGGGGGCGGGGCGGGACCGCACGCCCCCCGGTCAGCGGACCGGCTTGAGGTCGGTGATCCTCAGGGTCTTCAGGTCGGACTGGACGTCGATCCGGCTGACCTCGGCGTGCGGCCCGTCGCTCCAGGTCAGGGTGACCCGGCTGGTGGCGTGTCCGGCACCGGAGCCGATGTGGACGACCTTCCACTTCACCGGCACGTTCTGCGCGAACAGGATGCCGTCGGCGTGCTCCTTCTTCTCGAAGGCGGCGACCTTCTTCCGCGCTGCGGCGGAGAGGTAGAAGGCACGCAGCGCCTTGGCGGCGTCGCCGGCGGACTTGTCGTCGGTGGACCAGACGGCGTCGATGTAGGCGCCGTAGAAGTCGGCCACGTGCTGGGTGACGTTGCGCGGGTCGCCCTGGGCGGAGGACACGGCGGCGGCGCGGCTGGTGTGGTCCGCGGCGGCGCCCGCGAGGGCGGGCGTCACGGCGGCCAGGGTGAGGCCGCCGGTGAGGGCCACGGCGGTGAGCAGGGTCGTGCGCTTACGGACGGACATACGTCTCATTCCCCCGTTTCCTGTACGACCGGGCTGATCCCGGCCGTCGGCGGACCTTAAGACCTCATTTCCCTCCCCCCGGTTCCGTTTTCTCCGTGCCTTTTCCCACTCCGACAGCCGGGCATGAGGCAGCCGGACGGTTGTGCCGGATTCCGGCCGGATTTCCGCGCTCTTTCGGTCATTCCGCCCCGGACGCCCGGCGGCCCCACGCGGCCTCCACGAGGCGGGCGAGGTTGTCGAGGGCCATGCGGGTTCCGGCTTCGTTGTCCTCGCGGGGTACGGCGTCGGGGACGCCCTCGTGCAGGATCTCCACGTCCGTGCCGCCGTCGCCGGCCGCGGTGAGCCGGGTCGTCATGGTCATGGTGCCGCGCACGGCGTCGTCGCCGGTCTCGAACTCGAAGACCTCCACCACCAGGGCGCCGGGCACGAGCCTGGCGAAGTGACCGTGGTAGGTGTCCGTGGACCCACCCGACTTGCCGGTGGCGGAGTCGTCGTCGTAGGTGAGGGAGACCCGGAAGGCGCCGCCCTCGCGGAGGTCGAAGCCGTGCACTCGGGCGGTCATGCCGGCCGGGACGCGCCAGGCGGCGATCGCGTCGGCGTCGGTCAGGACGCGGTAGACGGCGTGCGGGGGCGCCTGCACCCGCCGGGAGACTCGGGTGGCGTACATGGAGGCTCACGCTAGCGGCCGGAGCGCCGTCCGTCCCGCCGCGCGAAGGGACAGGGGCCGGGGTCCGGGAGGTGGGTCGGACCCCGGCCCCTGGTCTGGCGGGACCGTCGGTCGGCCGTGCGGGGGAGGAGCGGTCAGGGCTTGCGGGCCACCGCGCCGTACATCGCGATGTCCTCGTCGCGGATGTCCGCCTCACCGGTGCCGTCGGGGTGCCACTTGTGCACCTGGACGATGCCCGGCTCGACCAGTTGCAGCCCCTCGAAGAACTCGTGGGCCTCCTCCAGGGTGCGCAGCCGCATCGGCATGTTGCGGGCCGCGTACTCGCGGGCGACCCGGCCCACCTCCTCGGGCGCGAACTCCGCGGTGCCGATGGACATCGCCAGATGGCTGCCCGAGGGCAGCGGTTCCAGCAACCGGCGGACGACGCCGACCGCGTCGTCCTCGTCCAGCATGAAGTGGACGATCGCGATGACGGTGAGGGCGACGGGCCGGCTCAGGTCGAGGGTCTCGCGCAGTTCGGGGGCGTCGAGGATGGCCGCCGGGTCGCGGAAGTCGGCCTCCAGGTACGACGTCCGGCCCTCGGGCGCGCTGGACAGCAGGCCCTGGGAGAGGGTGAGGACGATCGGGTCGTTGTCGACGTAGACGACCCGTGACTCGGGGGCCACGGCCTGCGCGATCTCGTGCAGGTTGGGCGAGGTCGGGATGCCCGTGCCGATGTCGAGGAACTGGCGCATGCCCGCTTCCTCGGCGAGCCGGCGCACGGCACGGTTCATCCAGTCGCGGTTGGCCCGCATGTGGACCGGGAGCGCGGGCCACTCGCGGGCCATGGCGTCGCCCGCCTCCTTGTCGGCGGGGTAGTAGTCCTTGCCGCCGAGGATGTAGTCGTAGATGCGGGCGGAGTGGGCGTTCTCGGTGTCGATGCGATCGGCCGGCCATCCGTTGTCGGGCAACGCCGTGTCTCCCATTCGGGTCGGGGCGGGGGCTTGCGTACGAACTGGTGTGTCACAGCTCCTCGCGGATCGCGCCGAGCAGGGCCTCGGTCCTCCGCGCGGGCGCGGCCTGGGCGCCGAGCCGGTCCAGCGCCTCCCGGTAGACCACGACGTCGTCGGTCTTGTCGAGGTAGACGGCCCCGACCAGGCCGCTGAGGTACACGACGTCGGGCAGTTCGCGGGCCCGGAACCGGAAGAGGTGGCAGGCGCCCGCCCGCAGCGCCGGATGCGGGCCGTTGGCGAACGGCATGATCTGCACGGTCACATGGGCCAGCCGGTTCACCTCGATCAGGTGGTCGATCTGCGCCCGCATCACCGCCGGACCCCCGACCGGCCAGCGCAGTACGGTCTCGTCCATCACCACCCACAGCCGGGGCGGCGCCTGGCGGGTCAGCAGTTCCTGGCGGCGCAGCCGCAGCGCGACCCGGCGTTCGGTGGCCTCGACGGAGGCGTGCGGGCTGTCCGCCCCGAGCAGGGCACGGGCGTAGTCCTCGGTCTGCAGCAGGCCGTGCACGAACTGGTTCTCGTACGCGCGGATCTGCGACGCGGCCTGCTCCAGGCTGAGATAGGCGGCGAACCAGTCGGGCATCACATCGCGGTAGATGTGCCACCAGCCGCGCTTGTTGGCCTCGCGCACGGACTTCAGGAACGTGTCGATCTCGTCCTGGTCGGTGACACCGTAGACCTGGAGCAGTTTCTCGGCGTCCGCGAGCCTGAGCCGGGCCACCTTGGCCGCCTCCATGCGGCGGATGGTGGAGTGGCTGACCCCGATGGCGGCGCCCGCCTCGGCATGGCCGAGACCGGCCCGGGTGCGCAGCTCCTCCAGCTGCCGGCCGAGGATCATGCGCAGCACGGAGGGGGCGCCACCCCAGTCGGTCTCCGCGGTCACGGCCCACACCCCCCTCGGCAGGTCACAGGACACGATCGCACACGATCGCTTCCGCGGCCCCTTCGATCACATTCCGGTCCGGAGCAGCATGCACTTCGCAGTCTGAAAATTTCAACTTGCCGGTTGCGGACCGTTCTTGACGGGTGCCACAGTGGACGGACTGCTCCGGTCGACCCAAGGAGCAGGCGATGCGGCCGGGTTGGGGGAGACCGGGCCGCACCACGGCCTCGTCGGGAGGCGGTGCGTCGTCTGCTGCGCGAGCGGCCGGTCCGACACCGGACACCCCCCACGCGAGGCCGGACGAAAGGCGCACGGCGATGGCTCCGCCCTCCCTCCCCCGCCCCCTGCCCCACCCGACCGAGAGCCGCGGCCCCGCCCAACCCGTCCCGGTCTCCGGCCCGTTACGCCTGCCGGCGGCGCCGCGCCCGCACCGGCCCGCGGACGACCCGCCGGCCCCCCTGGACTGCGCACCGCGCGAACACACGGTCCGTCCCTGCGATGGCAAGGACACCGTCGACCGACCGCGGCCACCCGCGGACGTCCCGATCCGGTCGGGCCGGGTTCCGCAGGCCGTGGTCCGGCCGGTCGGTGATCAACGCGGCGCGTCTCGGTCAGGCCGGGTTCAGGACACCGTGCTCCGCTCGGACCGGGATCCCGGCGACGCGGACCGGCCGCACGACGCCGACGACGAGGCAGGTCCACGACGCCGTTCGGTGGACACCGCGGACGGACCGCACGGGGGCGCGGACACCGTGGACGAACCCTGGTGCGCGCAGACTCCGGACCGGACGCACCAGTACGCGGGCCCGGCGGACCGGCGGCACGGGTGCGCGGACACCACGGACGCACCGGAGCGGGCCGAGCACGGCACCGAGGACATGCCGGGCCCCGGCCCGGACGTCGTGCGGCAACCGCATCGGCCGCCGGTCCCCGCCGGTGTCCTGAGACCGCCCGGAGGCGAACGCGTCGGCCGACTCGCCGGTCGTGTGGGCGCCGACCGGCTCGGCTCCGGATCCCTGCCGCGCCGCTCCGCCGCCGCGTTCGACCTGCCGGCCCGCCCGGCGGCCGTCGGCACCGCCCGCCGGATCGTCCAGGACCTGCTGACCGCATGGGGCGTGCCGCGGGATGTCCAGGACGACGCGGTTCTGGTGATCTCCGAGCTGGTCACGAACGCCCTCGTGCACACGGCCGGTGTGCGGATCGCCTGCAGGCTGCGCGGCACGGCGGACCGGATACGCGTCGAGGTCGAGGACCAGGAAGGCGGCCAGGTGCCACCGGCGGTGCACTGCCCCGGCCCCGACGACCAGCACGGGCGCGGACTGTTCCTCGTCGACGCGCTCAGCCGCGACTGGGGCGTGACCCCGGCGGCCGGCCGGCCCGGCCGGGTCGTCTGGGCGGAACTGCCGTCCGGCCACGGCTGACATCGTTCCCCCACCCCCGGACCGTCCCCCAGTAGTCCGAAGGATTCCCATGCGGCACAGCATCCCCACCTCCGCCCCCACCCCGTGCGCCGACCCCTCCTGGACCCGCACCCGTCCCAAGCCCGGCTCCCAGGGGCAGAACGGCTGACCCGCGGCCACCGGCCCGCTCGCCGGACGCCACCGACGGGTTCCCCAGGGGCCCCCGACACGGGCGCTGCTGCGACGACGCACCGGAACGGGCGCGACGGGGCGACCCCCGGCCCCGCCCCCACCACTTCCCCCGCCTCCGGCCGAAAACGCCCCTCACCGCACCCCGGCCCGCCCCCCGGCCCGGGTAGATTCACCGCCGGTGCGGGTCGTCCGCATCCGGCAGGGCCCCGGGTTCGTACGAATCCGTGGCCGCCGTGCGTCCGTCGCGTCGGGGGGTGTGCATGGGCTGGTCGGTGATCCGCCGGAGGCGGGCCGCCCCGGCCGCGCTTCCCGTGCCCGGGCGGTGCGGTCCCGAGACCGGCCGGCATGTCCTGGCCACCGAGCGGCTGTTGCTGTTCACGCCCCGGACCCGGCTGGACGTGGCGGCGGCGCTGGCCGCCTGTGCCGACGCCGAGGCGCAGCGCTGGCTGGGTACCCGGGCGGACGAGGTCCTGCCCGACCCCGGCGTCCGCACGGCGCTGCTCGCCTGGCGTCCGGCCGGGGACGACGGGCGCCGGGTGCCCAGGACGCTGGCCGGGCCGTATGTGCCCCGCCCGGACGATCCCCTGCTGCTCGTGGGTGTCCGCAGATCGGACCTCGGCTATGCGGGCGCCCTCGAACTGGAGCCCCGGACGGGCGAGATGGGTGGCTGGCTGGCGCCGGCCTGCCGCGGCCAGGGCCTGGGCGCCGAGCTGTTCCGCGCGGGCGCCGCCCTCGCGCACGCCCATGCCGGGCTGGGCACGGTACGGGCCGGCGCCGAGCCCGGGAACACCGCGAGCCGGCGTGCCCTGGCCCGGGCCGGCTTCGTGCCGGTCGAGGGGCCGCCCCGGCACACCCTGCCCGACGGCCGTGTGGTCGAGACCGTCTGGCACCGGCACGACAGCGCGGCCGCCTCCCGCTGCCGCTGACCCCCCACCCGCTCGCCCCCTCCTTGGAGAGCCGACGTGACAGACACCGGATTCAGCCCGGAACGCATCGACACCGGCAAGCCGCACTCCGCGCGGATGTACGACTGGTTCCTGGACGGCAAGGACCACTACACCGTCGACGCCGAGGCCGCGAGCAAGGTGCTGGAGCTGTTCCCGGACGTCAAGGACACGGCCTGGGCGAACCGCGAGTTCATGCAGCGGGCCGCCCGCTTCGTCGCCCGCGAGGGCGTCGACCAGTTCCTGGACGTGGGCACCGGAATCCCGACCGAGCCGAACCTCCATCAGATCGCGCAGCAGGTCACGCCGAGCGCCCGGGTGGTGTACGCCGACAACGACCCGATCGTTCTGCGGCACGCCGAAGCCCTCCTCCACAGCACGCCCGAGGGCCGTACCGCCTATCTGCACGCCGATGTCCGCGAGCCGGAGCGGATCGTCACGTACGCGCGCGAGCATCTGGACCTCGGCCGGCCCGTGGGACTGTCGCTGATCGCGCTGCTGCCGTTCGTCACCGACGAGGAGGATCCGTACGGTGTCGTGCGCACCCTGATGGAGCCGTTGCCGTCCGGCAGTTGGCTGATGCTCTCGCATGTCGGCGCCGAGTTCGACCCGGACGTCTGGGAGCGCATCGCGGCCGTGTACCGCTCCGGTGGCACACGGGTCCGGGCGCGCTCGCACGCCGAGGTGCTCCGGTTCTTCGCCGGCCTGGAGCTGTGCGAGCCGGGTGTCGTACCGGCGACGCGGTGGCGCCCCGAGCCGTGGATGCGGGTCCGCCGGGAGCAGCCGGTGTACGTCGGAGTGGCTCGCAAGCCCTGAAGGCGCGGGCTCTTGCGCGGTCGGCAGGCTGTCGGACGGCGTGCCGGCGGCTCGGTCCACGGCACGCGTGGCGCGGGCCGCCATGCGTGACCGTCCGCTCGCGTCCGGCGCTCCCTCGTCCGACGACGTACGACGCCCTGACAGGGTCCGGCCGCGTCCGGCAGGGCCGCGACACCGCCCCCTCGTCGGCCGGGGACACCGGGCCCGCACCTTCAGCCATCACCGGGGCCCGGCCAGGCGGGATGCCGACCCGGCCCTGCCCTGCGAACGGCGGGCCGGGAGGTCGTGCAGCCGGACGGGCGCGTCGCCGTTCTCGCGTTCACGCGCCGGGCATCAGCCCCGCCGCGATCGTGGCCCCGAGTTCCCAGCAGGCCTCGGTGTCGGCCTTGCCGGGCTGGCCGGTGACGGTCACCGCGTCGGCCGCGCGACGCCAGCCGAGGCCGGTGGTGACGGCCTCGACGGCGCGGACGGCGCCGGTGACGTCGTTGCCGCCGTGGACGTAGTAGCCGAACGGCCGGCCCCGGGTCTCGTCCAGGCAGGGGTAGTAGACCTGGTCGAAGAAGTGCTTCAGGGCGCCCGACATGTATCCCAGGTTCGCCGGTGTGCCGAGCAGATAGCCGTCGGCCTCCAGGACGTCGGAGACGGTCGCGGACAGGGCCGCCCGGCGGACGACGCGGACGCCCTCGATCTGCGGGGTGGTGGCGCCCGAGACGACGGCCTCGAACAGCGCCTGGCAGTTGGGCGAAGGGGTGTGGTGGACGATCAGCAAGGTAGGCACACCCGCACCCTGCCGCGCCACCGCCGCACCCTGCAAACGGCGGGCGTGGCGGGCGGTGCGGCAGTGGGCACCGGAGAACGGGAGGGGATGGCAGTGACCAGCGCGGATGCACTCGCCTCCGGTCCCCGCCCGCCGTGGCTGCCGGCCGGCTACTGGTGCCGGCCCGCGACCGGCTCCGACGCGGAGGCGATCCACGGCCTGGTGGCCGCGTACGAGCGGGCGCTGCACGGCCGCGTCACGACCGGCGCCGACCGGATCGACGCCGAGCTGACCCTGCCCGGTCTGCGGCCGGAACACGACACACTGCTCGTGTACGACGGCGGCGGCAATCCGGCCGGCTACGGCTGGGTGAGGGGGCGGCGCGCCCGGGTCCATGTGCACCCCGGTCACCTTGGCCATGGCCTCGGCGGCACTCGGCGGGGCGCGAGGGGGACGACGACTCGAAGGACGAGTCCGGCGCTTCTCCGGCCGGCAGGACGGGCAACGGGGCGGCCAGGGGGGCGGCGAGCGGCGGTTCGGTCGGCGCGGCCGGTTCGGACTGCGAACTGCCCGTCCGCTTCGACGTGGCGGAACGCTGGAAGATCAAGGCGATCGGCGCCGGTGCGGAGCTGTCGAAGGCGCCGAAGGACTCCGGCGACGACCCGAGCGCGGCGCTCGCCGACTCCTTCTGGCCAAGAAGACGCTCGGGGGCCGGGGCGGGTGAGGACGTCGGCGCCGGGCGTGCGGGTTCGGTGGACCGGTCCGGCCGGGCGGTGCGGTCCGGCGCGGTGCCGTGGTTCTGCTGGGGGCGGTGGTGCCGCCCGCTCGTGCCGAGGGGCGTGGCCGTGCGGTCGGGTGCGGTGGTCGCGTCGGTCCTCGGGAGCCGGGAAGCCGACGGCGCCGGGCCCGAGGTGGCGGAGGCGGTGGGCTGCACCGTCGCACCGTCGCCCGGGGCGGCCGTCGTACCGGAGCCGGAACCCGCGCGGGAGGTGCCGTCGCGGCCGGGTCGTCACCGCCGGGGCCGCAGACGCGGCCGGAGTTGATTCAGTCGACCATGTGGCGCATCAGATCCTCGTCGAAGACGTTGACGAAGTCGCCGTGGTCGGTGACGGGCTTGTGCAGTTGCTCGGGGAAGGAGTCGACGGCGAGGAGCGGGACCGTCCGCCCCCCGTCCTGCAGGCTGGGCGCCGGGACGTCGTGGACGAGGCGCTGCACGAGCCGCGAAATGACTCGGAAGCCGGCCGGGCAGGTGCCGTCGGGGGCGGTGAAGGCCACATGGGTGCGGTGGTTGGCGCTGTCGATGTTGCGGCCGTCCCAGCAGCTCTGGAAACGGCAAGGTGCGCACCACGTCGCTGCCCGGCGGGCACAGCGGGTACTTGTCCTTCAGCTGCCGGTTCTCGTAACCGGTGCAGCTCCAGGACGCGTTGGCGTTGCCGGGCCCGTTGACGAACGCCTTGGCGTCGCCGGAGATGATGCGCAGGAAGCGGGGCATGGGGGTGACCTTGTCGCGCGGGTTGCCCACGAAGGTCAGGGTGACCTGCTCGGGCGACGTTCGCCGCGACGAGTCCGCCTCCGCCCAGCATCAGGGCGACCGCTGCGCAGGTCGCACGTCGGGGGCGGGTCGGGCGTCTGCGCTTGTTCCGTGCCAAGGTCGCCCCCTGTGTGATTGTTGCGCCGGTGCGCCGAGCGGGCATGGAGCTCCCCGGGCTCGTACGGGGGCCGCGCCGAAGTGTTCAACGGAATCGCGAACTCATCGGCACTTCACAGGAAAGGACGGGTCTCACCCTTTCCCCTTCGAACACCGTCGCGAACATCACAAAAAGGTATCGGACATTCCGCATCTCAACCTTCACACGAGGCACACACGTTGGCTAGGTTGACGCGAGGCCGCCCGGCACGTGAGGGACCGGACGCAACGGCCCAACCGCCTTGTGGGGCAAGGAAGGAGCGTGTCCTCCATGGTGCCGGAGAGTCGCGACGAGGTTCCAGGACGGGACGAGGTCCGGCAGCGGATCGACTCCCTCTACGACCGGGCCGAGAACGCGACCGGGAACTACAACGCGACCCGGGCGACGGCCTCCGTGACGCGCTCGCGGGGTGTTCCGCTCGCCGAGCGGCCGGGGCGGCGGCCGGATCGCGCCCTCGACGAGGTAGCCCGGCAGTGGTTCGACGCGGCCCGCGCCAAGCTCGGCCCGACCGTCCCCGCCGTCCTCCCGGCGGACCGGCTCCCCGACGCCCCTGCGGCCGAGCGGCGCGGCCGAAGCCGGTGGGGCGGCGGCCCACCGGACGCCCTGGGCCCGACCGCGCGCCGCACCGGGGCCCTGGAGCGGGCCGCCGACCGCGCGGTGGCCGAGCTGACGGCCGGCCGGGCCACGGATCCGGAGAGCCTCGCCCTCGCCGCCCGCGAGAGCGCCCGGGCGGCGCTTCCCGGCCCGCGGCGCCCCGAACTCCCGGCACCGGGGGGTGAGTCGTCCGGCCCGAGTGGAGAGGGCCGAGGTGCCGGGGGCGTCGCGGACATGACGCCGCCCGGCCCGGCAGCCCTGACGGCTCCGGGCATCGGGTCGATACCGGTCGCCCTCGGTCCGGTCCAGCCGGCCGGGCTCGGCCCGATGCCGCCGGCAGGCCCGGGTACGGCGGCACCGGCGGCCCTGCATACGGCACTTCCGGCCGGGCCGGGTGCGACCGGAGCGGCCGGCCCCGGTCCTGCCGAGACGGCCGTCCTCCCGGTGACCGCCTTGTCCTACGCCCAGGGGACCCCGCTCCAGGAACCGAGGCCGCTGCCCGGCGTCGCCCGGCCGGGCCGCGTCTCCCCCGGCACGTCCAAGGCCGACAACCAGCGCAGGCTCGCCGCCGCGAGCGACGTGCTCTCCCGGTACACCGCCCGGCTGACCACGCCGGCCGCTGCCGCTCACACCGCGTTCGTCACGGCCGCCGCGGGCGCGTCACCGGTGCCGGTGACGGACGTACCGCCGACATCGGTCACGGCCCCACCGCACCTGCCCTTCGCGGCCGCAGAGTCGGCCCCCGTCACCGCCGCGGCCCCACCACCGGCGCCGGTCACTTCGGTGTTCCCCGCACCGGTCATGGCCCCGCCGACCGCGCCCTCCACGGCCGTGCCGCCGCTCCCCGCGACCCCCGGCCCCGGCCCCGCCGCAGCCTTCGCCGCGTCGACGCCGACGCCCGTCGCGACCCCGGCGGTGTCGCCCGTGGCCCCGGCGCCCCCCACGTCCGCGCAGCCCGCCCCGACCCCAGCGGCCGTGCAGTGGCAGGAGCCGCAGTGGACGGCACCGGGTCCGGTGACGATCGCGGCGCCGGTGCCCGGCACCCCGTCGGACACCGCGGCTTCCGTCACCGGCACCGGGTCCCTCCGCCCCGTCGCCGAGTCGCCCCGGGCCGGGCGGGCCGCCAGGGCCATCGCGTTCGCCCGGGCGCAGATCGGGAAGCCGTGTGTGTGGGGTGCGACGGGGCCGGACTCGTACGACTGCTCCAGCCTCACCCAGGCCGCCTGGAGGGCCGCCGGGGTCCAGCTGCCACGGGCCGCGTACCAGCAGGCGCTCGCCGGCGCCCCGGTCACCCTGGACGGGATCGAACCCGGTGACCTGGTCCTCTTCTTCGACGACGACCGGCATGTGGGCCTCCACGTCGGCGGCGGCATGATGGTGCACGCGCCGGGCCCGGGGGCGTCGATACGCGAGGAGTCGATCTACGGCGCCGGGGAGTCTGCGATCCACCGGATCGTGCGGCCCGCCTGAGCACCGGGCGGGTCAGCCGCGCCGCCGGTGGGGGCGCCGGCTCTCGTAGTGGTCGAGCAGGGTCTCCTCCGGCGGGCGGTAGGGTCACGCCCAGTTCGCGGACGCTGCGGCTGTTGTCGATGCGGAAGCGGATGCCCAGGTGCGCGCGGACGTGGTCCTGCGGGTCCACGACGTCCCGCCGGCCGTCCCCGATCTGCTCCGGCATCAGGAACGGCTGGGCCACATGGAAGACGACCGAGCAGCCGCGGAACGCCGCGTCGAAGGCGCCGGCCTTCAGCAGGTCCGCCTCGAACAGCTCGAGCTGCCCGGGGAAGGCCTCCTGCAGCTCCCACAGCGGCCGGACCTTCGGCGCGTCGGCCCTGTGGCGTACGGTGGCGTGGACCCGGTGACCACGCTCCAGCAGGCGTCCCACCAGATGGCTGCCCACGAATCCGCTGCCGCCGGTCACCGCCACCGCCGTCCCCGCGTCCACGCCCGCCCCTCTCACGCCAGGAGAGGACAGGGTCGCGCATCGCACCGCTCCGGCGGAACACGCCGGGCAGGACCATAAGGCAGGTCTGGGTTAGTCATAAGATCCACTTATGAGGTCATAGACCCGACCCGCATACCGACTTAGGTCTGCCTCAGCTTAGGCTTCCCGATCAGAGTCGCCCATCAGACGCGAAGGGAACCTGATCATGCCGCGCCCCCTGCGGGTAGCCATCGTCGGAGCCGGTCCCGCCGGGATCTACGCCGCCGACGCCCTGCTCAAGTCCGAGGTGGCCGCCGAACCCGGCGTGTCCATCGACCTCTTCGAGCGGATGCCCGCCCCGTTCGGTCTGATCCGGTACGGCGTCGCCCCCGACCACCCGCGCATCAAGGGCATCGTCACCGCCCTGCACCAGGTGCTCGACAAGCCGCAGATCCGGCTCTTCGGCAACGTCGCCTATCCGACCGACATCAGCCTGGACGACCTGCGCGCCTTCTACGACGCGGTGATCTTCTCCACCGGCGCTACGGCCGACCGTGAGCTGCCGATCCCGGGCATCGACCTGGACGGCTCCTACGGCGCCGCCGACTTCGTCTCCTGGTACGACGGCCACCCGGACGTGCCACGCACCTGGCCGCTGGAGGCCGAGAAGGTCGCCGTGCTCGGCGTCGGCAACGTCGCGCTCGACGTGGCCCGCATCCTCGCCAAGACCGCGGACGAGCTGCTGCCGACCGAGATCCCGCCGAACGTCCACGACGGCCTGAAGGCCAACAAGGCCGTGGAGATCCACGTCTTCGGCCGGCGCGGCCCCGCCCAGGCGAAGTTCAGCCCGATGGAACTGCGCGAGCTGGACCACTCGCCGAACATCGAGGTCATCGTCGACCCCGAGGACATCGACTACGACGAGGGCTCGATCGAGACCCGGCGCGGCAACAAGCAGGCCGACATGGTCGCCAAGACGCTGGAGAACTGGGCGATCCGCGACGTCGGCAACCGGCCGCACAAGCTGTTCCTGCACTTCTTCGAGTCACCGGTGGAGATCCTCGGCGAGGACGGCAAGGTCGTCGGCCTGCGCACCGAGCGCACCGCGCTGGACGGCAGCGGCAACGTCAAGGGCACCGGCGAGTTCAAGGACTGGGACGTCACGGCCGTCTACCGCGCGGTCGGCTACCTCTCCGAGAAGCTGCCCAAGCTGCCCTGGGACATGGAGTCGGGCACGGTCCCGGACGCGGGCGGCCGGGTCGTCGAGGAGGGCGGCTCCCCTCTGCAGTCCACCTATGTCACCGGCTGGATCCGGCGCGGTCCCGTCGGCCTGATCGGCCACACCAAGGGCGACGCCAACGAGACCGTCGCCAACCTGCTGGACGACTACGCGAACGGCCGGCTGCACACCCCGGCCTCGCCCGAGCCGGAGGCCGTGGACGCCTTCCTCGCCGAGCGCGAGGTCCGCTTCACCACCTGGGAGGGCTGGTACAAGCTGGACGCCGCCGAGCGCGCCCTGGGCGAGCCGCAGGGCCGCGAGCGCGTGAAGATCGTCGAGCGCGAGGACATGCTGCGCGAGAGCGGGGCGTGAATCCCTCACATCGAGGGCGATGAGGGGGCCGGCGCCGCTGCGCCGGCCCTCCGCGCACGACCGGGGCCCCGACCCCGGTTCACCGGAAAACCCCGATGAGCCCCGGGAAGGCCTGGTTAGGGTCCAGCGGTGTTCTCCCTCCGTGACCCCTCTTCTTCGCGGGCACACGCGTGCGCCGGCCCGGGGCACGCCCGGCCAGGAAGTACGGCAACGGGGGCGAACGGGGTCCGCCCCTGAGCGGATGGACGGGCGGGCCCCGTTCGCCGGACCATTCTGGGGGCCGTACAGGGGCGCGACCACGTGTGAACGGCGCCCGCCCGACGCGTGCCGCGCGCGCCCCGGGTGCACGGAACGTCCCGTGCGCGAGGGCGCACGAGCGGGGTGACGCGCCGCCCGTGCGCGAGGGGGCGCGACGCGCCGCCTCCGGGGCCGGGCGACGCGACCGCCCACCGAACGGTGATACTGGAAGGCGCATCCGCCCCCATCAGCAGATTGGCTCATGTCGAACTCCACCACCGACCGCGCCACCGTCCCCCAGACCCTCTGGGCGGCCCGCGGCCGCCACACCGGTCCCGAACCCGAGGAGGTCGTCCGGCGCACCCTGCACCGGCACAGGGAGGGCGGCGACATCGACGACTTCGCCGAGCCCCCCGTCCCGGAGGAGGCACAGCGGCGGATCTTCGAGGCCCGCTGGCGGGTCGCCGGCACGGTCACCGTACGGGCCCGGCTCACCCTCGTGACGCCGGAGGGCCGGCAGCACGGGCACGAGTGGCGGCTCGTCGCAGAGGCGGAGCGCCCGTGGGACGAGACCTGGCCCTCGCCTGCGACGCTCTTCTGGCCCGAGGGCGCGGCGGGCGAGGACGGCTCCTGGGACCAGCACGCCACGGTCGCCGGGCTGCGCCTCCGGCAGGTCAACGCCCTTCCCGCGGACGACAAGGAGATGCGGCGCAGACTGCGGGACGCGGCCCGTGAGGCCTGGTGCGTCAACATCGTCGTGCACGAGGCGATGACCCCGGACGAGCAGGGCAGACTGCCGCTGGCCCGGCTGCTGCCGCCCGGCCTGAGGCACCGCGTGGTGGAGCACCGGGCCGCGCCGCACCAGTTCCGCGCCGTCAACTGGGCGCTCAAGGACCTCGGCGTCGAGGTCCCGCGCGGCGGCGCGGTGCTGCTGCCCCCGGACCCGGCCCCGGCGGGCTACGAAAGCAGCGAGCACACCGTCCGCAGCGTCTTCCTGGACGGCTCCGAACCCGCCGAGCTCCTCGCGGCCCTGCGGCACCACGTCGCGCTGCCCCGGCCGATGCCCGGGGCGGTCGAGCAGGCACTGACCGACCTGCGGGAGAACTGGACCCTGACGACGCTCCAGGAAGAGCTCCAGCGGGAACGGCAGCTGGTCGCCCGGTACGCCGAGGCGCTGGAGGCCATGACGAGATCCCGTGACCTGTACAAGGAGGCGGCCGAGCAGGCACTGGAGGCCCTCGCGGCCTACCGCGACGTCCCGCCGGCCGCCCTGCCGCAGCAGCGGCCCGCGGCCCGGACCCCGGGTGCGCTGCAGCAGCTGACCCGCACGTTCGAGCGGCTGAAGTTCACGGCCAAGGGCCGGCGGCAGCAGGCGCCCGCCCCGCAGGACAGGGCAGACAGCCCGGCGAACAACACACCGGACACGCCTGACACGCCGCAGCCGGACGGGCCCGCCCCGGCGAGCGGCGGGACGCGGGCCGCGGACGGCGACGGCATGGACCGGGCGTCGTAGCCGTCATGAACGCCACGAGCACCCTGCTGGTGACCGGCGCCGTCGTGGCGGCGGTCCTGCTCGCCGTCGCCCTCGCCCTGCTGGTACGGCTGGTGCGCACCCGGCGCACGCTGCGGCGGGCCGGGCTGCCGACGGGTCCGCGCTGGGTGTTCTGGGGCGCGGTCGCCTATCTGCTGCTCCCCACCGACCTCTTGCCCGACCCCGTCTACCTGGACGACATCGCCGTCCTGCTGCTCGCGCTGCGCAGCCTTCGCGCCGCCCGTCAGCTGCCGCCGGGGCCCACCGAGTCCTGAAACGGCCCAGCGAATCCTGAACGCCCGGCACAGGCCCCACCATGGAGCGATGCAGACAGAGTTCACCGGTATCCCCGTCACGCCGACGACCCCGGACGTGGCCGTGGTCATCGACGTCATGCGCGCGTTCACCGTGGCCGCCTGGGCGTTCCGGCGCGGCGCCGAACGCATCGTGTTCGCCGGTACCCAGCAGGAAGCCCTGGAGTTGAAGGCCCGATACCCCGAGACTGGCTCGCCTTCCAGGACGGCGAGCCGGTGCCCGGGTTCGATCTCGCCAACTCGCCCGCCCGGCTGCGGTCGCTGGACGTGCGGGGCCGGACGGTCGTGCAGAAGACCACCGCCGGGACCACCGGCGCGCTCGCCGTGGCGGAGGCCGGGCTGCTGCTGTGCGCGAGTTTCGTGGTGGCCGGCGCGACCGCCTCGGTGCTGCGCCGGGCCCGGCCGGAGTCGGTGACGTTCGTGGTCACCGGGGACGGCGGCCGGGCCGAGGAGGATCGCGCCTGCGCCGAGTACATCGCGGCGCGCGTCCACGCCGCCCGCACCGACCCCGCCCCCTACCTCGCGCGGGCCCGCCGCTCCGACGCCGCCGGCCGGCTCGCCGACGGCGTGCGGCGCGGCTGGGCCGGTGTCCATCCCGAGGACGTGACGATGTGCCTGGAGGCGGACACCTTCCCGTTCGCCATGGTGGCCGCCCGCGCGGACGGCCACCTGGTGCTGCGCCCGGTGGACACCGCCGGCACGACACCGCACCGTACGGACCCGGCTGTCTGAGGCCGGCCCGCCGCGTCCGCGCCGTCGCGAGGGGCCACGTCGGCAGGGCCCTCGGGAAGCGGGCGGGCGCGGTCATCGACGAGGGCATGACCGCGCTGCGGCCGGCCCTGTCCAGGGCCGGTGCCGCTTCCGACCCCGGCGCGGCGGGCGGCCGCCGCGCCGGGGTCGCCGACCGGCTCACGGTCGGCGCCCGGCGACGCCACGGAGCGCCCCGACGACGTCGCGCCGCTGCTCACCGCGCGCCGCTCGACCCCGGTACGCTGCCGCTGACCGCGCCCCGCGCTCCGATCGGCGCAGTCACCTCGGGCGGCGGTCTCGCCGCAGCGGGCCGATCAGTGTAGACATGGGCTCATGGTGCGACTGCCCGGCCGGAATGACACACGGCCGCCCCGTTCCCTCGGGCCCCCGCGCGCATCGCAGAGCGCACCGCTGCGGGACTCGGACGGGGGCGGCGGCAGGCCCGGTGTGCTGCGGTCTGTGGTGACCGGGCGCAGTGTCGCCGGACAGGTGTTCATCCTCCAAGTGGTGATTGTGCTGCTGCTGATCGTCGCGGCGGTGGTGGCACAGGTGCTGCAGGTCCGCCACGACAGTGACCTGCAGGCACAGAGCCGTTCGCTCTCGGTCGCTCAGGCGTTCGCGAACGCGCCCGGCACGGTCGCCGCGCTGCGCTCCCCGGATCCCACCGCCGTGCTGCAGCCGCGCGCGGAGGCGGCCCGCAAGGCGACCGGCGTCGACTTCGTCGTCGTGATGAACACCCAGGGCATCCGCTACACACACCCGAAACCGAACCGGATCGGCAAGAAGTTCGTCGGCACCATCGGCCCCGCGTTGGCCGGGGGCACGGTCACCGAGCACGTCAACGGCACGATCGGCCCGCTGGTGCAGGTCGTGGTGCCGGTGAAGGACGCCTCGGGCAAGGTGGTGGGCCTGGTGTCGGCCGGGATCACCACGGCGCACGTGGGCGGGGCCGCCGAGCAGACGCTGCCCCTGCTGCTCGCGGCGGCAGCGGCGGCGCTGGCGCTGGCCACCGGGGGCACGGCCCTGGTCAGCAGACGGCTGTTGCGCCAGACGCACGGTCTCGGGCCGTACGAGATGACCCGGATGTACGAGCACCACGACGCGGTGCTGCACGCGGTTCGCGAGGGTGTGCTGATCGTCGGCGGCGACGGCCGACTGCTGCTCGCCAACGACGAGGCGCACCGGCTGCTGGACCTGCCGGAGGACGCCGAGCGGCGCAGTGTGCTGGAGCTGGGTCTTGACGACGAGACGGCCGCGCTGCTGGCCTCGGGCCGGGTGGCCACCGACGAGGTGCACCTGGTGAAGGACCGGCTGCTGGCGATCAACCAGCGTCCCACCGACGTGCGCGGCGGCCCGGCCGGCAGTGTCACCACGCTGCGCGACTCCACCGAACTGCGCGCCCTGTCCGGCCGCGCGGAGGTGGCGCGCGAGCGGCTGAACATCCTGTACGACGCGGGGGTGGGCATCGGCACCAGCCTGAACGTGGCCCGTACCGCCGAGGAGCTGGCCGAGCTGGCCGTACCGCGGTTCGCCGACTTCGCCACCGTGGACCTGTTCGACGCGGTCCTGCGGGGCGAGGAGCCCAAGCCGGGCACCGCGCTGTGCCGCACCGCCTGCGCGGGCATCCGCAAGGACTCCCCGCTGTACCCGGTCGGCGAGCGGATCCGGTTCGTGGCCACCTCGCCGCAGGCCCGCAGTCTGATCACCGGCCAGTCGGTCCTCGAGCCGGTCCTGCGCGAGGCGCCCGGCTGGCGCGCACAGCATCCGGAGCGCACCACCGAGGTCCTGGCGTACGGCATCCACTCCCTGATCACGGTGCCGCTGCGGGCGGGCAATCTCGTGCTGGGCCTGGCGAACTTCTGGCGTGCGGAGAAGCCCCCGCCGTTCGACGCCGAGGACCTGGCGCTCGCCGAGGAACTGGTCGCGCGGGCGGCGGTGTCCATCGACAACGCCCGTCGGTACACGCGCGAGCACAGCATGGCGGTCACCCTGCAGCGCAGTCTGCTGCCGCGTTCGCTGCCCGAGCAGCGGGCACTGGAGATCGCCTACCGCTATCTGCCGGCGCAGGCCGGGGTGGGCGGCGACTGGTTCGACGTCCTGCCGCTGTCCGGTGCGCGGGTGGCGCTGGTGGTGGGGGACGTGGTGGGGCACGGGCTGCACGCGGCGGCCACCATGGGTCGGCTGCGCACGGCGGTGCACAACTTCTCCGCGCTGGACCTGCCGCCCGACGAACTCCTCGGGCTGCTGGACGAGTTGGTGGGCCGGATCGACCAGGACGAGACCGGCGCCGACGGCTCGGCGGCGATCACCGGCGCGACCTGCCTGTACGCGGTGTACGACCCGGTCTCACGGTGCTGCAGCCTGGCCCGGGCCGGCCATCCGCCGCCCGCGCTGGTGCATCCCGACGGCCGGGTGGAGTTCCCTGACCTTCCGGCGGGGCCGCCGCTGGGTCTGGGCGGGCTGCCGTTCGAGACGGCCGAACTGGAGCTGGCGGAGGGCAGCCGGCTGGTGCTGTACACCGACGGGCTGGTGGAGGACCGCGAACGGGACATCGACGTGGGGCTGGAGCTGCTGAGCGACGCGCTGCGCGGCACCGCGGGCGCCTCGCCGGAGGACACCTGCCGCGCGGTGCTCGACCGGCTGCCGGCCAGGCCGAGCGACGACGTCGCGCTGATCGTCGCCCGGACCCGGGAGCTGGGCACCGACCGGGTCGCCGAGTGGCAGGTGCCGTCGGATCCGGCGGCGGTGTCCCAGGTGCGGTCCGCGGTGACCCGGCAGCTCGCCGACTGGGGACTGGAGGATCTGGTCTTCACGACCGAGTTGGTCCTGAGCGAGCTGGTCACCAACGCCATCCGCCACGGGCGCGGCCCCATCGGGGTACGACTGCTGCGCGACCGCACGCTGATCTGCGAGGTCGCCGACCGCAGCACCACCTCGCCGCATCTGCGGTACGCGGCGACCACCGACGAGGGCGGCCGGGGTCTGTTCCTGGTGGCGCAGCTCACCGAGCGCTGGGGCACCCGCTACACCCCCGACGGCAAGGTCATCTGGGCGGAGCAGCCCCTGCTGTAGACGCGTGCGCATCAGCTGTCCGGGGCCTCGCCGGCGGGGGCCCGGCTCCCGGCGGGGGCCCGGCTCCCGGGACGACGGTGTCCGCTCCCCGCCGACAGGGGTGCCGGAGGACACCGACGTCGCGACGACCACCGCAGCGCCCGGCACCGGAGACGACGAGGCAACCGGACGAAGGAGCCACCGGCCGACGGCAGCCCCCACACCGACCCCCCACCGGCCGACCCACCCCACCCCGAACGACGGCGTCGAATCCTCACCGACGGGACGGCGGTCGCCGGCGGCTGTGGGGAGCCCGACGGGCGGGGGGCGGGCGGCGCCGTGCGGCTGGTTCTCCGGACCCGGGGGTCGCCGCTGCGGGTGGGCGGTGGCCGGCTTCGCGGGCACGACGAGGCCCGGTGGACGGCGGTGCGCCGGTCGCCGCGCTCGGGCAGGCTGTGAGGGGCGCCTGCCGCGCGCGACCGAGCGCGGGTGCGGTCCACCGGGCCCGTTGCCGCTACGTCCGAACGGCGGTCGGCGGTCAGCTCAGGCGCGAGCGCAACAACTCCTTGCCCATTTCGGCGCCCTTGCGGCTGTCGGCCTGGGCCTTGCGGAACAGTTCCATGACCTCGTCGTCGTGCTCGCGCTCGGCGTCCTGGATGTACGTCTCCAGGCGAAGGGCGTTGTCCAAGCACGACTCGACGTACCAGATCAGGTCGTAGTTCTTGTCGCGGGTGCCCGTGACCCCGCCGGTCTCGCTGGTGCTGGTCATCCGGGGTCTCCTCCTTCTGTCGACCCTGCCTCGTTCTCCTTGCGGAGACTCCCGGGTACCCGTGCGACCTGGAGGCACACCGCCCGGCGGCTCAACCGAGGGCTCGGTCGAGGTTGAAGGCGGCGCTGATCAGGGCCAGATGTGTGAACGCCTGCGGGAAGTTGCCCTGTTGCTCGCCGGTACGGCCGATCTCCTCGGCGTACAGGCCGAGGTGGTTGGCGTAGGTGAGCATCTTCTCGAAGGCCAGCCGGGCCTCGTCGAGCCGACCGGCCCGGACCAGGGCCTCGACGTACCAGAAGGAGCAGATGGAGAAGGTGCCCTCGTCGCCGCGCAGCCCGTCGGGGCTGCTCTGCGGGTCGTAGCGGTAGACGAGGGAGTCGGAGACCAGGTCCTCGGTGAGGGCGTCCAGGGTGGACAGCCACTTGGGGTCGGTGGGCGCGATGAACTTGGCGAGCGGCATCATCAGCAAGGATGCGTCCAGCACCTCGCCGCCCTCGTACTGCACGAAGGCACCGCGCCGCTCGGACCGGCCGCGGTCCATGATCCGCCGGTAGATCGTGTCGCGGGCCTGTCCCCAGCGAAGCAGGTCGGCGGGCAGTCCGCGGCGGCGGGCCAGGCGCATGGCCCGCTCGATCGCGACCCAGCACATCAGCCGCGAGTACGTGAAGTTCTTGCGGCCGCCGCGGGTCTCCCACACGCCCTCGTCGGGCTGGTCCCAGTGCGCGCAGACCCAGTCGACCAGGTGGCACACGTCGTCCCACTGGGCGCTGGAGATCGGCTCCGCCCATTTGTCGTAGAGGTAGATCGAGTCGATCAGGGCGCCGTAGATGTCCAGCTGGAGCTGGCCGGCGGCCGCGTTGCCGACCCGGACGGGGGCGGAGCCCAGATGGCCCTGCAGGTGCGGCAGCGCCCGCTCGGGCAGGTCGGGGCGCCCGTCGATGCCGTACATGATCTGCAGCGGCGCGCGGCCTTCAGTGGTGTCGCAGGGGCTGACGTGCGTGGTCAGGAAGCGCATGAAGGCCGCGGCCTCGCCGGAGAAACCGAGCCGCAGCAGTGCGTAGACGGCGAAGGCGGCGTCCCGCACCCATACGTAGCGGTAGTCCCAGTTGCGTTCCCCGCCGATCTGCTCGGGCAGGCTGGTCGTGGGGGCGGCGACGATGGCGCCGGTCGGGGCATAGGTGAGCAGTTTCAAGGTGAGGGCGGAGCGGTGCACCATCTCGCGCCAGCGGCCCCGGTAGCGGGACTGGTGCAGCCAGCGCCGCCAGTAGGCGACGGTGGCGTTGAACGCGTGCTCGGCCTCGGCGAGGGCACAGCCGCGGGGAGCCACCTCGCCGCCGACCCGGTCGAGGGCGAACACGGCCGTCTCGCCCTCGGTGAGCTTGAAGTCGGCGCGCGCGTCGGTGTCGTCGCACTCCAGGTCGACCGTGGAGGTCAGCGACAGCGCCTCGCGGGCGGACTCGAAGACGACGGTGCCGCCCAGGCTGCGCAGGGTGTGCGGATCAGCGCCGTAGCCGAACCGCGGGGCGACCAGCGCCCGGAACGGAACGGTGCCGCGGACGCAGACCACGCGCCGGATCAGCCGGTGCCGGCCCGCCTCGCCCTCGCTGTCGGAGGTCACCGGCATGAAGTCCTGCACCTCGCCCACGCCGTCCTCGGTGAAGAACCGGGTGATCAGGACATTGGTGTCGGGGAAGTAGAACTGCTTGGTGCGCGCGGGCACGGTGGCGGACAACTCGAAGCAGCCGCCGCGGTCGGCGTCGAGGATGGCCGCGAAGACGCTGGGCGCGTCGAAGGACGGACAGCAGTACCAGTCGATGGTGCCGTTCGAGCCGACCAGGGCCACGGTGCGCAGATCCCCGATGAGCCCGTGCTCGGCGATCGGCAGACAGCGAGGCCGGGGGCGGGCGCCTTCGGCAAGCGGGGTCTCGGCCATGTGCGGCCTCCCGGTGAGCGGTGCGAGATGTTTTCCAGCTTAGGAGCGAGTGGTCTCCGGTGGCGTGGGAAGGCGCTGCGGGGAATGGTGAGAGTGTGCCCCATTCGGCGGCACCGGCGCGGATGCGGTCATCCGGACCGAGGAGGAGGCATCATGTCGACCATCAAGCCCGAGGATTCCCGGTCGTCCGACGACCACTGCACCCCGGACGCCCTGCTCCACTCGGCTCCTTCCAGGGACATCACCCCGGAGGACCTGGTGATGGCGGCGGGCAGGGACGTCACCCCGAAGAACCTCGAGTGGGCCCGCCGCAAGATGGAGAAGGAGGGCCCGACAGCCATCGAGAGGCTGATGCCGTAGGGCGGTCCGGGGAGCAGCAAGAGAACGGGGGTTCATGCCGGACGGTGAACGGAACGTCACTCGTCGTCACCGAGGGCGACCGCTTGCCCGGCACCGGCGGCAACGGCTTGCCCTCCTGGGGTTTTCGGCGGCGGCGATCCCTTCCGGAGCGGGCCGGAGGGCTGACAGACTCCCGAGGGTGCCCGACTTCGACTTCGACATGCTCGTCATCGGATCCGGACCCGGTGGTCAGAAGGCCGCCATCGCCGCGGCCAAGCTGGGCCGCCGGGTCGCCGTCGTCGACCGTCCCGACATGCTCGGCGGGGTGTCCCTGCACACCGGGACCATCCCCTCCAAGACCCTGCGCGAGGCGGTGCTGTATCTGACCGGCCTCACCCAGCGCGATCTGTACGGGCAGAGCTACCGCCTGAAGGACGACATCACCGTCGCCGATCTGACCGCGCGCACCCGGCACGTGGTCGGCCGCGAGGTCGATGTCGTACGCAACCAGCTCGCCCGCAACCAGGTGACCGTGTACTGCGGCACGGCCCGTTTCGCCGACCCGCACACCGTCGTGCTGTCCGAACTCCCCGGCCGGGAACGACTGGTGAGCGCCGGGCACATCGTCATCGCCACCGGCACCCGGCCGGCCCGCCCGGACACGGTCGAGTTCGACGGCCGGACCATCATGGACTCCGACAACGTGCTCACGCTGGAGCGGGTGCCGCGGTCCATGGTGATCGTGGGAGCCGGCGTGATCGGCATGGAGTACGCCTCCATGTTCGCGGCGCTGGGCAGCAAGGTGACCGTCGTGGAGAAGCGTCCCGGGATGCTGGACATGTGCGACGTGGAGATCGTGGAGTCGCTCAAGTACCACCTGCGGGACCTCGCCGTCACCTTCCGGTTCGGCGAGACCGTGGCCGCCGTCGAACGCCATCCTCGAGGCACGCTGACCGTGCTGGAGAGCGGCAAGAAGATTCCCGCCGACACCGTGATGTACTCGGCGGGTCGGCAGGGCCTCACCGACGAACTCGACTTGTCCAGGGCGGGGTTGACGGCCGACGCGCGGGGCCGGATCACGGTGGACGGGAACTACCGCACCGAGGTGCCGCACATCTACGCCGTCGGCGACGTCATCGGCTTCCCGGCGCTCGCGGCGACCTCGATGGAGCAGGGCCGGGCGGCCGCGTACCACGCGTGCGGGGAGCCGGCGGGGCGAATGCACCATCTGCAGCCGATCGGCATCTACACCATCCCGGAGATCAGCTTCGTCGGGCGGACGGAGGACCGGCTGACCGAGGACCGGGTGCCGTTCGAGGTGGGCCTGGCCCGGTACCGGGAGCTGGCCCGGGGACAGATCGTCGGCGACTCGCACGGCATGCTGAAGCTGCTGGTCTCCCCGGTGGACCGCACGCTGCTCGGGGTGCACTGCTTCGGCTCCGGCGCCACGGAGCTGATCCACATCGGGCAGTCGGTGATGGGGTGCGGGGGCACGGTGGACTATCTGGTCGACGCGGTGTTCAACTACCCGACGCTGGCCGAGTCGTACAAGGTCGCGGCGCTCGACGCGACCAATCGTCTCCGGCAGATCGACCGCTTGG
>NZ_JCAJZW010000016.1:0-150219 GCF_059510455.1 Streptomyces sp. NTD91
TCTCGATCCGATTCCCTGTCGGCGGGCTGTCTGCGGGGTTTTCGGCTTTCGCCGTCCGCCCTTTCGACATTCACTACGCTAGCTCATTCCCTCGGCGACTCATAATCGAGTCCGGTAAGTCGAATTCGGGCATACGAGCGCGCCGAAATCGACCCCGTTGAGAGGGCGGTGGTTAGGTAGTGGGTTGGCCGCTCCGGCTGCAGGCGATCGCCGTACCCGGTTCAGCGGCTCGGGATACGTTACGCATCTTGGCGGGTCGCGTCAACTTCGGCGTCGGCGCGGCACATGGGCCCGATAGGGGCTCACCGTCGGGTCTCCCGCCACCCAGTAGCGCCAGGGATGCACGTCACCGTTGCCGCCCTCGCCGGCGAGCCCGGTCCGGGGGCCGTTTCGTACCCGGTCACGGGCTATCGGCGTACCGGTCAGCATCCGTAGCGGGGTCTCGCCGGAGGCGCACGCGTCCGTACCGTCCAGGGCACGGTCGACCTCCAGGGCCGTCGCCAGGCGGGCCGGGCCCTTGGCCAGTTCCTTGTCGTTCCGGGCCGAAACACGCCGCTTCCGGGCCAGTTCGAGGCCTTCGACGACTTCGCCGGCGCGCAGCAGGACGGCGCTCGCGCGGCCCTCGGGACCGCAGACGAGGTTCATACAGTGCCACATGCCGTAGGTGAAGTAGACGTACACGTGTCCGGGCTCGCCGAACATCACCGCGTTGCGGGCGGTACGGCCGCGGTAGGCGTGGGAGCCGGGGTCGTTCGGGCCGTCGTACGCCTCGACCTCCGTGAGGCGGACGGCGATCGGACCCTCCGGTGTCGTACGGACCAGGATGCGGCCGAGCAGGTCGGGTGCGACGTCCAGGACCGGGCGGTCGAAGAACTCTCTGGGCAGTGGCGTACGGTCCGGGGGCGCGATCATGCCCTCCGAGGGTAGTGCAGACGCGACACCGCGCCGGCGGAACCGGTCGGCGGTCGATCGCGTTTGTAGGGGTCGAGGACCTTCGTAAAGGGAGAGTCAATGGCGTTCAAGAAGCTGCTCGCGAGCCTCGGTGCCGGTGGGGCGGCCGTGGAGACGGTGCTGGCCGAGGTCAATGTGGTGCCGGGCGGTGTCGTCCAGGGTGAGGTGCGGATCCAGGGCGGGTCCGTGAACCAGGACATCGAGGGGTTGTCCGTAGGGCTGCAGGCCAAGGTGGAGGTGGAGAGCGGCGACGAGGAGTACAAGCAGAACATCGAGTTCACGAAGGTGCGGCTCGGTGGGGCCTTCGAGCTGCAGGCCGGGGCCGTGCACGCGGTGCCCTTCGGGCTGGAGATCCCCTGGGAGACGCCGGTCACGATGATCGACGGGCAGGCGCTGCGCGGGATGCACATCGGAGTGACGACGGAGCTGGCCATCGCGCGTGCCGTCGACTCCTCCGATCTCGACCCGATCAACGTGCATCCGCTGCCTGTGCAGAAGGCGATCCTGGACGCCTTCATCCAGCTCGGCTTCCGCTTCAAGAACGCGGACATGGAGCGGGGTCACATCCGGGGGACGCGACAGACGCTGCCGTTCTACCAGGAGATCGAGTTCTACCCGCCGTCGCAGTACCGGGGGCTGAACCAGGTCGAGCTGAGCTTCGTGGCCGACGAGCACGCGATGGACGTCGTGCTGGAGATGGACAAGAAGCCGGGCCTGTTCAGCGAGGGCTCGGACACCTACCGGTCGTTCCAGGTGGGGCTGCACGACTGGACGGGGACCGACTGGGCGGCTTATCTGAACCAGTGGCTGTCCGAGGTCGGCAGCAGGCGCAACTGGTTCTAGGCTCGGGAGCTGCTGGTTCCAGATCATCGATCAGGAGGTACCGAGGTGACCGAGCTCAAGCGGCGGCCGCTCCCCCACGACTTCCATCCGCCCGTGCCCTCGTTCACGGTGACGAGTGACGACGTCCAGGAGGGTGCGACGCTCAAGAGCGCCCAGGTCCACGCCGAGGGCAACACCTCGCCGCACCTGCGCTGGGAGGGCTTCCCGCCGGAGACCAAGAGCTTCGCCGTGACCTGCTACGACCCCGACGCGCCGACCGGTAGCGGGTTCTGGCACTGGGTGCTGTTCGACATCCCGGCCTCCGTCACGGAGTTGCCCGCGGGTGCGGGCAACGGCAAGTTCGAGGGACTGCCCGAGGCCGCCGTGCACGCCCGCAACGACTACGGGACGAAGGACTTCGGCGGTGCCGCGCCGCCGCCCGGGGACGGCCCGCACCGGTACGTCTTCACGGTGTACGCGGTCGACCAGGAAAAGCTCGGTCCGGACGCGGACGCCTCTCCGGCCGTCGTCGGCTTCAATCTGCGCTTCCACACGATCGGCCGCGCACAGCTCATCGGGGAGTACGAGAACCCCGCACAGGGCTGAGTCACGGCACCGTGATTCAGCCGAGCGTTCACTGAACGTTTGCCCGCCTCCGCTCTTGGAAGTGATCGGAGGCGGGCATTTTTTATTGCGTTGTCCATCTCGGCGCGCCCGTCCAGAGTTGATCCAAGCCCGCCGGGGGGTGGGCAGGTGCGCACGGGAGGTGGGCTGGATGCGGGACACGCTGGTTCTGAACGCGAGCTTCGAGCCGCTGTCGACGGTGACCTTGAATCGAGCCGTCGTTCTGGTGCTCCAGGACAAGGCCGTCGTCGAGCAGGCCCACCCCGAACTGCGCATGCGCGGTGCCGATGTGGACATACCCGCGCCCCAGGTGATCAGGTTGTGCAGGTACGTACGGGTGCCGTTCCGAAGACACGCCCCATGGTCGAGGCGCGGTGTGCTGGTCCGGGACCGGCACCGGTGCGCGTACTGCGGGCGCAGAGCCACGACCGTGGACCACGTGGTGCCGCGGGCGCAGGGTGGGCAGGACACGTGGCTGAACACGGTGGCCGCGTGCGCGGAGGACAATCACCGGAAGGCCGACCGGACTCCGGAGCAGGCGGGGATGAAGCTGCTGAGGGAGCCGTTCGAGCCGACGCCGGCCGATGCGATGCTGCTCGCGCTGGGGGCCGAGGAGTTCGAGGTACTGCCTGGGTGGCCGGCCCAGGATGCTGCCTGACCGGTCGCCGCGGGAAGCTTCTGCCGCACGCGGCCGCGGGTTGGTCGTGGTCTCCGGCGCCCACGCGGCGGAGCCGGGCCTCGGCACAACCCCGCGCCCCTTCCGGGGGCGCGGTGGAACCGACGTTCTTCGGTGACCCCTCAGTCGATGCTCGGCTTCTCGCGGCGCTCCATGCTCGGGCCGGTGTTCTGGGCGGGGACGTTGGCTCCGCCGTTGCCCTGGCCGCCGCCCAGGGGGCCGAAGTTGCCCATCGCACCGGAGAGGCCCTTGAGGGCGTCGCCGATCTCGCTGGGCACGATCCAGAGCTTGTTGGCGTCGCCCTCTGCGATCTTCGGCAGCATCTGGAGGTACTGGTAGGACAGGAGCTTCTGGTCCGGGTCGCCGGCGTGGATGGCCTCGAAGACCGTACGGACCGCCTGGGCCTCGCCCTCGGCGCGCAGGGCGGCGGCCTTGGCCTCGCCCTCGGCGCGCAGGATCTGGGACTGCTTCTCGCCCTCGGCGGTGAGGATGGCGGCCTGGCGCGTGCCTTCGGCGGTGAGGATCGCGGCGCGCTTGTCACGGTCGGCGCGCATCTGCTTCTCCATCGAGTCCTGGATGGAGGTGGGCGGTTCGATGGCCTTCAGCTCCACGCGGTTGACGCGGATGCCCCACTTGCCCGTGGCCTCGTCGAGGACGCCGCGCAGGGCGGCGTTGATCTCCTCGCGGGAGGTCAGGGTGCGTTCGAGGTCCATGCCGCCGATGATGTTGCGGAGCGTGGTGACGGTCAGCTGCTCGATGGCCTGGATGTAGCTGGCGACCTCGTAGGTGGCCGCGCGGGCGTCGGTCACCTGGTAGTAGATGACCGTGTCGATGTTGACGACCAGGTTGTCCTGGGTGATGACCGGCTGCGGCGGGAAGGGTACGACCTGTTCGCGCAGGTCGATGCGGTTGCGGATGGTGTCGATGAACGGGACCACGATGTTCAGGCCCGCGTTCAGGGTGCGCGTGTAGCGGCCGAAGCGCTCGACGATGGCGGCGCTGGCCTGTGGGATGACCTGGATGGTCTTGATCAGGGCGATGAAGACCAACACCACCAGAATGACCAGGACGATGATGACCGGTTCCATCGTGTTCCCCGTACCCCTCTCCGCCTCGGCGCCTTCGGCAGATCCCGTGCTTGCAGAAGATCTTGCTGGTCGAGTCTGACAGACTTCGTCCAACTCGTGGGCCGGATGCCTCAGATGACGATGGCGGTGGCCCCTTCGATGTCCACGACGTCCACCTCCTGGCCCACTTCGTAGGCGCGGCCGGTGTCGAGGGCGCGGGCCGACCAGACCTCTCCAGCGAGCTTGATGCGGCCGCCGGAGCCGTCGACGCGTTCCAGGACGACTGCCTGCCTGCCCTTCAACGCGTCGATACCGGTGGCGAGTTGCGGGCGCTGTCTGCCGTGCCGGGCCGCGATGGGACGGACCACGGCGATGAGCGCGACCGAGACGACGACGAACACGAGGACCTGGAGCACGGCGTCGAAGCCGAGTGCGGCGGCGACGGCGGCCGCGACGGCTCCCACCGCGAGCATGCCGAACTCCGGCATGGCGGTGACGACGAGCGGGATTCCGAGTGCCGCCGCGCCGACGAGCCACCACACCCATGCGTCGATGTCGTTCACACGGTCATGGTAGGGCCGGGGCCGGGCGGCGGACAGGGCGCGCAGGGGAAGCGCGCGGGTCAGGACAGCGGCAGGCCCTGGGCGGTCCAGCGGTCGCCGACCTGCTCGACGACGAGCGGCAGGCCGAAGCAGCGGGAGAGGTTGCGGGAGGTCAGTTCCAGCTCGATGGGGCCGGCGGCGAGGACCTTGCCCTGGCGGATCATCAGGACGTGGGTGAAGCCGGGGGCGATCTCCTCGACGTGGTGCGTGACCATGATCATCGAGGGAGCGATGGGGTCGCGGGCGAGCCGGCCGAGGCGGCGGACCAGGTCCTCGCGGCCGCCGAGGTCGAGGCCGGCGGCGGGCTCGTCGAGCAGTAGCAGCTCGGGGTCGGTCATCAGGGCACGGGCGATCAGGGTGCGCTTGCGCTCGCCCTCGGAGAGGGTGCCGAAGCGGCGGTCCAGGAAGTCGCTCATGCCGAGGCGGTCGAGGAAGGCGCGGGCGCGCTGCTCGTCGACCTCGTCGTACTCCTCCTGCCAGTGGGCCGTCATGCCGTACGCGGCCGTGAGGACCGTCTCCAGGACCGTCTGCCGCTTGGGGAGCTTCTCGGCGAGGGCGATGCCGGCCACGCCGATGCGGGGGCGCAGGTCGAAGACGTCGACCTTGCCGAGGGTGTCGCCGAGGATGGTGGCGGTGCCCTTGCTGGGGAAGAGGTAGCTGGAGGCGACGTTCAGGAGGGTGGTCTTGCCGGCGCCGTTGGGGCCGAGGATGACCCAGCGCTCGCCCTCCTTCACCGACCAGGAGACCTGGTCCACGAGAGCCCGGCCCTCACGGACCACGGATACGTCCTGAAGCTCCAGAACATCGCTCATGAGCGCGTTGTCTCCCCTTGCAGTGTGGCCGGTCTCGGCTGTCGCGTACGCCTGTGGCTCGGTCCGCCGCGCCTGTGGGCGCAGCCCTTATGAAATCTACGCCACGTGCGCGCTGCTCCATTCCTTCGGTCCGGTCCTTAGGGTGGGGGCATGTTCTCGGAACCGCGTTCAGGACGCCTTGCCGCCTGGGGAAATGCCCTTTTGGCCGGACTTGTCTCTCCGGATGACGCCGCGCTCGCCATTGTGGGCGAGGACACGGTGCAGCGGGTGGAGGGGCTGCCCGGGGAGTCCGCGCAGGTCGGGCTCACACTCGCGCTGGGGCGACTGCGGACGCTGGGGGCGACCGGGCTGCGGGTCGCGCTGCCGGCACCGGGGCATCCGCTGGGGCTGAGCGGTCCGCCCGCGTTCAATGCGCGGGCGCTGGAGGCCGGGGAGGCGGTGGTCTGCTGCGGCGCCGCGTTCGGGCTGGTGCCGGAGGTCCACGAGGCGGGACCCGAAGGTGATGTGCATGCCGAGGTGGTCTGGCATGTGCTGCCGGTGCGGGAGGCGCCGCCGGCCGATGTGCCGTCGCTGGGAGAGGCCGAGCGGGAGCTGGCGGAGGCGCTGCGCGAGGCGACCGAGGTGCTGTCGAAGCTGGACGTCGCCGCCTCGGGTCCGGTGGCGGAGGCGGCGATCGACGCGTACCGGGCGCGGGTCGACGGGGCGGCGCGCGCCTCGTCGCGGGGCGGCGGGCAGGAGGTGCTGGCGCCGGGGTATCCGCCGCGTGCGGTGCGGGTGCTGGAGATGGCGCAGCGGGTGGCGCTGCTGGTCTCGCTGGCGTACGGCAAGGGGCACGGCGGTGCGGTCAGCTCCTCGGAGATGGCCGCGCGGGCGGAGGCCTTGCGGCCCGTCGAGCGCACCGCCCGGCGGGCGCAGGTGGCGGCGTACGACTCTTTCGTGGAGGAGCGGCAGCGCGGAGTGCGGTGAGCGGCCGGGGTGCGTGCGCCCTGCCGGTGCCGAACGGTCTCGTGCCGCCTGCGCCAGGGGCGAGACCCTACCGGTGTCGGGAGTGTGCGTCGGCATCACGACAGGCCTCCCGGGTTACCGGGAGGCCTGTCGTCGGGGGCGGCCGGGTCTCAGTGGTTGAGGCCGAGGTTGCCGAAGGCCGGGTTCAGCACGCCGATGACGCTCACGCTGTTGCCGACCACGTTCACCGGGACGTGCACCGGGACCTGGACGACGTTGCCCGACCCGACGCCCGGGGAGCCGTGGGCCTCGCCGCCGGCCCAGCTGCCGGTCGTGGCGGAGGCCATGCCCGCTCCGGCGGCCAGGAGGCCACCGGCCACCATCGTCACGGCGGCTGCCTTCTTCAGGTTCTTCACTTTCCAACCCCTCCTCGGCGGTCACCGCGGCGGTTCGCCGCGGCACGCACTGGAGAACGGCGGAGATCACCGGAGGATGCGCCATCCGGGTGACATTCCCACGACGGTATGAATCCCGGTCCGGAGCGAAACCCTCCGTGTGCCGGGACACGCCGGCGTCTCTCAGCCGGTCACACCGTGGCGTACGGCCCACAGGGCGGCCTGGGTGCGGTCGGCGAGGTCGAGTTTCATGAGGATGTTGGAGACGTGTGTCTTGACGGTCTTCTCGGACAGCACGAGAGCACGGGCGATCTCGCGGTTGGAACGGCCGTCCGCGATCAGGCCGAGCACCTCGCGTTCCCGGTCGGTGAGCGAACCGCCTCTGCCCTGGCCCGAGTTGGCCTCCTCCTGGGAGAGCAGGGCGTCGGCGACCTCGGGCTGCAGCAGGATGTGGCCGGCGTGCACGGAGCGGATGGCCCCGGCGAGGGCGTCGGGGTCCACGTCCTTGTAGACGTATCCGGCGGCGCCCGCTCGCAGGGCCGGGACGACCGTGCGCTGCTCGGTGAAGCTGGTGACGACGAGCACGCGCGCGGGGTTGTCGAGTTCGCGCAGCCGGCGCAGCGCCTCGATGCCGTCCGTGCCGGGCATCTTGACGTCCATCAGGACGACGTCCGGACGCAGTTCCTCGGCGCGGTCGACTCCCTCGGCGCCGTCGGCGGCCTCGCCGACGACCTCGATGTCGTCCTGCACCTCCAGAAAGGTGCGCAGGCCCCGGCGGACGACCTGGTGGTCGTCGACGAGCAGCACCCTGATCGCGTCAGCCACCGGGCACCTCCATCTCGATCGTGGTGCCCTTGCCGGGCGCCGATTCCACGGTGAGCGTGCCGCCGACCCCGCTCGCGCGGTCCCGCATCGAGACCAGGCCCAGATGCCGACCTGCGCGGCGGACCGCACTCGGGTCGAAGCCGTCTCCGTCGTCGGTGACGCGCAGCACGGCTCCGCAGCCGCGCCGTCCCACGCTCACGTCGACGTGTTCGGCGCCGGAGTGGCGCAGCGCGTTGTGCAGGGCCTCCTGGGCGACCCTGAGCAGGGCCTCCTCCTGGGCGGCGGGCAGGGCGCGGAAGCCGCTGCTGGTGAAGGTGACGCGCGCGGTGTGGGCGCGGTCGAGGACCTGGATCTGGGTGCGCAGGGTGGCGACCAGGCCGTCCTCGTCCAGCGCGGCGGGGCGCAGCTCCACGACGGCGGCGCGCAGTTCGTCGGCGGCCTCGGCGGCGAGCGCGGCGACCTGGTGGAGTTCGCCCTTGGCACGGGCGGGGTCGCGGTCGACGAGGGCCGCCGCGGCCTGGGCGGTCAGGCGCAGGGAGAACAGCTTCTGACTGACGGCGTCGTGCAGTTCGTGGGCGAGGCGGGAGCGTTCCTCGGCGATGGTGAGTTCGCGGCTGCGTTCGTAGAGCCGGGCGTTGGTCAGGGCGATGGCGGCGTGCTGGGCGAGGATCGCGAGCAGTTCCTCGTCCTCCTCGGTGAAACCGCAGCCGCCCTGCGGTCTGGGGCAGTTCTTGTTGGCCAGGAAGAGGGCGCCGATGACCTCGTCGCCGTCGCGGACGGGCAGTCCGAGGAAGTCGGCCAGCTCCGGGTGCGCGGACGGCCAGCCCTCGAAGCGGGGGTCCTTGCGCACGTCGGCGAGGCGCTCGGGGCGGGCCTCGTGCAGCATCGAGGCGAGGATGCCGTGCTGGCGGGGCAGCGGCCCGATCGCCTTCCACTGGGCGTCGCTGACGCCGTCCACGACGAACTGGGCGAAGCCGCCGTGGTCGTCGGGCACGCCGAGGGCGGCGTACTGGGCGTCGAGCAGTTCGCGGGCGGAGGCGACGATCGTCTTGAGGACGTCGCGCACCTCCAGATGCCTGCTCATGGCCAGCAGCGCGGAACTGACCGCTGCGAGGCCGGACCGGGGGCCGTGACTCATGTCCTCACGGTACCGGCGGGGTGTGACACCGCGGATCGGGCCGGTGGCCGCGGGACCAGGGCCGCTGGTCCTAGGGCGGCCGGTCCAGGTCCCGGGGCCCCGGGCGCGAGGTGTACGCCGAAGGGCCCCTGCGGTTTGCGGCCCGCGTCCGAGGCGGCGGGAGCGGTGCCGTTCCTAGGTTGTGCCGCATCGCCCGACGCGGGGTGAGCGACGAGGGGACGGTGGTCATGCCGGTAGCGGTCATCACAGGGGCTTCGAAGGGACTGGGGCGGGCGCTCGCCGAGGCGCTGGCGGCGCGGGGCTGGGATCTGGTGCTGGACGCCCGGGGCGCCGATGCTCTCAAGGAGGCGGCGCAGGGCGCGGCGGGGCACGGCACGCGCGTGGAGGCACTGGCGGGGGATGTGACCGACGCCGGGCACCGGGCCGCGCTGGTGGCGGCCGCGCGCGGGCTGGGCGGTGTCGATCTGCTGGTCAGCAACGCGAGCGCGCTGGGCGCCGAACCGCTGGTGCGGCTGGCGGAGCTGCCGGTGGCGGGCTTGCGGCGGGCATTGGAGGTGAACGTGGTGGCCGCGCTGGGCCTGGTCCGTGAGGCGCTGCCGTCGCTGCGGCAGTCGCCGGCCGGGTCGGTGATCGCCGTCAGCTCGGACGCGGCGGCCGAGGCGTACGAGACGTGGGGCGGCTACCGCGCCTCGAAGGCGGCCCTGGACCGGCTCGCGGCGGTGCTGGGCGTGGAGGAGCCCGGCCTTCGGGTGTGGGCGGTGGATCCCGGGGACATGGCGACGGAACTGTACGCGGCGGCCGTACCGGGCGACGCCGATCCGCGTCCGGCGCCTGCCACGGTCGTACCGGCGTTCCTACGGCTCTTGGACGAGCGGCCGGTGAGCGGGAGGTACGCGGCGCGGGCGCTGCTGGAGGAGCGGTGAGCCGGGCCGTGCGGGTCCCCCGGCTGGAGCGGAGCCGCGAGTGGGGGAAAGCACTGGAGGTGCTGTCGGCCCGTGTGCCCGCCGAGCAGCGGGGCCCGGGGCTGGACCGGGACGCCGTACGGCTGCTGGTGTCGCGCGGTGAAGAGGTGACGCACCACGCGTTCGGCGAGCTGCCCCGACTGCTGCGGGCCGGGGACCTGCTGGTGGTGAACACCTCGTCCACGCTGGCCGCGGCGGTGGACGGGCGGATCGGGCACGAGCGCGTGGTGGTGCATGTGTCCACGCGCGGCGACGACGGCCGCTGGGCGGTCGAGCTGCGGGAACCGGACGGGCGGGGTACTACGCGCGCGCGTTCCCGCGCGCGCGCGGGAACGGAGGTGATGCTGCCGGGGGCCGGCCGGCTGACTCTGGAGGAGCCGCTGAGTCCGCGCGGGCAGCGGCTGTGGTGGGCCCGGCCCGCGGGGGATGTCCTTGCGCTGCTGCGCGTGCACGGCCGGCCCGTCCGCTACTCGTACACGGAGCGGGACCAGCCGCTGTCGGTGTACCAGACGGTGTTCGCGCTGCCGTCGGCGGACGGGTCGGGCAGTGCGGAGATGCCGAGCGCCGCACGGCCCTTCACCGCGCGCCTGGTGACGGAGCTCGTGAGCCGGGGGGTGCAGTTCGCGCCTGTCACGCTGCACACGGGCGTGGCGTCGGCTCAGGCGCACGAGCCGCCGTATCCGGAGCGGTTCACGGTGCCGGAGGCGTCCGCTCGGCTGATCAACCTGGTGAAGGCGGATCAGGCGGAGCGGGCGGCGCGTCCTGGGCAGGGGCGGGCGGGCGGCCGGGTGATCGCGGTCGGGACGACGACCGTGCGGGCGGTGGAGTCGGCGGCGGGACCGGACGGGGTGGTGCGCGCGGCCGGGGGCTGGACGGACCTGGTCGTGACGCCGGAGCGCGGAATAAGGGTGGTGGACGGACTGCTTACAGGGCTGCACGAGCCGGAGGCCTCGCATCTGCTGATGCTGGAGGCGGTCGCGGGGCGGGCCGCGGTCTACCGCGCGTACGAGGAGGCGCCGCGGGGGCGCTACCTGTGGCACGAGTTCGGCGACGTGCATCTCGTCCTCCCGGAGGAGAGCCCTCACCCAGAGCATTGCAATGGCAACACCAGGTGAGATGGCCGCGCCTTTGATGTGACCCCGCGCATAGGGCCCAGATCACGTACGAACAGACATAGGAGGAGAACGATCCCGGGATGAACGGGGCAGACGGTCCAGTCTGTCCCGTTTTGGCGTTCAGCGATCCACTATGCCGGGTCGTACGTCACACCTTTGCCTGGGGATTTTGCGCCAGCTAAGAATTGCTTCCGTCGCTCAGCGCCGTGGGTCACCGGCCCGCGGCGTTCGTGTGGGAGGAGCCGATTCCCCCGGCGGACGCAGGAGCGACCTCCGCGCCAACGAAGAGGTCCATCAGCCATGCCCAAGAACATCCTCGCCCGTGCTCGTAGTCTGGCCCTGACCAAACAGCGCAGGATCGCCGTGGCCGGCGTCGCCGCTCTCGGCACCGCAGCCGTCGCCCTCGCGGCCGTCCCCGGCAACTCGGGCACGGTCACCACCGGCGCCTCCGCCGCGGACACCACCGCCCAGGTCGCCGCCGACGCCCAGCTGAGGAACGTCCGGGGCACGGTCACCGACCAGCTCGCCTCCCAGAAGGTCAAGCTCGACGCGTTCGCCGCGCAGAAGAAGGCCGCCGACGAGGCCGCCAAGCAGCGCGCCGAGGCCGCCGCGAAGAAGGCCGCCGCCGATGCCGCCGCCAGGAAGGCCGCCCAGGACCGAGCCGGCAAGGAGGCCGCGAGCCGCTCCGCCGAGCGCCCGCAGATGGAGCTGGTGTCCGCCAAGACGTACGCGAACAACCTCGACGGCTGGATCCGGCACTCGCTGGACATCATGCGCGCCCAGGGCATCCCCGGCAGCTACAACGGCATCTACCGCAACGTGATGCGTGAGTCCTCGGGCAACCCCAGCGCCATCAACAACTGGGACGTCAACGCCCGGAACGGCATTCCGTCCAAGGGCCTGCTCCAGGTAATCGACCCGACCTTCCGCGCCTACCACGTGGCCGGCACGTCGTGGAACATCTACGACCCGGTCGCCAACATCACGGCCGCCTGCAACTACGCGGCGCACCGGTACGGCTCCATGGACAACGTCAACAGCGCGTACTGAGGGCCGGCGCGGACCTCTGACACGTGACGCCGAAGGGCGGCACCCCAGCACGGGGTGCCGCCCTTCGGTCTTGTCGTACGCGCGGTTACTTGCGCATGACCTCCGGCTCGTGGCGGCGCAGGAAGCGGGCCACGAGGAAACCGCAGAGGACGCCGAGCGCGAGCAGCGCGACCAAGTCCAGGCCCCACGCCCCGGCGGTGTGGTTCCACAGGGGGTCGGTGCTGCCCGGGTCGTCGGTGTTCGGGGCGATGTTGTTGAAGTCCAGCGTGGCGCCGGCGGCGGCCACCGCCCAGCGCGACGGCATCAGGTACGAGAACTCGTTGACGCCGAGCGTGCCGTGCAGGGTGAAGAGGCAGCCGGTGAAGACGACCTGGATGATCGCGAACATCACCAGCAGCGGCATGGTCTTCTCGGCGGTCTTCACCAGCGAGGAGATCACCAGGCCGACCATCATCGAGGTGAAGCCCAGTGCCATGACCGGCAGGCACAGCTCGAGGAGGGTGTTGCCGCCGAGGACGAGCCCCTGGTCCGGGATCTCGCGGGGCGAGAAGCCGATCACACCGACCATCAGGCCCTGCAGCACGGTGACGACGCCGAGCACGACCACCTTGGACATCAGGTACGCCGACCGGGACAGACCGGTCGCGCGCTCCCGCTCGTAGATCACCCGTTCCTTGATCAGCTCGCGGACCGAGTTCGCGGCGCCCGCGAAGCATGCGCCGACCGCGAGGATCAGCAGCACGGTGGTGGCCGTGCCGTTGGGGATGTGCTGGCCGGTCCGCGGGTTGACCGCCGCGTTGACCAGCAGGCCGCGATTGTGGTCGATCAGCAGGCTGACCGCGCCGAGCACCGCCGGGAGGATCACCGTCAGCGCCAGGAAGCCCCTGTCGGAGACGATGACCGACACGTACCGCCGGATCAGGGTCAGCAACTGCGAGCCCCAGCCCTGCGGCTTGGGCGGCTTGATGGCCTGTGGCGGAGGCATGTGTACGGACTGCGGGGCCACCGAGTCCACGTCCGCGGCGTACATCTGGTAGTGCTGCGAGCCCTTCCAGCGGCCCGCCCAGTCGTAGTCGCGGTAGTTCTCGAAGGCGGAGAAGACGTCGGCCCAGCTGTCGTAGCCGAAGAAGTTCAGCGCCTCCTCCGGCGGGCCGAAGTAGGCGACGGCACCGCCCGGCGCCATCACCAGCAGCTTGTCGCACAGCGCCAGTTCGGCCACCGAGTGGGTGACCACGAGCACCGTACGGCCGTCGTCGGCGAGGCCGCGCAGCAGCTGCATGACATCGCGGTCCATGCCCGGGTCGAGACCCGAGGTCGGCTCGTCCAGGAAGATCAGCGACGGCTTGGTGAGCAGCTCCAGGGCCACCGAGACGCGCTTGCGCTGGCCGCCGGAGAGGGAGGTGACCTTCTTGTCCTTGTGGATGTCGAGCTTGAGCTCGCGCAGCACCTCGTCGATGCGGGAGTCGCGCTCGGCGGCGCTGGTGTCGGCCGGGAAGCGCAGCTTGGCCGCGTACTTCAGGGCCTTGTTGACCGTCAGCTCCTTGTGCAGGATGTCGTCCTGCGGAACCAGGCCGATGCGCTGGCGCAGCTCGGCGAACTGCTTGTACAGGTTACGGTTGTCGTACAGCACGTCGCCCTGGTTGGCGGGCCGGTAGCCGGTGAGCGCCTTCAGCAGGGTCGACTTGCCGGAGCCGGACGGGCCGATGACCGCGATCAGGGACTTCTCCGGTACGCCGAAGGAGACGTCCTTGAGGATCTGCTTGCCGCCGTCGACGGTGACCGTGAGATGGCGCGCGGAGAAGGACACCTCACCTGTGTCGACGAACTCCTCGAGCCGGTCGCCGACGATCCGGAACGTGGAGTGGCCGACGCCGACGATGTCGGCCGGGCCCAGCTGTACCGAGCCGCCCTTGGGGATCGGCTGGCCGTTGACGTAGGTGCCGTTGTGCGAGCCGAGGTCGCGGATCTCCATCCGGCCGTCGGGCATGGCGTGGAACTCGGCGTGGTTCCGCGAGACCTGCAGGTCGGAGACGACCAGGTCGTTCTCCAGGGCACGGCCGATGCGCATCACACGCCCGATGGAGAACTGGTGGAAGGTGGTCGGGCTGCGGTCGCCGTGGACCGGCGGCGCCCCCGCGCCACCACCGGGTGTCTTCTGCGCGTACTGATCGCCGGGCCCCGCCTGCTGCTGCGGGAACGCGGGCGCCTGCTGCCGGGCCGGCTGCTGGGCCGGCGGCTGCGCGGGCACCTGGTGCGGTACGGCTTGGTGCGGTGCCGGTGCCTGCGGCTGCGCGGCCGCCTGCTGCGGTGCCGGGGCCTGCTGGGCCCAGCCCGGCGCACCGGCCCCCTGGCCCGCGGCGCCCTGCGCGGCGTACGGCGCGGGCTGCTGATGGTCGGCCGCGGCCCCGGTCAGATCCAGCCGCGGTCCGTCGGTCGCGTTGCCGAGGTGCAG
The DNA here is from genome assembly GCF_059510455.1 of Streptomyces sp. NTD91. NCBI lineage: Bacteria > Bacillati > Actinomycetota > Actinomycetes > Kitasatosporales > Streptomycetaceae > Streptomyces > Streptomyces sp. NTD91. The sequence goes on from NZ_JCAJZW010000016.1 coordinate 14,437, forward strand.
CGACGCGCCCGGCCCGATCTCCATCTGCTGGATCCGTCGGCCCTGCACGAACGTGCCGTTGGTGCTGCCATGGTCCTCGATGACCCAACTGCGGCCGTCGAAGCTGACCGTGGCATGCCGCCAGGACACCCTGGCGTCGTCGAAGACGATGTCACCCTGCGGATCGCGGCCGAGGGTGTAGGGCCTGGACGGGTCCAACGTCCAGGTCCGTCCGTTTGATTCCAGTACGAGTTCCGGCACTCCATGCCCCACTGAGTTGTCCCCCGAATTACCCCCATCACAGGGAGTCTAGGGATGTCGAACATCGGGGGGAACTATTTCAGGCTCGGTCCTGTGACCGAAACCCGGGCCTTGCCACCGGCGCCCGCGCGCGCTCCAACCCGCCCCGTTGACGGCGTTGAAACCGGGCCGGAGAGTGGTAATCCCGACGAGGGGGACAGACGCGGCTCCGGTGCCGCACCGCGGATCGGGGGGTCTGCCATGAGGTCTGCCACGCACGCCGAGTCCGCCGCCCGGCGGGGGCACCGCCCCGCGCCGCTGCCCTGGCGGGACGTCCTGCTGTCCGCGATCGCGGCGGTGAGCTGGGCGTTGATCGGGATGGCGGGCACGGCCGCGCTCGGACTGCATCTGCTCCAGGCGGACTCGGCGGCCTCATTGGGCCCCATGACGGCGGCAGTTGTGGCGCTCGGCGCGGGTGGTTCGGTCTCACCGTCGGGCGATGTGTCCGCCTTCGGGCTGAAGGGCGCCGAGGCCCACACCGCCATCGAGATCACGCCACTCGGGGTGAGCCTGGCCGGGGCCCTGCTGCTGTCCTGGTTCTTCCTGCGATCCCTGCGTACGGCGGGAGTTGTCGTCGCGCCCGCCGAACTCCTCACCCGTGCGGGCACGGTGGTCGCCCTCTTCGTGGCGATGCTGGGCGGTCTGGCCTGGGCGGGTCATGACGTCGTCACCCTCGACGGCGGCTCGCTCGGGCTGGGCAGGCTGCCCGGCACGGGCGGCAAAGGCGGTGGTGGACTGAGCATCCCCGGCATCGGCGACGTCGGCGGGCTGCTGCCGAACCGGCTCGGCGACCTCGTCCACGCCAAGGCCGCGGTCGGCTTCACCGTGGACACGACGGCCACGCTGCTCGGCGGGGCGCTGTGGTGCGCCGGCGTCCTGTCGATCGCCCTGCTCGCCTCCCGGCGCGCTCCCCTGCCGCCCGGCTGGTCGGTCGTGCACCGGGCGGTACGGCCGGCGGTGTCGTCGCTCGTCACCGTGCTGCTGGTGGCCGTCGCGGCGGGCCTCGCGGCGGCGGCGTACGCGGCCGCCGGCGACGACCACCCCTCGCGGATCGCCGGCGCGGCCCTGCTCGGCGCCCCGAACGGGGTCTGGCTCGGCCTCCCCCTCGGTCTCCTCGTCCCCTGGGACGGCCACGCCACCGGCGCTCTCGGGAGGTTCCTCCCGCATCCGCTGGACCAGCTCCTCGGCGCGCGCGCCGACCGGCCCGTGACGCTCGGCCGCCTGGCCGGCCTGGACGGCCGGGTGTGGCTGCTGGCCGCGGCGGCGGCCCTGGCCGTGCTCCTGGCCGGCATCCTGACGGCGGCCCGCACACCGGTGGTGCGAGCGACGACGGTACGGCCGGTGGGGCGACGACCGTCGACGGGGCAGCCGCCGGGACAACGGCCGGTGAGGGGACGGCAGCCCGACAGCGCCCTCGGTCTCGCCGCCCGCTGCACCCTGCGGCTCGGCCTCGCCACCGCACTCGCCCTGCCCCTGCTCGCCCGGCTGACGGACGTCTCCGTGGCCTCGTCCCTGTCCGTCCTCGGCTTCGACGCCTTCGACGCGGGCATCGCCCTGCACGGCCGCCTCGCTCCGGCCCTGCTCCTGGGCGCGGCCTGGGGCGCGGCCGCCGGGGCGCTCGGCGCTCTCGCGGCCTGGGCGACGGGCGCGGCGGGCTCACGAGCGGTACCGGCGGCCCGGTTGGCGGCGGGGGCGGGGCGGGGCGAGCGCGCAGGGGTGGCGGACGCGGTGGGTGCCGGGGCGGACGGCGGTCGGGGCGGGCGTGCCGTGGGGGGAGACGGTGGGGACTCGGCGTACGGGGGCGGTGCCGTGGGACCGGCTCACGGCGGGGTCGGTGCACGTCCGGGGTGCGCCGGTGGCGGTGGCGTTCGGGGCGAGACGTACCGCGGGGCGGGTGGGAACGAGGCCGAGGGAATGGGGGACGGACGTGCGGCGGAGCCCTCGTCGCACGGCGACCCTGGTGCCGGGGGCTCCGCCTCGCGACACGCCGGCCCTCGCGCCCGAGGCGTCGGGCCGTACTCGCCGAGTGCGCCGTACCGGCCGCCGAACCCGGACACGAACCCCTATCTCCGGGTGCCCGAGGCTCCCCGGACGCCGGAGAACGTGCCCGACGACCCGCCGGAAGCCGGGCCTAAGGGCGTCCCGCACGACATCTACGGCGCCCCGACCATCGCAAGGCCCCTCGACGCCCCTCCCCCACCGCGACGCCACGGCACGACGCGGCGCGGTGATCGCCCCCAGGGTGCGGACGGCACCGAGTGGCCACCCCCGCCCCCGCCTCCCCCGCCCCCGGCACCGCCGGGGAAACGGAAGCCTCGCGGCTGAGACACCGGGCCGTCCCGGCACCGCGCCCTCCCACGGAGCCGGCAGCCTCCCCGAGCCCTGTGAGCGCTGTGAGCCCCGAACAGCGTGCCGTCGGCCCGTGCCTCACGGAGCCCTGACGGGCACGCGCGCCGATCCTGCCGAGACACCGGCGGGCCGCCGCACCGGCCCCGACGAGCACCGCCCACCCGCAGAGCGGCCCCCGCCCTGGTCCTGCCCGCCCGGGCATCTCGTGGCACAGTCGTGGTGGGGCCGCGGGCCGCCGTGTGCCGGTGGGCCGGTGTCTCCCGGTGGCAAGATCCCTGACACCGACGCGCCATCCATTGTTCCGTGTCCGTCAGTCGGACCTCGGCGGCGGACGGCACTGGGTGCCGGATACGGTGGTGACACCATGAGCGCTTCGCAGACCTCCGCCGCACAGACCCCCGAGGTTCCCACCCTCCTCGTCAAGATCTTCGGCAAGGACAGGCCGGGCATCACGGCGGGCCTCTTCGACACCCTCGCCGCCTACTCCGTCGACGTGGTCGACATCGAGCAGGTCGTCACGCGGGGCCGCCTGGTGCTGTGCGCGCTGGTCACGCAGCCGCCGACCGGACTGGAGGGCGACCTGCGGGCCACCGTGCACAACTGGGCCGAGTCGATGAAGATGCAGGCGGAGATCATCTCGGGGCACGGCGACAACCGGCCGCGCGGCCTCGGGCGTTCGCTGGTGACCGTCCTCGGTCATCCGCTGACCGCCGAGTCGACGGCCGCCATCGCCGACCGGATCGCGAAGGCCGGCGGCAACATCGACCGTATCTTCCGGCTCGCCAAGTACCCCGTGACGGCGGTGGAGTTCGCGGTCTCCGGAGTCGAGACCGAGCCGCTGCGCACGGCCCTCGTCACGGACGCGGCGGCACTGGGTGTCGATGTCGCGGTCGTCGCGGCGGGCCTGCACCGGCGTGCTCAGCGTCTGGTGGTCATGGACGTGGACTCCACGCTGATCCAGGACGAGGTCATCGAGCTGTTCGCGGCGCACGCGGGCTGCGAGGACAAGGTCGCCGAGGTGACGGCGGCGGCGATGCGCGGGGAGCTGGACTTCGAGCAGTCGCTGCACGCGCGCGTGGCGCTGCTGAAGGGCCTGGACGCCTCCGTGGTGGAGAAGGTGCGCGACCAGGTCCGGCTGACTCCGGGCGCCCGCACCCTGATCCGCACGCTGAAGCGGCTCGGCTACCAGGTCGGGGTCGTCTCCGGCGGCTTCACCCAGGTCACGGACGATCTGAAGGAACGGTTGGGCCTGGACTTCGCGCAGGCCAACACGCTCGAGATCGCCGACGGCAAGCTCACCGGCCGGGTCACCGGCGAGATCGTGGACCGCGCGGGCAAAGCGCGGCTGCTGCGCCGGTTCGCCGCGGAGGCCGGGGTGCCGCTGTCCCAGACGGTGGCGATCGGCGACGGCGCCAACGACCTGGACATGCTGAACGCGGCCGGTCTGGGCGTCGCCTTCAACGCCAAGCCGGTGGTCCGCGAGGCGGCGCACACGGCGGTGAACTTCCCCTTCCTCGACACGGTCCTGTATCTGCTGGGTGTCACCCGGGAAGAGGTCGAGGCGGCCGACACGCACGACGAGGGCTGAGCGGGCCCGAATGCGCGAGGGCCCGGCACCGAAAAGCTGAGCGGAGCCGGGCCCTCGCGCATGGCGGGGTCACTCGGCGGGCGCCCAGTAGTCCACGAGCGTGGCCACGCCCGGCTCGAGGCTCTTCCAGGGGCCTTCGAAGGACAGCAGTGCGAAGCCGGCGGCCGGGAAGCCGCGGCGGTTCATCCGCTCGCGGGCGTCGCCCTCGGCACTGCCCGACAGGATGTCGGCGAGGCCGTGGACGCCGGGGTTGTGGCCGATCAGGATCACGTTCCGCACGTCGTCCGGACTCTCGTTCAGCACGGCGATCAGCTCGCCCGGCGAGGCCTCGTAGACCCGCTCCTCGTAGACGGTCTTCGGCCGGTGCGACAGTTCGTGGACGGCGAGCTTCCATGTCTCGCGGGTCCGGACCGCGGTGGAGCACAGGGCCAGGTCGAAGGTGATACCCGTGTCGGCCAGCTTGCGTCCGGCGACCGCGGCGTCCTTGCGGCCCCGCTCGGCGAGCGGGCGATCATGGTCGGACACCTGGGGCCAGTCGGCTTTCGCATGTCGGAGGAGGACGATACTGCGAGGTTCTGCGGCGCTCATGCGTCCCAGCTTCGCATGAAACAGGCCAAGCGGGCGCGGGGAGTTGACATGCGGATTCACCGCACACGGACGCTCCGGGTCAGCGCGTGAGGAGCTGCTGGGCACGGGCGAAGAGGTGCGTGATCGGCGGGTCGCTGCTCGCCGCGTGGGCGTCCGACGGGTTGAGTATCAGCATCAGCAGGGCGACGAAGGCGAGCGCGGGCAGGGCGAGAGCCCACCAGGGCAGCCGGATGTCCAGGCCGCCCGTGGTCGCCGGGTGCGGCCGGGAGGGAGTACGGGCCGACATGATCTCCTCCGTGGGTCTTCGAGCGGGTCCGTGACCGTGTGCCGCGGTCACCTCTCGAAGCTACGGAATCCGGGGCGACCAACCCATCCGGAGTTCCACCCAGTTGACCCTGACCCTTACCCCCTAGGGGTTGGTGGTGCCAGCCCCACCGACCCCCGCGAGCCGCCGGGGGAACGCGGCCGTCATGGAGAGGCGAGGGTCGCGATGACGGCGATGACGGCGAAGATGGCGAAGAACGCGCCGAAGACGAGCAGCATCTTCTTCTGGCCGTTCTGCGGATTCGGGTCGAGCACAGGCTGCATGCGCCCAGTCTCGCACCCTCCGCTCCGCGGCAGGCGGCCGGGGCGCGTGTCGGCGGGCACGGGCCTGGAACGGCGGTCGAGCCGCCGCCGGCCGTGCGCCCGCCGGGGACCCTGAGCCGGGGCCCGCCCCGAGCCCCCGACCCCGGCACGCCCGCGCCACGCGTCGCCGCCTGTCGCCGCCTCCGCTTGTCAGCGGTTCGCCTCGTCCTCCACCGTACGGTCGCGGCCGGCCAGGAAGCCCACCGCCATCTGCGGCAGCATCAGGCACGTCATCAGGGCGATCGGCAGGCCCCAGCCGCCGCTGTGCTGGTAGAGGACACCGACCAGCAGCGGGCCGGGGACGGAGATCAGGTACCCGGTGCTCTGCGCGAACGCGGACAGCTGGGCCACGCCCGGACCGCTGCGGGCCCGCATGCCGACCATCGTCAGGGCCAGCGGGAAGGCGCAGTTGGAGACGCCGAGCAGCACCGCCCAGGCCCAGGCGCCGGCGGCCGGAGCGACGTACAGGCCGGCGTATCCGGCGAGGCCGCACGCGCCGAGGACCAGCACGATGGGGCCCTGGTGGGGCAGCCGGGCGGCGACCCTGGGGATGACGAAGGCCAGCGGCACGCCCATCACCATGGTGACGGCGAGCAGCACGCCCGCGGTGCCGGCCGGAACGCCGGCGTCGCGGAAGATCTGCGGCATCCACCCCATGGTGATGTAGGCGGCCGTGGCCTGGAGGCCGAAGAAGACGGCGAGCGCCCAGGCGGTGCGGCTGCGGGTGACGCGCAGGGATCCCTGCTGTTCCCCCGCTTCCCGTGCGGCCCCACGCCCCTGCTCCGCCGTGCGTTCCTCCCGCGACCGGGCGGGCGTCGTGCCGCGGTCCCGGACGAGCGGCAGCCACGGCAGGACGGCGGCGCCCGCGAGAGCGGCCCACACGGTGAGTCCGGGCTTCCAGCCGCCCAGGGTGTGGGCCACGGGTACGGTCACCGCCGCGGCCGCGGAGGTGCCGAGGGCGAGGGCCATGGAGTAGAGACCGGTCATGGAGCCGACCCGGTCGGGGAACCAGCGCTTGACGATGACCGGCATGAGGACGTTGCTGACGGCGATGCCCATCAGGGCGAGCGCGCTGGCGGCCAAGAAGCCGGCCGTGCTGCCGACGTACGGCCGTATCAGCAGGCCCGCGGTGACGGCGGCCATGCCGGCGCACACCACGGCGGCCGGGCCGAAGCGGCGGGCCAGCCGGGGTGCGGTGACGCCGAAGACCGCGAAGCAGAGCGGTGGCACGGAGGTGAGCAGGCCGGCCACGCTGCCGCTCATCCCGAGCCCGTCGCGCACCTCCTCCAGGAGCGCGCCGAGACTCGTGATGGCCGGGCGGAGGTTCAGCGCGGACAGGACGATGCCGACGACGACCAGCCGTGTCGCCCACGCGCGTGTGGGCACGGCGCCGGAGGTCGTGTCGGGGGCGCTCGTCGTGGCGGCCGTACCGCGTCCGGTCGGTGACATCGCCGTACGGGTCTCCACTGTCCGGGCTTCCTCACGTGCCATGAGAACCATCATAGAATCATGGGATGATTGGTTGTCCATTCCCGAGGCACCGCCGCCCGGGCCTCGCGTGCGAAGGTGTGCCATGCCCCTGAGCCACCCGCGCCGTTCGGCGCTGTCCGAGCAGGTCATCGCCGAACTGCGCAACCAGATCACCTCCGGCGAGTGGCCGGTCGGCTCGCGCATCCCGACGGAGCCGGAACTGGTCGAACAGCTGGGCGTCGCCCGCAACACGGTGCGCGAGGCCGTCCGCGCGCTGGCCCACAACGGTCTGCTGGACATCCGGCAGGGCTCCGGCACCTATGTGGCAGCGACGAGCGAGCTGGCCGGGGTGATGCACCGCAGGTTCGCCGGCGCCGACCCCCGGCACGTCGCGGAGCTGCGGGCCGCGCTGGAGTCGGCCGCGGCGAAGCTGGCCGCCGAGCGGCGCACCGACAAGGACCTCAAGCAGCTGGACGCGCTGCTGGAGCGGCGTGAGCTGGCCTGGGAGACGGGCGAGACGGAGGCCTTCGTGACCGCCGACGCCACCTTCCACCTGGCCGTCGTGGCCGCCTCGCACAACGACGTGATGACGGCGATGTACGCCGATCTGGGCGAGGTGCTGCGGGACTGGTTGCGTGCGGACGTGGGCGCGGCCCTGACGCCGGAGACCCACATGGACCACACGCGTCTGCTGGACGCCATCCGCGCCGGGGACGCCGAGGCGGCGGCGACCGAGGCCGCGAGCTACCCGTTCCTGTGCCGCCCGGGCCGCTTCAGCGCACCTTCTGGTGGCTGATCCACGCCGAGCGGACTTCCTTCCAGCACCGGCCGGTCAGGCGTACGGTCATGGCGGGCCCGGTGTCGACCGGTACGCCATCGGTGTCGATGTCCCACCAGCGGGCGCACTCGATGTGCAGACGTACGCGATCGGTGTCGACATAGGGGTTGTGGCAGTAGGCCTCCACATGGGAGCCGCGGACGGTCGTGCGGCAGGCGGCGCCGAAGAGGGCCGGCGCGGAGGGCTTCGACTTCTGCACGCGCCCGTGGGGCATCACGTCGTACGGCAGCGACAGCGCGAGGGCCAGGGCCACGGTCACCGGGGCGAGGCTGCGGGACAGGCGCACAAGGGGACCTCCTCGGCCGGGCTGGGGAGGGGCGCGTGGGTGGACGCGTAATCCAGGGTGTGCCGCCCGGGGCGGTGGGCGCCCGGCGGGTGGGCCGAACGGGTGAGGTCGCCCGGCCCGGCCGCCGTCGCGCGAGGCCGAGGCCCGCACCCCCGAAGGAGTGCGGGCCTCGTCCGTCGTTCCGGTCTCTGCGGCGGTCAGGCGCCGATCGCGTGCAGACCGCCGTCGACGTGGATGATCTCGCCGGTGGTCTTCGGGAACCAGTCGCTGAGCAGGGCGACGATGCCGCGGCCGGCCGGCTCCGGGTCCTTGAGGTCCCACTCGAGCGGGGAGCGGGTGTCCCAGACGGAGGCCAGCTCGCTGAAGCCCGGGATGGACTTGGCGGCCATGGAGCCGATCGGGCCCGCCGAGATGAGGTTGCAGCGGATGTTCTGCTTGCCCAGGTCGCGCGCCATGTAGCGGTTGGTGGCCTCGAGGGCGGCCTTGGCCGGGCCCATCCAGTCGTACTGCGGCCAGGCGTACTGGGCGTCGAACGTGAGCCCGACGACCGAGCCGCCGTTCTGCATCAGCGGCAGGCAGGCCATGGTCAGCGACTTCAGGGAGAACGCCGAGACGTGCATGGCGGTGGCCACGGACTCGAAGGGCGTGTTGAGGAAGTTGCCGCCGAGCGCGTCCTGCGGCGCGAAGCCGATGGAGTGCACGACGCCGTCGAGGCCGCCCAGCTCCTCGCCGACGAGGTCGGCCAGGCGGCCGAGGTGCTCGTCGTTGGTGACGTCCAGCTCGATGACCTTGGTGGGCTTGGGCAGCTTCTTGGCGATGCGCTCGGTCAGCGTGGGTCGCGGGAACGCGGTCAGGATGATCTCCGCGCCCTGCTCCTGGGCCAGCTTGGCCGCGTGGAAGGCGATGGAGGACTCCATCAGCACGCCCGTGATCAGGACGCGCTTGCCCTCGAGGATTCCGCTCATGGTGATCAGTGACCCATTCCCAGTCCGCCGTCAACGGGGATGACGGCTCCAGTGATGTACGAGGCGTCGTCCGAGGCGAGGAACCGCACCGTCGCGGCGATCTCCTCCGGCTGCGCGTAACGGCCGAGCGGCACCTGCGACACGATGCTCTGGCGCTGCTCGTCGCTGAGCACCTTGGTCATGTCGGTGTCGACGAAACCGGGTGCGACGACGTTGAAGGTGATGTTGCGCGAGCCCAGCTCACGGGCGAGGGAGCGCGCGAAGCCGACGAGGGCGGCCTTGGAGGCTGCGTAGTTCGCCTGGCCCGCGGAGCCGAGCAGGCCCACCACGGACGAGATCAGGACGACGCGGCCCTTCTTGGCGCGCAGCATGCCGCGGTTGGCGCGCTTGACGACACGGAAGGTGCCGGTGAGGTTGGTGTCGATGACCGAGGTGAAGTCCTCCTCGGACATGCGCATCAGGAGCTGGTCCTTGGTCACGCCGGCGTTGGCGATCAGGACCTCGACCGGACCGTGCTGCTCCTCGATCTCCTTGTAGGCCTGCTCCACCTGTTCGGGGTCGGTGATGTCGCACTTGACGGCCAGGCAGCCCAGTCCCGTCAGGGCGGCCGGCGGCTCGCCCGAACGGTATGTGATCGCGACCTTGTCGCCGGCGTCGGCGAACGCGCGGGCGATGGCGAGGCCGATGCCCCGGTTTCCTCCGGTGACGAGAACCGAGCGGCTCAACGGATCACCCTTTCGATAGCGGTCTGCAGATGCCGGACACCCCGCCCGGCACCTGGATGACAGGCGGCTTCATCGAAAACCTATCGGTAGGGCCGGGCCCGTGGGCAATCGGGCACCGACAGTGGCGAAGGACGGTCGCTGTCGGGTCCCTACAGAATGCTGCCGGTCAGGGCCGGAAACGTGTGGTCCGCCGTGCCCTCCCGCGACATGATCGGAGCCGACAGGCCACGACAGCAGGGAGACCTCCGTGCCTCATTCCATCGACGAAGCCTTCACGGCGCTTCCGCTCAGGTCACTCGCCGACGCCGCGCTGGCACGCGCGCGTGCGTTGGGGGCCGAGCACGCGGACTTCCGGCTCGAGCGGGTGCGCAGCGCGGACTGGCGGCTGCGGGACGCCAGGCCGTCCGGGTCGTCGGACACCACCGACCTCGGGTACGCGGTGCGGGTCGTGCACGGCGGTACGTGGGGCTTCGCGTCCGGCGTGGACCTGACCATGGACGCCGCCGCCAGGGTGGCCGCGCAGGCGGTGGCCATGGCCAAGCTGTCCGCGCAGGTCATCCGGGCCGCCGGGAGCGATGAGCGGGTGGAGCTGGCGGACGAGCCGGTGCACGCCGACCGCACGTGGGTGTCGTCGTACGAGATCGATCCCTTCTCCGTGCCGGACGAGGAGAAGGTCGCGCTGCTCACGGAGTGGAGTGCGCGCCTGCTGGCCGGGAAGGGCGTCGACCATGTGGACGCCTCGCTGCTCACCGTGCACGAGAACAAGTTCTACGCCGACACCGCCGGGACCGTGACGACCCAGCAGCGGGTGCGGCTGCATCCGCAGCTGACGGCGGTGTCGGTGGACGATTCCAGCGGCGAGTTCGACTCGATGCGGACCCTCGCGCCACCGGCCGGGCGGGGCTGGGAGTACCTGACCGGCACGGGCTGGGACTGGGACGGGGAGCTGGAGCGGCTCCCGGAGCTGCTCGCCGAGAAGATGCGCGCGCCGAGCGTGGAGCCGGGCCTGTACGACCTGGTGGTCGACCCGTCCAACCTGTGGCTGACCATCCACGAGTCCATCGGCCACGCCACCGAGCTGGACCGCGCCCTCGGCTACGAGGCCGCCTACGCCGGAACCTCCTTCGCCACCTTCGACCAGCTGGGCAAGCTGAAGTACGGCTCCGAGCTGATGAACGTCACCGGCGACCGCACCGCCGAGCACGGCCTGGCGACCGTCGGGTACGACGACGAGGGCGTGGAGGCGCAGTCCTGGGACCTGGTCAAGGACGGCACCCTGGTCGGCTACCAGCTGGACCGCAGGATCGCCCGCCTGACCGGGTTCGACCGGTCCAACGGGTGCGCGTACGCCGACTCCCCCGGGCACGTGCCGGTGCAGCGCATGGCCAACGTCTCGCTGCGGCCGGATCCCGCCGGGATGTCCACCGAGGACCTGATCGGGGGCGTCGAGCGGGGCATCTACGTGGTCGGCGACCGGTCCTGGTCGATCGACATGCAGCGGTACAACTTCCAGTTCACCGGACAGCGGTTCTTCAAGATCGAGAACGGGCGCATCACCGGGCAGTTGAAGGACGTCGCCTACCAGGCGACCACCACCGACTTCTGGGGCTCGATGACCGCGGTGGGCGGTCCGCAGACCTACGTCCTCGGCGGCGCCTTCAACTGCGGCAAGGCCCAGCCGGGGCAGGTGGCCGCCGTGTCGCACGGGTGCCCGTCCGCCCTCTTCAGGGGCGTCACCATTCTGAACACCACGCAGGAGGCCGGTCGATGAGCGCCCGTACGAACAAGCCGCACGAGATCGTCGAGCAGGCGCTGGCGCTGTCCCGGGCCGACGGCTGCGTCGTCATCGCCGACGAGCACTCCACCGCCAACCTGCGCTGGGCGGGCAACGCGCTCACCACGAACGGCGTGACCCGCGGCCGTACGCTCACCGTGATCGCGACCGTGGACGGCGCGGAGGGCACCGCCTCCGGGGTGGTGTCCCGGTCCGCGGTCACCGCCGACGAGCTGGAGCCGCTGGTGCGGGCCGCGGAGGCCGCCGCGCGCGGTGCCGGGCCCGCCGAGGACGCGCAACCGCTGGTAGCCGGCGTGCCCGTGTCGCCGGACTTCACGGACGCGCCGGCCGAGACCTCCTCCGCCGTCTTCGCCGACTTCGCGCCGGCGCTGGGCGAGGCGTTCGCACGCGCGCGGGCGGGCGGGCGGGAGCTGTACGGCTTCGCCAACCACGAGCTGGTGTCGACGTACCTGGGCACGTCCACCGGGCTGCGGCTGCGTCACGACCAGCCCACCGGCACGCTGGAGCTGAACGCCAAGTCGCCCGACCGGACGCGCTCGGCCTGGGCGGGCCGCTCCACCCGGGACTTCAAGGACATCGACCCGGGCGCGCTCGACGCCGAGCTGGCGGTACGGCTCGGCTGGGCCGAGCGGCGCGTGGAGCTGCCCGCCGGCCGCTACGAGACGCTGCTGCCGCCCACGGCCGTCGCGGACCTGCTGATCTACCAGTTGTGGTCGGCGTCGGGCCGGGACGCGGCCGAGGGCCGGACGGTGTTCTCCAGGCCGGGCGGAGGCACCCGCGTGGGCGAGAAGCTCAGCGAGCTGCCGCTGACCCTGCGCAGCGACCCGAACGAGCCGGGCCTGGAGTGCCCTCCCTTCGTGGTCGCGCACTCCTCCGGCGGCGACCAGTCCGTTTTCGACAACGGACTGCCGACCCGTGCGACGGAGTGGATCGCCGAGGGCGTGCTCACGCATCTGACGACCACCCGGCACAGCGCGGGCCTGACCGGACTGCCGGTCGCCCCGGCCCTCGGGAACCTGGTGCTGGACGGCGGTGACGACCGCTCCCTCGAGGAGATGGTCGCGGCCACCGGGCGTGGGCTGCTGCTGACCTGCCTGTGGTACATCCGGGAGGTCGACCCGGCGACGCTGCTGCTCACCGGCCTGACCCGGGACGGTGTGTACCTCGTGGAGAACGGCGAGGTGACCGGGCAGGTGAACAACTTCCGGTTCAACGAGTCGCCGGTGGACCTGTTGCGGCGCGCCACGGAGGCGGGCCGGACCGAGAAGACCCTGCCGCGCGAGTGGAGCGACTGGTTCACCCGGGCCGCGATGCCCGCGCTGCGCATCCCGGATTTCAATATGAGCTCTGTCAGCCAGGGCGTATAACCTCGTAGGCGTTCGTGGTCGGGTGTCACCCGGCCGCCCGAAGATCATCGAGGAGACACGAGAACCGTGACGGACATCGTCGACGAGCTGAAGTGGCGGGGGCTCATCGCCCTCTCCACGGACGAGGACGCACTGCGCAAGGCGTTCGCGGACGGCCCCGTCACGTTCTATTGCGGCTTCGACCCGACCGCGCCCAGCCTGCACCTGGGCAACCTGGTGCAGATCCTGACGATGCGCCGCATCCAGGAGGCCGGCAATCGGCCGCTGGCGCTGGTCGGCGGCGCCACGGGGCTCATCGGCGACCCCAAGCCCACCGCCGAGCGCACGCTGAACGCGCCGGAGGTCGTGGCGGGCTGGGTCGAGCGGCTGCGCGCACAGATCGAGCCGCTGCTGCACTTCGACGGGTCGAACGCCGCCGTCATGGTCAACAACCTGGACTGGACGCAGGGCCTGTCGGCCATCGAGTTCCTGCGGGACATCGGCAAGCACTTCCGGGTCAACAAGATGATCGCGAAGGAGGCCGTCTCCCGGCGGCTGAACTCCGACGCGGGCATCAGCTACACCGAGTTCAGCTACCAGATCCTGCAGGGGATGGACTTCCTGGAGCTGTACCGGCGGTACGGCTGCACGCTGCAGACCGGCGGCAGCGACCAGTGGGGCAACCTCACGTCCGGCACCGACCTGATCCACCGGGTCGAGCCACACGCCGTGGTGCACGCGCTGGGCACGCCGCTGATCACCAAGGCGGACGGCACCAAGTTCGGCAAGACCGAGTCCGGCACGGTCTGGCTCGACCCCGAGATGACGACGCCGTACGCGTTCTACCAGTTCTGGGTCAACGCGGACGACCGTGACGTGTCGAAGTTCCTTCGCATCTTCAGCTTCAGGTCCCGTGAGGAGATCGAGGAGCTGGAGCGGCAGACCGAGGAGCGGCCGCAGGCGCGGGCCGCGCAGCGGGCGCTCGCCGAGGAGATGACGACGCTCGTGCACGGCGCCGACCAGACGGCCGCGGTGATCGCCGCGTCGCGCGCCCTGTTCGGGCAGGGCGAGCTGGCGGAGCTGGACGGGCGGACGCTGGCGGCGGCGCTGTCCGAGGTGCCGCACATCCAGGTCGCCGAGCTGGGTGCGGTCGTGGACCTGTTCGCCGAGGTCGGGCTCGTCGCCAGCAAGTCCGCCGCGCGCCGGACCGTCAAGGAGGGTGGCGCCTACGTGAACAACGTGAAGGTCGTCTCCGAGGACGCGGTGCCCTCGTCCGAGGATCTGCTGGACGGACGGTGGCTGGTACTGCGGCGCGGGAAGAAGAACCTCGCCGCGGTGGAGGTCGTGGGCGGCTGAGCCTTGGGCGCCCGAGCGCCGAGGGGTGCGGGTGCACCGGCCGCTGCCGCTTGTCTGTGGTTGCGCACCCCTGACGGGCACTGCCTCTCGGGGCGCCTTCAGGCTCCGACCCTCTCCTGTCTCCTCTTGCCCAACGTCGCCATGTAGAGCGCGTCCACGGCCGCGACGATGATGATCGCCGCCACCAGCTGGAAGATGTGCCGGCTCCAGTCGATCCCGCGGGTGGAGGCGACGCCCACGGCGCGGGCCACGGCGTTGCCCACGATGGCGCCGAGCATGCCGCAGATGGTCGTCAGCCACAGGGGACTGTGCTGCTTCCCCGGGATGACGGCCTTGGCGATGACGCCGAGCACGAATCCCACGATGATCGCCCACAACCAGCCCATGGCTGCCTCCTCGTACGGCTCGACGTGAGCATTAGGGCCAGTGTCGGTCGCCCGCCCGTACGGCGCATGTCATGGTCCCCCGCCCGGGCGGGGGGCGCGGGCATCACCGCAGGCCGCGGGTGACCCGGTCTCGTGGACGGGGCCACCGCGGCGTAACGTTGGAGGGTCGGGGAGGTTCCGATGCGGGCGGATGGTGGACTGTGATGCGGAAACAGCACGGCGGCGTCCAGGTGTTCCGGATCACCGGAGCCCGGACGGGACTCGCCGAGGACGTGCGGGGACGGCAGCGGCGGTACGTCATCTCCATGACGATCCGCACGGCATCGGTGATCCTCGCGGTATCCCTGTGGAACGTCGAGCGGTACGTCGCCGTCGTGGCGCTCGTCGCGGGGGCGCTGCTCCCCTATGTCGCCGTGGTGATCGCGAACGCCGGCCGGGAGCGGCCGCCGTCCCTCCCCTCCACGTTCGTCACCGCGCCGATGCGGCCGGTGATCACGCCACCGCGGGCCGAGGAGGCACGGGCGGAGTCCGTCCCCGGGGACGCGGCGGCTCATCCGACGGGGGCGGGTGAGCGGACCGACCCCGCGTGATCACGGAGGATGCGGCCGGAAGCGGAAGGTCATCGCCCGGCAGGCTCAAGAAATGCTCAGATCAATCATGTGGTTCCAGTGCCGGGCGACCGGGTTGCCGTGACATACTGCGTACGCGCTCCGCATCCCCCGTCGGAGCGACGGACCGACGCCGGGCAGCTCCCCCCGTGGCTGCTCGGCGTCGCTTTGTTTGAGCCCTTTCCCATGCGACAACCCGAGACGAACCGTGACTGACGAGACCCCGATCTGCTCCGCCAAGGGCTGCCGTGCCGACGCCGTGTGGGTGCTGGCGTGGAACAACCCGAAGATCCATACGCCGGAGCGGCGCAAGACATGGCTCGCGTGCGAGGAGCATCGCGAGCACCTCTCGCAGTTCCTCGGGGTCAGGGGTCTCCTGAAGGACGTCGTGAAGTTCGCGGACTGGCGGGATCCCGAAGGGGCCTAGCGCGTGTTTCGAAAGTAGCGTCGTCCGCCCGGAGGGCGGGGTCCGCGGCGTCTGGTGCGGTGCATCGCAAGGCGGAGGGTCGTCCTCGTACCGGGCGTACGTGGACGATCCGACAACGCGGCGAGGTGCCGTGCCAGGCGTCGCGGACCAGACGGGACTTTCGAAACACGCCCTAGTGCCGCGGCAGGCAACGTTTGCCCGTCAAGGAGCGGCGTCCGGTGCGTGCTCTCGGCGTGCCGGCCCCAGACCCTCGTACGGGACGTACTCGGGTCCGGGGCCGGTGCGGCGAGTGCGGGCACCTCCCACACCCTTGAGGCAGTGTGGGAGCGCGCACGGCGTCGCACGGCAGACGGGAATCGTCGGGCAGGCCTCTAGCCCCCGATCGCCGACATCGGCCGGTCCGGCTGCACGAACGACGGGTCGTCCAGGCCAGCCCCCGCCTTCTTCCCCCACATCGCCAGCTTCCAGATGCGGGCGATCTCCTCGTCCGGGGCGCCGGAGCGCAGGGCCGCGCGCAGGTCGGTCTCCTCAGTCGCGAACAGGCAGGTGCGTATCTGGCCGTCGGCCGTGAGACGGGTGCGGTCGCAGGCCGCGCAGAACGGGCGGGTCACCGAGGCGATGACACCGACCCGGTGCGGGCCGCCGTTCACCAGCCAGCGCTCCGCCGGGGCCGACCCCCGTGCCTCGGCGCCCTCCGGGCTGAGGTCGAAGCGGGTGCGCAGGGAGGCCAGGATGTCCCCGGCGGTGACCATGCCGTCGCGCTTCCAGCCGTGCTGGGCGTCGAGTGGCATCTGCTCGATGAACCGCAGTTCGTAGTCGTGCTCCACGGCCCAGGCGAGCAGGTCGGGAGCCTCGTCCTCGTTCAGGCCCGGCATCAGGACCGAGTTGACCTTGACGGGGGTCAGGCCCGCCTCCCGGGCGGCCTCGAGACCTTCGAGGACGTCCTTGTGGCGGTCGCGGCGGGTCAGGGCCTTGAAGACGTCCGGGCGGAGGGTGTCCAGGGAGACGTTGACCCGGTCCAGGCCTGCGGCCTTCAGGGCGTGCGCGGTGCGCCGGAGGCCGATGCCGTTGGTGGTGAGGGACATCTGGGGGCGGGGGGTCAGCGCCGCCACGCGCTCGACGATGCCGACCAGGCCCGGCCGCAGCAGGGGCTCACCGCCGGTGAAGCGGACCTCCTCGATGCCGAGCGTGCGCACGGCGATGTCCACCAGGCGGACGATCTCGTCGTCGGTGAGCAGGTCCGGCTTGGCCAACCACTGCAGGCCCTCCTCGGGCATGCAGTACGTGCACCGCAGGTTGCACCGGTCGGTCAGCGAGACCCTCAGGTCGGTGGCCACCCGGCCGTAGGTGTCGATGAGCACGTGGGCCCCCTCCCTCTGTCCCAGCCATCGTGTTCCGTCACCCGCGAGCCTACGTGACGCCACTGACAACGGACGGCGGCCCGATCCGACGAGGTACGGCGCGGCCGCGTCGTAGGACCTTACAGTCCCTTCCCGACGCGGCCGCCGTACGAACCTCAGTGCGCCCCGGTGCCGGTCAGCGACCGCACCTCCAGCTCGGCGTGCTTGCCGGCGTCCGGGGCCTCCTTGGAGAGCAGGGTGCCCAGGGCGCCGAGCAGGAAGCCGACCGGGATGGAGACGATGCCGGGGTTCCCCAGCGGGAACCAGTGGAAGTCGACGTCGGGGAACATCGAGGCCGGACTGCCGGAGACCACCGGGGAGAAGAGCACCAAACCGACCGCGGTGACCAGTCCCCCGTAGATCGACCACAGGGCACCCGCCGTGGTGAACCGCTTCCAGAACAGGCTGTAGAGGATGGTCGGCAGGTTGGCCGAGGCGGCCACGATCGAGACGACGATCGTGGAGGTACCGGCGGCCGTGCGGACCGGGCGCTGACGCATGCGGTGGGCCAGCACGTCACCCATGGTGTAGCGGCCGGAGTTGCGCAGGGGTTCGGCGACCAGGAGCAGGGCGACGAGCCAGGCGACGAGGAAGCCGATGGAGTACAGGAAGCCCCGGCCGCTCTGGTCAAGGCGCTGCTGTACGCGGAGGCCTTCGCCACGCCGTGCACGGATCCGTACGACATCAACGGTGACGGCAAGGTCGACGCGGTGTGCGAGGGGTCGACGAACCACAACGGACTCTACGGCTTCGGTACGGCGGACGCGCTGGCCGCGGTGACCAAGTAGGGCCCGGCCGCGGGTGGGTGGCGGGCGGCGTCCCGGCCGCCCACCCGTACGGCACCATCCGGCCAGGCATTCCCGTGACGATCCGGCGGCCCGGAAGCCGCCGCCGGGGCGGTCGCGCTCGCGGCCGGTGGGCGGCTTCGCGGCGAGCGTCGCCCACCGTCCGGTGCACTGGCCGCCGGGCTTGCGCCGGTCGACACGGTGATCGGCCGCCGCAACCGCGCGGGTCTCGGGGCCGAGGTGCGGCCGTCCGACGTCCGCGGGGAAGTGGCCCTGTACCGGCCTTGCCCACTGCGCATATAAGTTGATTCAATCAACATTGATCAGTCAATAATGCATAGTTGAGTCATGACTGCTGACATCGAGGTGGCATGGGCCTCACTGGGCGGGGACCCCGCCCTCGTCTCCCGGGTGACCACGGTCGAGCGACCGGGCGCCCTTCCCGCGCGGCTGCCCGTGCGTGAACTGGCGCGCGCGTGCGTCGGGGCGTGCGCGCTGGCCGCCGCGGAGCTGGGGGCGCGCCGCGCGGGGCTCGGCGAACCGCCCGAGGTGCGGGTGGACGACGGGGCCGTGGCCGCCGCCTTCCACAGTGAGCGGCTGGTGCAGGTCGACGGGCGCACTCCGGTCGTCTTCGCGCCGCTGTCGCGGTTCTGGCGGACGGCCGACGGCTGGGTGCGCACGCACGCCAACTACCCGCATCACCGGGCCCGGTTGCTCGCCGCGCTCGGGCTGTCCGAGGACGCCTCCGTGGCGGCGGTGGCCGCCCGGCTCGCCGAACGGCCCGCCCTGGACGCCGAGGCGGCGGTCCACGGCGCCGGCGGCCTCGCCGTGGCCCTGCGCACGCCGAAGGAGTGGGCGGCCACCGAGCAGGCCGCCGAGGTGATCGCACGGCCGCTCGTCGAGCGTGAGCGCCTCGGCCTCGCGCCCCCGCGCGTGCTCACCCCGCTCGATCCCGCGGCCTCCCCGCTGTTGCCCGCCGCCGGGCTGCGCGTGCTGGACCTGACCCGGGTCCTCGCCGGTCCCGTCGCCACCCGCACCCTCGCCCTGCTCGGCGCGGACGTGCTGCGGGTGGACGCGCCGTGGCTGCCCGAACTTCCCGACCAGCACGCCGACACCGGCTTCGGGAAGCGCTCGGCGACCGTCGACCTCACCGTCGATCGCGACACCTTCGAGGCTCTGCTGGACTCGGCCGACGTCGTCGTCACCGGCTACCGTCCGGGCGCTCTGGACCGGTTCGGGCTCTCACCGCAGGCGCTGGCCGTGCGCCGCCCCGGCCTGGTGGTGGCGCAGGTCTCGGCGTGGGGCGCGTACGGCCCGTGGGGCGGGCGGCGCGGGTTCGACAGCCTGGTGCAGGTCGCGACCGGCATCGCCGCGACCGAGGGCTCGGCGCAGGAGCCCGGCGCACTGCCCGCACAGGCGCTGGACCACGGCACCGGCTACCTGCTGGCGGCGGCCGTCCTGCGGGCGCTGACCGAGCAGTCGTACGACGGGGGCGGCCGGTCCGTGCGGCTGGCACTGGCCCGGACCGCGCACTGGCTGACGGACGGGATCCGGCCGGCCACGGCCACGGGAGCGCCGTACGAGCGCCCGGATCCCTGGCTGGCCGAGACGGGCGGCCCGCTGGGCCGACTGCGGTACGCCCTGCCACCGGTGTCCTTCACGAACGGTCCCCTCGACTGGGCGCGGCCTCCGGTGCCGTGGGGATCGGACGGCGCCCGCTGGCGGTGAGCGTGCGGGCGGCCGGAAACCTGCGGATGTGCGGAATGGCGAACCGCCAGTTCTTTTCCGGGACTTGCCCGATTCTGCGGGGACTCGCGAAGATCGCGGGGTGAGCCTGACAGGACCCACCGCCGAAACGACCGACGAAGAAGGCGTCCGCGCCCGGCGACCCGGCGCCGGGCGGGCCGCAGCCCTGCTGGTCCTGACGGCGCTGGGTGCCCTGATCCCGCTGCTCGGGCCCTCGGCGGCGCTGCACGGCACCGGCGAGGCCGCCGCGCCGGGGGCGGGCGGCGTCGGACTGCTGCGCGCGGTGCTGTTCGCCGGCCTGAGCGTGCCCATCGGCGAGCTGTTCGTGCACCGGCTCGCCCGGCAGCTGCCCGGTGCCCCGCCCGAACGGCCGCGCAGCTGGGCACCGTCGGCCGCCTGCGCCGGTTTCGTCGCCGCGCTGGCGCTCGCCGCGGTGGTGTCCGCCGGCGATCTGATCCCGCACGGCCCGGGCGACATCGACGTCGGCGGCCTCTACGGCTCCCGGGACGGCAGGCTCGCGCTGGTGGAGGTCAACGCCTTCCTGCTGGCGGCCCTGTGCGCCTTCCTGCGGCGCCCGGCGGCCCAGGTGTGGCCGCTGGCCGCGGTGGTCGTCGCGGAGGCGCTGCGCGCACACCCCGCGACCGAGCAGAGCCCGCTGGCCGGCTCGGGTCTGACGCTGGTGCACCTGACGTGCGCCGCGCTGTGGACCGGCGGCCTGCTGCACGCCCTGCGACTGCTGAGGCTGTGGCGCGGGAATCCGGCCGGGGCCGTGCTGCTCGGCCGCTACGCGCGCGTGGCGGCGGTTCTGCTCGCGGTCATCACCGCGACGGGCGTGTGCAGTTCGCTGCGCCGCATGCCGCCGGCCACGATCCTGGACCAGCTGACGAGCACGGCGTACGGGCGCACCCTGCTGGCCAAGGTGATCCTGGTGGCCGCCGTCGCCCTGCTCGCGCTGTGGGCGCGGATCCGGTTGCGCCGCGCCCCCGACCCGCTGACCGCGTACGCGCCCGCACGGGCCGAGGTCATCGCGCTGGGCGCGGTCGTCGCCGCGTCGGGCCTGCTCACGGCGCTGCCGCTGCCGATCCGCTGGACCTAGGGCGTGTTCGCCCCGTCGCGACGCCCGGCACGCACTCTCGCCGCACCGGACGCCGCCCCTCGACGGGCGAACGTCGCCTGCCGGGCCGCCAGGCCCCTGTCGTCGAACTCCCGTCGTCCGCCCCGAAGGGCGGGTCCTGCGGCGTCAGGTGCGTGCTCTCGGTGCGCCGGGCCCTGGCCCTCGTACCGGACGTACGTGGGCCCGGGCCCGGTGCGGCGAGTGGGGGCACCTCCCACGCCCTTGAGGCAGCGAGGGAGCGTGCATGGCGTAGCGGGACGGGCGGGAGTTCGACGACAGGGGCCTGGACCCGGTCGTCGGCACCGGCGCCTTCGGGGCGGTCCGCTCGTCCATCGTCCTGCCCCGGGGCACGCCCTCGACGCCGACGGTCGTGCCGGACGCCGGGGAAGGGTCGATCGTGCCGTCCAGGGCGTCGTGGAGCGGCGGGTCAGACTCCGGCCGCGCCCAGCAGTCTGCCCGCCGCGTAGGTGACGCCCATCGCCAGCGCGCCGCCGACCACGTTGCGCAGCACCGCCCGTTTCGGGTGTGCCGCGCCGAGCCGGGCGCTGGCCCAGCCGGTGAGAACGAGGGCGGCCAGCACGGAGCCGACGGTCACGCCCAACCGCCAGCCTGCCGGGGGCAGGACGATGGCCAGCAGCGGCAGCAGCGCGCCCACCGTGAAGGCGAGGAAGCTCGCCCAGGCCGCGTGCCAGGGGTTGGTCAGCTCCTCCGGGTCGATACCGAGCTCCACGCGCGCGTGCGCCCTGAGCGGGTCCCGCGCGGTGAGCTGTACGGCGGCCTCCCGGGCCACTTCGTGGGACAGTCCGCGTTGTTCCAGCAGGCTCGTCAGCTCTCGCAGCTCGGCCTCCGGCTGCTCGCGCAGTTCGCGTCTCTCCATGGCCAGCGCGGCCATCTCGGAGTCGCGCTGGGTGGACACGGAGACGTACTCGCCGGCAGCCATGGACATCGACCCGGCGAGCAGGCCGGCCAGTCCCGCGGTGAGCAGCGCGGACCGGCTCTGCGTCGCGCCGGCCACGCCGACGACGATGCCCGCGGTGGAGACGATGCCGTCGTTCGCGCCGAGCACGGCGGCCCGCAGCCAGTTCAGTCGCGAGCCGAGCGCGCCCGTGTGGGCCTCTTCGTGGGTGGGTTCGGTCACACCAGGGAGGATCGCACTCCTCGGCCCCGGGCGCCGCACCGACGCTCCCCACCGGGGGCCTCGCCGTGGTGCAGTGGATCGGGCGCCGATCGTATCCGCAAACGCCGGGGCGACGGTGAAGCGGCGTCACCGGTCCAGCGGCCAAACACACGTACGGCGCCGGTGACGCGACCGGGACCTGTGGGACCGCGCTGTCAGTCGTGGCCCGTATCCTCAGTGACCATGCTCGAAGACCGTGCGACCGCAGTGTCCTCCGCCACCCATTGGCCGGCCGCGTATCCGAAGGGATACGCGGTCGTTGACGTGGAGACCACCGGCCTGGCCCGGGACGACCGGATCATCTCGGCGGCCGTGTACCGGCTGGACGAGCGCGGCGAGGTCGAGGACCACTGGTACACGCTGGTCAACCCGGAGCGCGATCCGGGCCCCGTATGGATACACGGTCTGACGAGCGAGGTGCTCGAAGGGGCGCCGCTCTTCGCGGACGTCGCCGAGGAGTTCGCGGCGCGGCTGGACGGCCGGGTGCTGGTCGCGCACAACGCGGTCTTCGACTGGCAGATGATCGCCCGGGAGTACGCGCGCGCGGAGCGCGAGGCTCCGGTGCGTCAGCGGCTGTGCACCATCGCGCTGTCGAAGGAGCTGGGTCTGCCGCTGCCCAACTTCAAGCTGGAGTCGCTGGCGGCGCACTTCGGGATCGTCCAGCAGCGGGCGCACCACGCGCTGGACGACGCGCGCGTCCTCGCGGAGGCGTTCCGGCCCAGTCTGCGGGCCGCGGCCGCGGGCAACGTACGGCTGCCGCTGCTGGAGTGCCGGCCGCTGACGGAGTGGTCGGACGGTCCGGTGCCGCGACAGGTGTCCGGTGGCTACGGCGGTTACCGGGCGAGCAGTTGGCGCCCTTCCCGCAAGAGGCCTGCGTGCCCCTACCCCAACCCGGGCCGCTACGAAGACGGCAAACGCCTCAAACAGGGCATGCGGGTGGCGTTCTCCGGGGACACCTCCGTCGACCGCGAGTTGCTGGAGGACCGGGCCACCGAGGCGGGCCTGCACGTGGCGTCCAGCATCTCCCGGCTGACCAGCCTGCTGGTGACCAATGACCCCGACTCGGGCACCTCCAAGGTGGCCAAGGCCCGGCAGTTCGGCACACCGATCGTCGACGAGGCGGCGTTCGGACAGCTGTTGCGGGACGTCGAGCCGGCCGACGGGTGACGGCACATCGTTCGCCATCGGCGCGATGGTAATCGTACGAACGGGTGGTTGCCGGACGACTCACCCGGCGCCCGCTCGCCCGCGCGCCGGTGACGGCCCACCCTGTGGCGCATGGCGAAATGCGAAGTTTGCGGCAATGACTACGGCATGACCTTCGAGGTCCACGCACAGGGCGCGGTGCACGTCTTCGACTGCTTCTCCTGCGCGATCCACCGGATGGCCCCGATCTGCGAGCACTGCCGGGTGCAGATCATCGGGCAGGGCGTGGAGGCCGACGGCAAGTTCTACTGCGGCGCGCACTGCGCCCGCGCCGAGGGAAACGTGGGGATCGTCGACCGGGTGTGACCCGGTACCCGCCTGAATGCACCCCACGGCTCGGAGGTACCGTCGTGGGGTGCACCGCTACCGCTTCCTGTTGTCCCGCCAGTGGGTGATCCTCACGCTCGTCGTGATCGCACTGATCCCGACGATGATCAGGCTGGGTTTCTGGCAGAAGCACCGGTACGAAGAACGTACCGCCCGTAACGACCTGGTCTCCGCCGCGCTGCACGCCAAGCCGGTCCCGGTCGAGCGGCTGTCCTCCCCCGGACACGCCGTGACCCGCACCGACAGGTACCGCACGGTCACCGCGACCGGCACGTTCGACACCGCAAGGGAGGAGGTGGTCCGGCGCCGGACCAACTCCGACGGCGAGGTCGGCTTCCACGTGCTCACGCCGTTCGTCCTCGCCGACGGCAAGGTGCTGCTCGTCAACCGCGGCTGGATCCCGGCGAACGGCGCGCAGACCGCCTTCCCGAAGATCCCCGCACCGCCGTCCGGCCGGACCACCATCACCGGGCGGCTGATGGCCGACGAGACGACCGCGGCGAGCGGCATCAAGAACGTCAAGGGCCTGCCCGACCGGCAGATCATGCTGATCAACAGCGCGCAGGAGGCGCACCGGCTCGGCGCGCGGGTGCTCGGCGGCTATGTCGAGCAGACCGCGCCCACGCCCAGGGGCGGCCCGGAGCAGATCTCCGATCCCGGCAGCGAGGACGCCCCGCTGAACTACGCGTACATGATCCAGTGGTGGCTGTTCGCCGCGGGCGTCCCGGTCGGCTGGTGGTTCCTGGTCCGCCGGGAGATCGGCGAGCGGGAGGAGGCCGCGGCGGGGGCGAAGCCGGAGAAGAGCGAACCGGCCACTGTATGACCCGGCGCCGGCAGGCGCACGTCACTCCCCCGGCGCACCACCTGATTGGCCCTCTGGCCCGCCGGGAAACCGCATCCCGTGAACGCGCGCATCGAGGACTACGCCCTCATCGGTGACGAGCAGACCGCCGCGCTGGTCGGCAGGGACGGCTCGATCGACTGGCTCTGCCTGCCCCGCTTCGACTCCGGCGCCTGCTTCGCCCGGCTGCTGGGCGACGAGGACCACGGTTACTGGCGGATCGCCCCCGAGGGAGCGGACACCTGCACCCGCCGCGCCTACCGGCCCGACACCCTCGTCCTCGACACCGAGTGGGAGACCCCCGACGGCACGGTCCGCGTCACCGACCTGATGCCGCAGCGCGACCGCGCCCCCGACGTCGTACGCATCGTCGAAGGGGTCAGCGGCCGGGTCACGCTCCACAGCACCCTGCGGCTGCGCTTCGACTACGGCTCGGTCATGCCCTGGGTGCGCCGCTCGGACGGGCACCGGGTGGCCGTCGCCGGACCGGACTCGGCCTGGCTGCGCTCGGAACCGGCCGTGCACACCTGGGGCGAGAACTTCGCCACCCACTCGCAGTTCACCCTCGGCGAGGGCGAACGGGTGGCGTTCGTACTCACCTGGCACCCCTCGCACGAGCGCCGCCCGCCGCTCGTCGACCCCTACGAGGCCCTGGAGAGCAGCGTCACCGACTGGCGGCGCTGGGCCCGGCAGTGCCGCTACGACGGCCCGCACCGGGACGCGGTCGTCCGCTCCCTGATCACCCTCAAGGCCCTCACCTACGCCCCGACCGGCGGAATCGTGGCCGCCGCGACCACCTCCCTGCCGGAGAAGCCGGGCGGTGTGCGCAACTGGGACTACCGGTACTGCTGGCTGCGCGACGCCACCCTCACCCTCGGCGCGCTGCTCAACGCCGGTTACCAGGAGGAGGCGTCCGCCTGGCGCGACTGGCTGCTGCGCGCGGTCGCGGGCAACCCGGCCGACCTGCAGATCATGTACGGCGTCGCGGGCGAGCGGCGGCTGCCGGAGTTGGAACTGGCCTGGCTGCCCGGCTTCGCCGGCTCGACCCCCGTGCGCATCGGCAACGGCGCCGTCGACCAGCTCCAGCTCGACGTGTACGGCGAGGTGATGGACTCGCTGGCGCTGGCCCGCAGCTCGGGGCTGCCCCCGCGGCCGCACATGTGGGCCATGCAGCGCTCCCTGATGGGGTTCCTGGAGACGGCGTGGCGGCAGCCGGACGAGGGCCTGTGGGAGGTGCGCGGCGGCAGGCGACAGTTCGTGCACTCCAAGGTGATGGTGTGGGTGGCCGCCGACCGGGCCGTGCGGACGCTGGAGCGGCACAAGGACCTCGACGGCGACCTGGAAGGCTGGCGCAGGTTCCGCGACGAGGTCCACCAGGAGGTGTGCGAGAAGGGCTTCGACCCCGAGCGCAACACCTTCACCCAGTACTACGGCTCCCGGGAGCTCGACGCGGCGCTGCTGCTCATCCCGCGTGTCGGCTTCCTTCCGCCCGACGACCCGCGGGTCGTCGGCACGGTCGACGCGATCCGTGAGGACCTCGGACACGGCGGCTTCCTGCGCCGCTACGACACCGAGGACTCGGTGATCGACGGGCTGCCGAGCGGCGAGGGCGCCTTTTTGGCCTGCTCGTTCTGGCTGGCCGACGCCCTGCACATGACCGGCCGGACGCGAGAGGCGCGAGAGCTGTTCGACCGGCTGGTGGGCCTGTGCAACGACGTGGGCCTGCTGGCCGAGGAGTACGACCCGGTCGACGACTGCCAGTTGGGGAACTTCCCGCAGGCCTTCAGCCACATCGGTCTGGTGAGCACCGCCCTCACGCTCTACGGGGACGAGCAGGCAGGATAGGGGCCATGGATCTTGGACTGAAGGACCGGGTGTACGTCGTCACCGGGGCGACCCGAGGGCTGGGCAACGCCGCCGCGCGGGAACTCGTCGCCGAGGGGGCGAGGGTGGTGATCAGCGGCCGGGACGAGAAGCGGGTGGCCGACGCCGCCGCGGAACTGGGCCCGAACGCGGTCGGCGTGGCCGTGGCCAACGCCGACCCGGAGGCGCCTGAGCGGCTGATCGCGGCCGCTCGTGACACGTTCGGCGCGTTCCACGGTGTGCTGGTGAGCGTGGGCGGGCCTGCGCCGGGGTTCGTCGCCGACAACACCGACGAGCAGTGGCGGGACGCGTTCGAGTCGGTGTTTCTGGGCGCGGTGCGGCTCGCCCGGGCGGCGGCGGCCGAACTGGAGGAGGGCGGGGTCATCGGCTTCGTGCTCTCCGGGTCGGTGCACGAACCGATTCCGGGGCTGACCATCTCCAACGGGCTGCGGCCGGGGCTCGCCGGTTTCGCCAAGTCGCTCGCCGACGAGCTGGGGCCGCGCGGGATCCGGGTGGTGGGCCTGCTGCCGGCGCGGATCGACACCGACCGCGTGCGCGAGCTGGACGCGCTGTCCGCCGACCCCGAGGCCACCCGGGCCGCCAACGAGTCCCGGATCCCGCTGCGGAGGTACGGCACGCCGGAGGAGTTCGGCCGCGTCGCGGCGTTCCTGCTCTCTGCGGCCGCCTCCTATCTGAGCGGGATCATGGTGCCGGTGGACGGCGGCATGCGGCACGGATTCTGAACACCGGGGTTCGCGTCCCGGGGGGCGGGTCGGCCCACGCCCCCATTCAGCCGACCCTCTGCGCACGGTGCTTGACCGACTGTAGGTGCACCTCCGCCAAAAGCGCGGCCCCGCAGACTCGCGTGCGTGCGCCAGGGTCTCGGTGGTGAACGCGGGCAGGGCCTTCGCCGGGTCCACGTGCGGCTCCAACTGGAGCCGCACCCGTGCCAGCGGCGCCGTACGGCTGCCGTACAGGAGGACCTCGGCGTGGGCCACCCCCTCCTGCCGTACGGCCTCCTCGGCCAGCGCCGACTCCAGGGCTCGGCCGCGCAGCAGGGCGGACGCGCCGTCGCCGGTGTCGACCACGACCTCGGTCAGCCGACGGCGGCGCAAGGCCGTCGTCAGCCACCACAGGGCGTACAGCAGCACGAGCGCCGGCACGGCGATCACGGCCGGCCACCACCATCCGGCGGCCCGCCAGTGGGTGCGCTCGGACCTGCTGAGCAACACGTCGTGCGGACCGGTGTGGATCCACCAGGAGGGCGACGGCGCGCCCAGCCCGACGGCCAGGACCGTGCCGCCGAGCACGAACAGCACCAGGCCGGCGAGGACCAGCAGGACGCGGTGCAGGATGCCCCTGCGCACCGCCCTCACCCCTTCCGTCCGGGCCGTGCCACCTGCACGGACAGCGTGGGCGTCCGGGGCATGCCGAGCCCCCGGAGGGCTTCCGTGAGCACGGCGTACAGGTCGGCGCCCACCACGTCCAGGTCGCGGAAGTGCGCGACGGCGCGGACGTCGGCCCTCTTGCGGTGCATCCGCACCCGGACCGACCGGACCCCGGCGACGT
This sequence comes from Streptomyces sp. NTD91, assembly GCF_059510455.1. Taxonomy (NCBI): domain Bacteria; kingdom Bacillati; phylum Actinomycetota; class Actinomycetes; order Kitasatosporales; family Streptomycetaceae; genus Streptomyces; species Streptomyces sp. NTD91. Next base: position 42,098 of record NZ_JCAJZW010000016.1, read on the forward strand.
CCATGGCCCGGTCGCGCAGCAGGAGCGCCGCCGCGTCCCGCCGGAGGGCGGCGCGGACGTCGGGGTGCGGGCGCCGCATGGGCAGCAGCCCGCGCAGGCCGGGCGTGACCGCCAGGACGATCAGCCACAGGCCGAGCACGACGACGAGGGCCGCTCCGGTCAGCACCCAGACGTCGTCCAGCGGCCGTTTCGGCCAGCTGCCGGGCCGGTGCGCGGCGCCAGTGCATGCCGGGGCGATGGGTGCGTACGGCGACGATGTCGTACAGCAGCAGTCCGGCGCCGCCCAGCAGCAGGACCGCGACGACGGCGGCCGGGACGCGGCACGGCGACCAGAAACGGCCACTGCCCTCGGCCGGGGCGGGCGGGGCGCCGCCGGGGGCCTTCTCGAGGGTCGGTGCGGTCGGCTGCGGCTCGCTCATCACGCCCTCCCGTGCGGTGCCGGGTGGAGCCGTTCGACCCGGACGGCGATCTCTGGCACCTCCATGTCCACCAACGCGCCTACCCGTTCGGTGGTCAGGGGTGCACTACGGTGGACCACGAGGGCCTTTCTGTCGGTGCAGATGTCGCAATCCACACCGAACCGGAAGGCCCTCACCCGTTCAAGATCCCTCAGCCGAGATCTGGCTCACCTGTCCACAACCTCCCCGGACAGAACAGCTAGGGGGTGCCGGGTTCACCCGGCGGCGCGGGGCTCATTCGCCCAGACCGGCCAGGTCCCTGAGACGGCGGGCCTGAGCGGCGCGCTCGGCCGCTCGCTGAGTGTCGTAGTCCCGGCCCTGGGCGCCGAGCAGCAGCGCCTTGGTCTCCACCACGGCGTCGCGCGGGGCGGCCAGCAGCGCTGCCGCCAAGTCCCGCACGGCGTCGTCGAGCTGATCGGCGGGCACGGCGACGTTGGCCAGTCCGGACGCCACGGACTCCTCGGCGCCCACGAACCGCCCGGTCGCGCAGATCTCCAGCGCGCGGGCATACCCGACGAGCCCGACCAGCGGATGCGTGCCGGTCAGATCGGGCACGAGGCCCAGGCTGGTCTCGCGCATGGCGAACTGCACGTCGTCGGCGACGACACGCAGATCGCAGGCCAGCGCGAGCTGGAAGCCGGCCCCGATGGCGTGCCCCTGAACGGCGGCGACGGACACGATGTCACTGCGCCGCCACCAGGTGAACGCCTCCTGGAACTCGGCGATGCTCGCGTCGAGCCCGGCGTCGTCACGGCGCGCGAGGTCGATGAAGGTCGGCTCGCCCGGGATCCCCTCCGGAGTGAACATCTGCCGGTCCAGCCCGGCGGAGAAGGACTTGCCCTCGCCACGCAGCACGACGACGCGGACGGAGCCGGGCAGCAGCCGGCCGGCCTCGGTGAGCGCCCGCCACAGAGCGGGGCTCTGTGCGTTGCGCTTGGCCGGGTTGGCCAGCGTCACCGTGGCGAGCGCGTCGTCGACGGTGAGCCGTACGCCGTCCTTGTCGAGTACAGGAGCGAGGTCCTGGTCGGGCGAAGCCATGGGGCGCCTCCGATGGGTGCGGTCATCACACAGTGCCGTTACGGCATGCTAAGTGACTGCACAGTAACCACCCGGCCGGACCGGAGTGCCCCCGGGCCCGTCAAAGGTCCGAGGAAGACCGACCGGGTGGCCACCATCGAAGCCGATGGGCCGCCCGGACTCAGGACGATGCGGCCTTCTTGCCCCGGGTCGCTCCGCCACGCCCACGGAGCGTGACGCCCGACTCACTGAGCATCCGGTGGACGAAGCCATACGAGCGGCCGGTCTCCTCGGCCAGTGCTCGGATGCTCGCACCGGAGTCGTACTTCTTCTTCAGGTCTGCCGCGAGCTTGTCGCGCGCGGCGCCGGTCACCCGGCTGCCCTTCTTCAGAGTCTCGGCCACCCGTGCCTCCTCATGGGAAGTGCGCTCTGGTCTCCTCATGATCACCCCTCTCGGGCGTGATGGCCACCCATTCGGCAAGGTCCGTGAGACATCGTTGTGACGACAGGAGTGGATCCCCACAAGCGGAATCAAGCATTCCAAGGGGTGGTGTCGGTGGGGCCGAACGGGTGGATTCGTGAAGTACCAGGTCAGCGACGCGATACGGCCGATCCCTTGGCGCGCAAGGGATCGGCCGGAAAATGCGTGTACGACACACCCCGATACGAGGAGATCTCACACAGATGATGGATCACGGATGAGCCGAATGATCCATACGCAGTGGATCAAGCCAGTGCGACCAGGTCCGCGTAGTCGGAGCCCCACAGGTCCTCGACGCCGTCCGGCAGCAGAATGATCCGCTCCGGCTGCAGCGCCTCGACGGCTCCCTCGTCGTGGGTGACGAGGACGACCGCGCCCTTGTAGGTGCGCAGGGCGCCGAGGATCTCCTCACGGCTGGCGGGGTCGAGGTTGTTGGTCGGCTCGTCGAGGAGGAGCACGTTCGCCGAGGAGACGACCAGGGTCGCCAGGGCGAGGCGGGTCTTCTCACCGCCCGAGAGCACTCCGGCGGGCTTGTCGACGTCGTCGCCGGAGAACAGGAACGAGCCGAGCACCTTGCGCACCTCGACCAGGTCCATGTCGGGCGCCGCGGAGCGCATGTTCTCCAGGACCGTGCGGTCGGCGTCCAGGGTCTCGTGCTCCTGGGCGTAGTAGCCGAGCTTGAGACCGTGACCGGGGACGACCGCGCCGGTGTCGGGCTGCTCGACGCCCGCGAGGAGCCGCAGCAGGGTGGTCTTGCCCGCGCCGTTGAGGCCGAGGATGACGACCCGCGAGCCCTTGTCGATGGCCAGATCGACGTCGGTGAAGATCTCCAGCGAGCCGTACGACTTCGACAGGCCCTCGGCCATCAGCGGGGTCTTGCCGCAGGGCGCGGGCTCCGGGAAGCGCAGCTTGGCGACCTTGTCGGACATGCGGACGTCTTCGAGGCCGGACAGCAGCTTCTCGGCCCGGCGGGCCATGTTCTGCGCGGCGACCGTCTTGGTGGCCTTGGCACGCATCTTGTCGGCCTGGGCGTTGAGCGCGGCGGCCTTCTTCTCGGCGTTGGCGCGCTCCCGCTTGCGGCGCTTCTCGTCGGCCTCGCGCTGCTGCTGGTAGAGCTTCCATCCCATGTTGTAGATGTCGATCGTGGACCGGTTGGCGTCCAGGTAGAACACCTTGTTGACGACCGTCTCGACCAGGTCGACGTCGTGGCTGATGACGATGAAGCCGCCACGGTAGGTCTTCAGGTAGTCCCGCAGCCAGATGATCGAGTCCGCGTCCAGGTGGTTGGTCGGCTCGTCCAGCAGAAGCGTGTCAGCGTCGGAGAACAGGATCCGGGCCAGCTCGATACGGCGGCGCTGACCGCCGGAGAGGGTGTGCAGCGGCTGGCCGAGGACGCGGTCGGGCAGGTTGAGCGCGGCGGCGATGGTGGCGGCCTCGGCCTCGGCGGCGTACCCGCCCTTCGTGAGGAACTCCGTCTCCTGGCGCTCGTACTGTTTGAGGGCCTTCTCGCGGGTGGCGCCCCTGCCGTTCGCGATGCGCTCCTCGTTCTCGCGCATCTTGCGGATCAGGACGTCGAGGCCGCGCGCGGACAGGATCCGGTCCCGGGCGAGCACGTCCAGGTCGCCGGTACGGGGGTCCTGGGGGAGGTAGCCGACCTCGCCGGAGCGGGTGATGGCGCCGGCGGCGGGGATGCCCTCACCGGCGAGGCACTTGGTGAGAGTGGTCTTTCCGGCACCGTTGCGGCCGACGAGGCCGATGCGGTCGCCCTTGGCGACACGGAAGGTGGCGTTCTCGATGAGGATGCGCGCACCGGCGCGCAGCTCGATACCGGAGGCGGAGATCACGGACAGACTCCAGGGCGTACAGGGATTGGCGGGTGGGCGGCTGAGGACGTTCCCGCCGTCTAATGCGCGAGGAGAATGGCCATGGGGAGAAGTCTAACGGGGGCATGCAAGCGGTTTTTCTACGTCCGCGCGTTCGGTCCGGGCCGGGGAGATCGTCGCGGCAGACGTGGCTGCCGAGGGCCGGCCCGTGCGGCGGAGCGGGCACTTCCGCCTGGGGCGTCGTCAGTGGCGGCTGCAAGACTGCACAGGACGCCACATACCCGACGCACGAAGGAGTGATCGGCATGGCAGGCACGGGCGGCGGACGGCCGAGCCTCTACCCCACGCTGCTGTACGCGGACGCGAAGGCGGCGATCAGGCAGCTGACCGAGGCCCTCGGCTTCACCGAGCTGTCGCTGTACGAGACGGAGGACGGCACGGTGATGCACGCCGAGCTGGTCCAGGGCAACGGCGCGGTGATGATCGGCTCCCAGGGCCGCGGCGGCCTGTTCGACACGGTGATGAAGGACTCGGGACCCGCCGGGGTGTACGTCGTCGTGGACGACGTGGACGCCCACCACCAGCGGGCCGTGGAGCACGGCGTGGAGATCCTGATGCCCCCGACCGACCAGGACTACGGCTCGCGGGACTACATGGCCCGGGACGTCGAGGGCAACGTCTGGAGCTTCGGGACGTACGCCCCGGAGATCGCCGGCTGACCTCGGGCCGGCTCAGCCTCCGGTGTGCACCTGGAAGGCGGCCCGGCGCACGGCCTTGGCCAGGGCCGGGTCGGGATGCGCTGCGGCGAGCGCGACCAGGACCTGCACGGTGCGCGGGTGCCCGACGACGCGGACCTCGTCGAGCAGCTGCGGGACGGTCGGCTGCACCGCGGCCTCCAGATGCCTGACCAGCATCGAGGCCTCACCGTGGTCGGTGACGGCCGCGGCGGTGTCCACCCACAGCCAGGTCGCCTCCTCCCGGGTGAGGACCTCGTGGGCGTCCTCCGGGTCGATCCCGTCGTGCTCGGCGAGCCACAGCAGGGCGTAGGGCCTGAGAGCCGGTTCGTCCACGACGGCGCGTACGTCCGGCTCGGCGGGGGCGCCCACGACGCGCAGCGCCTCGAAGGCCAGGCCGCGCAGCAGGGCGTCCTCGCCGCGTGCGGCGTCGATCAGTTCGTTGACGGCGTCGCCGACGGTGCGGGCGGCGATCCAGGCGCGGTACTCGGCGCGGGCGGCGTTGGGGCGGAGCTGGGCGCAGCCGCGGAGCATGTCCTCGGCGGACTGCTCGATGTTGCCGGCCGGACTCTGCGCGGCCACACAGATCTGCTCCAGCTTGACCCACACCGCCCAGCTGCCCAGCGGGGTGAGGGTGGCCTGGCCGTCGCCGTAGGTCAGCGCGCCGACGGAGGCGAGGGCCCGCAGCGCCCAGTCGAGAAGGGGCGCGAGCGCGGCGTCGCCGCTGGGGACCGGGGCCTGGGGTGCCGGGTCCGACAGGGCGAGGTCCCCGGCCGCCGTGACGGCCGGGCGGGCGCAGGCGGAGCCGGCGGGCCGCGAGGCGCCCGGTTCGGACGGTTGCCGGGCCACCGGCACGGCCGGCCGGGCGGAGCCGGGTTCGGTGGGCCGACCGGTGCCGGGGTCGAGGGGTACCTCGCAGCGCTCGGTGCGCAGTTCGGTGACCCGCTGCTCGAGCAGGTCGAGCAGCTGCTCGACCGGGACGGGCCCGGCGGACAGCTGGAGGAAGGAGAGCACCTGGGGCATGGCGGAGACGACCTCGGCGACGGCTGACGGCTCGTGCTCCTCGGGTTCCGGGGAGGCGAGCGACCAGGCGTCGAAGAGGGCGACCCAGCCGCGCAGTACGGCGCTGTCGTCGCGGTCCCAGGCGCGCAGCCGCCAGCCGGGGCGTGCGCTGTCGCCGTGCACCTCGACGAGTCCGGCGAGGCGTGCGGTGTCCCAGTCGGCGCGGACCTGAGCGATGCTCAGGCCGAGGTCGGCGGCGGCGCGCCGGGCGGTGGCGTCGGAGAGGGTGGCCTTGCCGTCGGACGTGGCGCCGTCGCTGCCGGGGCCGAGCGCGGCGTCGGCCCAGCGGGCGACCCTGACCGGGCCTGCCAGCCCGGTGCGGGCCATTCCGGCCAGTTCCGCGGGGGCCGGGGTGCCCTCCGGCGGCCGGGGTGCGGGGCGGCGCGGGCGCCGCTGGTTCACAGCTCTGGGGGCGGCGGCCAGGGGTCGAGGTCGGACGAGTCGGAGCCTGGAGTCGCGCGGGATACGGGACGTCACGGGTGCAGTCTTCCGGTTGACGGTCCGAAAACCCAAACGGAATGTCACGGCGGGCGACGGGGCTGGCCAAGGCACGTGGCCCGGGGCGAGCTGAGGAGGTGTGATCAGGCCAGTCGTACGGCCATAAACGGAATGCCCGGTGCCGGGGCGGTGCCGGGGCGGGGCCGGGGGCCGGGTGCCGTCACACCAGCGGGGTGAGGAAGCGGCGCAGCCGTTCCTGGTACTCCTCGGGGTCGGCGTTCCACATCGCCGCGTGCGGGGCCCGCGGCACGGTGTGCAGGGCGACCAGATCGGGGCGGCGGCGGGCGAGCCGGCGGGAGAACTCCCAGGGGGCCACCCGGTCGTCGGGGCCGTGGAAGATCAGGGTCGGCACGGTGAGCAGGCCGGGGTCGGTGTCGGGGGTCCGGTCGGCGTACAGGCCGGTCCGGCCCTGGGCGGCGCGCACGGCGAGCGGCAGCAGCGGCGGCGGGGTGTGGCGGGCGCGGGCGAGGGCACGCAGCGTGGCCTCCCAGCTGAGCACCGGCGAGTCGAGGACCAACCCGGCGACGTGCTCGCGCAGCGCGGAGTGCTCGGCGGCGCGCAGCGCCATGGTGGCGCCGGTGGACCAGCCGAGCAGGACGACCCGGCGGGCGCCGTGGCGGACGGCGTGGCGGATCGCCGCGTCCAGGTCGCGCCACTCGGTCTCGCCGAGATGGCTCAGGCCGTCCGGCGGGCGCGGGGCGCCGACGTCGCCGCGGTAGGCGAGCGCCAGGACCGGCACCCGGCGGGCGTGCAGGGCGGCCATGAGGTTCATGGCGTGCTCCCGAGTGGCGCCTAGGCCGTGCACGGCGATCACCCAGGTGTCCCGGGCGCCGGGCACGAACCAGGCCGGCAGCTCGCCGAGTTCGCCGGGCACCTGGACGTCGGCGTGGTCGAGGCCGAGGGCGGTGGTCGGATCGCCGACGTACAGGTTCGGGGTGAGCCACACCGCGTCGCCGGAGGAGAGGGTGCCGTGCGTGACGCGCTCCAGGCGGCGTACGACGGTGTCGGCGGTGTGCCGGGCACTCTCCAGGACGGGGCCGACGACCGCGTGGGAGCCGTCGCCGGCGAGGCCGTAGCTGCCGGGGCGCAGCGAGGCCAGGTCACGGGTGAGGGTGATCTGGCCGGCGGCGGTGCCGTGCACGGTGAGCCGGGGCTCGGTGGGCAGCGGGCGGCCGGCGGGCGCCTTCAGCGCGGCGTCGCTGGCGAGGCGGCCGGCGGCGACGGAAGCCATGGCCATGCCGGCGGCTATGACCGTGGTGAGGGCGGTGGCTTTGACGGGTCGCACGGGTCCAGTGTCCTGGGGGTTGCCGTCACCGGCCAGTGGAAGGGCGGGGCCAGGTGAGGGCCGTCGGGACGCGGGTGGGTTCGGCACCGCCGGCTGAGTCCGCCGGGGTGGAGTGCCGTCGCGGCGGACCCGGCGGACCGGTGGGAGCAAGCGCCGGCAGCGGTGGGAGAGGCGGTCGAGGAAGCGCCGGAGCGAAGTGCTGTGCGGCAAGGTGTCACCTCCGTTGGCCGTATTCCCTCAACCGTTCCCCGACCTCGGCGAGTTGTGCCTCGGTCAGCAGGGACGGGGTCAGCCCGGGCACCGAGGACGCCGTCAGCCACAGGCGGCACATCCACTCCAGCTGGGCGGTCCGGTCGTAGGCCTGGTCGAGGGAGGCGCCGTACGTGAGCGTGCCGTGGTTCTGCAGCAGGCAGCCGGAGCGGCCCGCCAGGGCGCGCAGCATGTTCTGGGCCAGCTCGTCGGTGCCGTACGTGGCGTAGGGGGCGACGCGGACGGTGCCGCCGAGGGCCGCCGCCATGTAGTGGACCAGGGGCAGCTCGGGCACGAGTGCGGAGACCGCCGTCGCGTGCACGGCGTGGGTGTGGACGACCGCGCGGGCGTCGGTGGTGCGGTAGACGGCGAGGTGCATGGGCAGCTCGCTGGTCGGCACCAGGGTGCCGAGCACCTGGCGTCCGGTGAGGTCGACGCCGGTGAGGTCGCCGGGGGTGAGCCGGTCGTACGGCACACCGGAGGGGGTGACCAGCACCAGGTCGCCCACGCGCGCGGAGACGTTCCCCGAGGTGCCGACCACCAGCCCGTCGGCCACGGTCCGCCGCGCCGTCGCGACCAGTTCCGCCCAGATCCGCTCGTGTTCGTCCCGCCGCTGCTCAGCCATACCGCGATCCTGCCAGCCGCGCCCAGGAGGAGGCGTACCCACGTTTCCGGACGCGCCCGCCGCATGAGGACGGACCGCCGCTTCCGGCCGGAAGCGCGCACCCCCGATCGGGCGAAATCTCATGAATCGCTATGAAGAAGTGTCATTTACCGTGATCATCGAGCCTTCAATGGTCCCTCCTGCCCACCAGATGATCTTCTTTCCGCAGAACCGGGGAGACACATGGCCCGTGAACGCACCCCGCTCCGTCGCCGCGTCGGCGTCCTCGCGGCGGCCATGGCGGCGCTCGCCCTCGCGGGCACCGCGTCCGCCGCCGCCGGACCTCCGGCACTGGCCTCGGGCCTGCCGCAGGGACACGACGTCTCCTCGCACCAGGAGCACGTCGACTGGCAGGGCGCCCTGTACGCGGGCGCGCGGTTCGTCTACGTGAAGGCCACCGAGTCCACGGACTACCGCAACCCCTACTTCGACGATCAGTACGACGGCGCCCGCGAGACGGGCCTGATCCGGGGCGCGTACCACTTCGCGCTGCCGGACCGGTCCTCCGGTGCCCGGCAGGCCCGGTTCTTCGTGCGCAACGGCGGAGACTGGCGGGCGGACGGCTGGACGCTGCCGCCCGCGCTGGACATCGAGTACAACCCGTACAGCACGAAGGACGAGTGCTACGGGCTGGACAAGAGGCGGATGGTCGACTGGATCTGGTCGTTCAGCGACGAGGTCGCGCAGGAGACCGGCCGCCGTCCGGTGATCTACACCACGGCCCACTGGTGGCGACTCTGCACCGGCGACAGCCACGAGTTCGCCTCCCGGCACGCGCTGTGGATCGCGCGGCACGGCAGCTCGGGGCCGGGGCCGCTGCCGGGCGGGTGGCAGAGCTGGACGTTCTGGCAGTACGGCACCGGGGGCGGGCTGCCGGGTGACCAGAATCTCTTCAACGGGTCGGCCGGCACCCTGCGGGCCTTCGCTCGGGGCTGGTAGCCAAGGGGCGCCTGGACCGAGGGGACCGGTCCGGCGGAACCGGAACCCGAACCCTCCTCTTCCGACACCCTGACGCCCGCCTCAGTTCATCTTCCGTTCACCCAGGTTGCCTACGTTCATCCAGCCAATGACCTCGAACGAATGCCTGGGTAAATGGAAAGCTTCTCGCTGATCCTCGCGATCGTGGTCGTCACCGCACTCGCGTTCGATTTCACGAACGGTTTCCACGACACCGCGAACGCGATGGCGACCACCATCTCGACCGGCGCGATGAAGCCCAAGGTGGCGGTGGCCATGTCCGCCGTCCTCAACCTCGTCGGCGCCTTCCTCTCCGTGGCGGTCGCCAACACGATCTCCTCGGGCCTCGTCGACGAGAACGGCATTCGTCCCGAGGTCATCTTCGCGGCGCTCGTCGGAGCGATCCTGTGGAACCTGGTGACGTGGCTCGTCGGCCTTCCGTCCAGTTCCTCGCACGCCCTGATGGGCGGCCTCATCGGCGCCACGATCGCCAGCGCCGGCACCGGGGCCGTCCACGCCGGCGTGCTCGTCACCAAGGTCGTCATCCCCGCTGTCGCCGCTCCCCTGGTCGCGGGCATCGCCGCGGCGGTCGCGGCGAGGTTCACCTACGTCGCGGGCCGCGGCAACGCCGACAGCCGGGCCGCCAAGAAGGGCTACCGCGTCGGCCAGGTCGCCTCCGCCGCCCTGGTCTCCCTCGCGCACGGCACCGGCGACGCCCAGAAGACCATGGGTATCGTCACCCTGGCCCTGGTCACCGGAGGCGTCCTCGCGCCCCACTCCGACCCGCCCACCTGGGTCATCCTCTCCGCGGGCCTCGCCATGGCGCTGGGCACCTACATCGGCGGCTGGCGCATCATCCGCACCATGGGCAAGGGCCTGACCGACCTCCAGCCGCAGCAGGGCTTCGTCGCCCAGACCAGTGCCGCCACCGTCCTGCTGGCCTCCTCCCACCTCGGGTTCTCGCTCTCCACCACACACGCCGTCACCGGCTCCGTGATGGGCGCCGGCCTGGGCCGCAAGGGCGGCGTGATCCGCTGGTCCACCGCGACGCGGATGTGCGTGGCCTGGCTGCTGACGCTGCCGGCCGCCGCGCTCGTCGGCGCGGGCGCCGAGAAGATCACCGAGCTGGGTGGCTGGGGCACCGCCGTCGTCGCCGTCGTCCTGGTCGCCGCCAGCGCCGGGATCTGGCTGGTGTCCCGACGCCACGTCGTCAACGCAGCGAACGTCAACGACATCGACGAAGCCGAAGAGCCCGCCGGCGTGCTGACCGCGGCCATCGCCGCTGTCACCCCGCCCCCGACCGGCGCGGCTGCCGCGGCCGATCTCGCGGCCGCCGGCCCCGCACCGCAGTCGTCGGCCGCGGTCTGAACCCGAGCACCCAGGTCCCCTAAGGAAGCATCACCATGACAATCGACTGGGCAGCCCTCGGCTCCGTCTTCGGCACCAGCCTCCTGGTCACCGTCGGCCTCGCCGCCCTGTTCACCCTCGGCATCGCGGGCCTCGCCAAGCGGGAGTCCGCCACCGCGCAGGGCGGTTCGGGCGCCCTCGCGGTCGTCGGCGCCTACGTCTGCTTCGCCGCGTGCGCCGCGGCGGTGGCCTACGGCATCCTGCTGATCGTCCGACGCTGACGACAGTTGCAGCCCGAGGGGGCGGTACGCAGTGCGTACCGCCCCCTTTCGCACGCCCGCGCACCCGCCCCGGTGTGTGGGCCTTCGCACACTCTCCCCGCCCAGGTCAACGGCAAGTTGACGGCCGTTCCGGGCGCGTGGTGGACTGCCCGGGCCATGTACGGCGGCAGGAGAGGAAGCCGGTGCGAATCCGGCGCGGTCCCGCCACTGTCACCGGGGAAGAACCCGGGAGCCAGGAACTCTCACCGCCGAATCTCGTCGAACCAGGGCGCGGACACCCTGAGTGAGGACACAGATCGCCATGCCCGGCTGCCGAAGGACCCGTACCAGGCCCGTTCCTGACCCCACGGCCGGCTGAGCCGATGGGTGCCGATCGCAGTTACGCGTACGGTGCCGCCGCCGGCCTTCTCGGAGACCTGCTCCTCGGCGATCCGCGCCGGGGGCATCCGGTCGCCGTGTTCGGGCGTGCGGCCACAGCCGTGGACCGCGCGTTGTGGCACGACCACCGCGGCTGGGGCGCCCTGTACACCACTGTGTGCGCCGGTGGCGCCGTCGCACTCGGTGCACTGGCCGCACGCGCCGTGCGCCCCTCCCCCGCCGCCTCCTTCGCGCTGACCGCCGCCACCACCTGGGCGGTCGTCGGCGGCACTTCGCTCGCCCGCGAGGCCCGCGCGATCGGCCGCGCGCTGGAGTCCGGGGACGTCGCGGCGGCGCGGGCGCGACTGCCGCACCTGTGCGGCCGGGACCCGCAGGCGCTGGACGCCGACGGGATCGCCCGGGCCGTGGTGGAGTCCGTCGCCGAGAACACCTCCGACGCCGTGGTGGGCGCCCTGGTGTGGGGGGCCGTGGCCGGGGTGCCGGGGCTGCTGGGCTTCCGGGCCGTCAACACCCTGGACGCCATGGTGGGTCACAAGTCCGCGCGCTACCGGCGCTACGGCTGGGCCTCCGCCCGGCTGGACGACGTGGCCGGCTGGCCGGGGGCGCGGCTGACCGCCGCCCTCGCCGCCGTCGCCGGCCCCGATCCGCGCGGCGCCCTGCGCGCCTGGAAGGCCGACGCGGCCCAGCACCCGAGCCCCAACGCCGGCCCTGTGGAGGCGTCGTTCGCGGGCGCACTCGGTGTCCGGCTCGGCGGAACCCTCTCCTACGGAGGCCGGATCGAACACCGCCCCGTGCTCAACGCCGAGGCGGGACGGGCGGTCCGGGTCACCGACATCGGCCGGGCCGTACGGCTCTCCCGCCGCGTCGGCCTGCTCGCGCTCGGCGTCACCCTCGCCGCGCGCCGACTCGTGAAGGGACACAAGGCATGACAGGGGGCGGACTGCTGGTCGCCGGGACGACCTCCGACGCCGGAAAGAGCGTCGTGACGGCCGGAATCTGCCGGTGGCTGGCGCGTCGGGGTGTGAAGGTCGCGCCGTTCAAGGCGCAGAACATGTCGCTCAACTCCTTCGTGACCCGCGAGGGCGCGGAGATCGGGCGGGCGCAGGCCATGCAGGCCCAGGCGTGCCGGATCGAGCCGACCGCGCTGATGAACCCGGTGCTGCTCAAGCCGGGCGGCGAGCAGAGCAGTCAGGTGGTGCTGCTGGGCAGGCCGGTGGGCGAGTTGAGCGCCCGCGGCTATCACGGGGGGCGCGGGCAGAAGCTGCTCGGCACAGTGCTGGACTGCCTCGCCGAGTTGCGGGGCACGTACGACGCGTTGATCTGCGAGGGGGCGGGCAGCCCGGCCGAGATCAACCTGCGCCGGACCGACATCGTGAACATGGGCATCGCGCGGAGCGCGCGGCTGCCCGTGCTGGTGGTGGGCGACATCGACCGCGGCGGCGTCTTCGCCTCCTTCTTCGGGACCGTCGCCCTGCTCTCACCGGAGGACCAGGAGCTGGTCGCAGGGTTCCTCGTGAACAAGTTCCGGGGGGACGTCTCCCTGCTGGCCCCGGGGCTGGACATGCTCCGGGACCTCACCGGGCGCCGTACGTACGGCGTGCTGCCGTTCCGGCACGGGCTCGGCATCGACGAGGAGGACGGGCTGCGGGTCTCCTTGCGCGGAACCGTCCGGGAGTCCGCCGTGACTCCCCCGGTCGGCGAGGAGGTGCTGCGGGTCGCCGTGTGCGCGATCCCGCTGATGTCCAACTTCACCGACGCGGACGCGCTGGCCGCCGAACCGGGGGTCGTGGTGCGGTTCGTGGACCGGCCGGAGGAGCTGGCCGACGCGGACCTGGTGGTGGTTCCGGGCACGCGGGGGACCGTACGGGCGCTGGAGTGGCTGCGCGAGCGCGGGCTCGCCGACGCGCTCGTGAAACGGGCCGCCGAGGGACGTCCGGTCCTCGGGATCTGCGGCGGCTTCCAGATCCTCGGCAGGCACATCGAGGACGAGGTCGAGAGCCGGCGCGGGCACGTCGACGCACTCGGGATCCTGCCCGTGCGGGTCCGGTTCGCCCGGGAGAAGACCCTGACCCGCCCGGTCGGCGAGGCCCTCGGCGAGCGGGTCGAGGGGTACGAGATCCACCACGGGGTGGCGACCGTCGAGGGTGGCGCACCCTTCCTCGACGGCTGCCGGGCCGGCCAGACCTGGGGCACCCACTGGCACGGTTCCCTGGAGTCGGACGGCTTCCGGCGGGCCTTCCTGCGCGAGGTGGCCGCCGCCGCGGGCCGCCGCTTCGTGCCCGCGCCGGACACCTCCTTCGCCGCGCTGCGCGAGGAACAGCTCGACCGGCTCGGCGATCTGATCGAACAGCACGCGGACACGGACGCGCTCTGGCGGCTCATCGAGTCGGGCGCGCCGCAAGGACTGCCTTTCATCCCACCGGGAGCGCCCGCATGAACACAGTGTTGTTGTTGTCGACCGCCGACACGGATCTGCTGGCGGCCCGGGCGTCCGGTGCGGACTACCGCATCGGCAACCCGACCCGGGTGCACGTCGAACGGGAACTGCCGGTGCTGCTCGACGGCGCCGACCTCGCCGTCGTACGGCTGCTGGGCGGCAAACGGGCCTGGGAGGAGGGGCTGGCCGCACTGAAGGCCTCCGGCGTGCCGACCGTGCTGCTGGGCGGCGAGGCCGTACCGGACGCCGAGCTGATGGCCGAGTCGTCGGTGCCGGCCGGTGTGGTGGCGGAGGCGCTGAAGTACCTGGTCGAGGGTGGTCCCGCGAACCTGCTGGAGCTGTCCCGGTTCCTTTCGGACACCGTGCTGCTGACCGGTGAGGGCTTCGAGGAGCCGCGGAGGATGCCGGAGTACGGCGTCCACGGCGCGTACGAGATCGTCGAGGGCCGCCCGACGGTGGGCGTGCTCTTCTACCGGGCGCACGAGCTGAGCGGCAACACCGCCTTCGTGGACACCCTCTGCACGGCGATCGAGGCCAGGGGCGCCAACGCGCTCGCGGTGTACTGCGGTTCCCTGCGGGGCGCGGACGCCGGGCTGTACGAGCTGCTGGGGCAGGCCGACGCGCTGGTCGCGACCGTGCTCGCGGCGGGCGGCACCCACGCCTCGCAGGCGTCGGCGGGCGGCGACGAGGAGTCGTGGGACATCGGCGCACTCGCCGACCTGAACGTCCCGGTCCTGCAAGGACTCTGCCTCACCTCGTCGAAGGAGGCCTGGGCGGAGTCGGACGCCGCGCTGTCCCCCATGGACGCGGCGATGCAGGTCGCGATCCCGGAGTTCGACGGACGGCTGGTCACCGTGCCGTTCTCCTTCAAGGAGCAGGGCCCCGGCGAGGTCCCGGTGTACGTCGCCGACCCCGAGCGGGCCGCGCGGGTGGCCGGGATCGCCGTGCGGCACGCCCGGTTGAGGCACAAGCCGAACGCGGAGAAGAAGATCGCGCTGGTCTTCACCGCGTACCCGACCAAGCACTCCCGGGTCGGCAACGCGGTCGGTCTGGACACCCCGGCGTCTGCGGTCCGGGTGCTCGACGCGCTCCGGGACGCGGGCTACTCGCTGACCGAATACCCCTCCGTCGGCGACGAGTTGATCCACCGGCTGATCGAGGCCGGCGGGCACGATGTGGAGTGGCTGACCGAGGAGCAGCTGGCCGCCGCGCCCGCGCGGGTGCCGCTGGCGGACTACCGGGCGTGGTTCGAGAAGCTGGACCCGGAGCTGCGGGACGCGATGACCGGGGCGTGGGGCGAGCCGCCGGGCGGCCTGTACGTCGACGGCGACGACATCGTGCTGGCGTCCCTGCACTTCGGGAACGTCGTCGTGATGATCCAGCCGCCGCGCGGCTTCGGCGAGAACCCGATCGCGATCTACCACGATCCGGACATGCCGCCCTCGCACCACTACATGGCGGCCTACCGCTGGCTGGAGAACGGCTTCGGTGCGGACGCGATCGTGCACATGGGCAAGCACGGCACGATGGAGTGGCTGCCGGGCAAGGGCCTCGGGCTGAGCGCGGCCTGCGCACCGGACGCCGTCCTCGGCGAGCTGCCGCTGGTCTACCCGTTCATCGTGAACGACCCCGGCGAGGGCACCCAGGCCAAGCGGCGCGGGCACGCCACAGTGGTGGACCACCTGGTGCCGCCGATGGCGCGCGCGGACACCTACGGCGACCTGGCCAAGCTGGAGCAGCTGCTGGACGAGTACGCGCTCGTCTCCGACCTGGACCCGGCGAAGGCCCCGGCCGTCCGCGCCCAGATCTGGACGCTGGTCAAGGCGGCCGAACTGCACCACGACCTGCATGTGGACGAGCAGCCGGACGACGACGAGTTCGACGAGTTCGTCATGCACATCGACGGCTATCTGTGCGAGATCAAGGACGTGCAGATCCGCGACGGTCTGCACATCCTGGGCGGCGGCCCGGTCGGCGAGCCGCGGGTGAACCTGGTGCTCGCGGTGCTGCGCTCCTCGCAGGTGTGGGGCGGGCAGGCGAACGCGCTGCCGGGTCTGCGGGCCTGCCTCGCCGCTCGTTTCGGGCTGGTGGAGAAGGAGTTGCTGGCCGAGCCGGGCACGCCGGTGAAGGTGCCGGACGAGCTGACGGACCTGGTGGAGGGGCCGGCGCGTACCGCGTCCGACGCGATCGACCTGCTGGAACAGCTGTGCCGACGGATCGCGGAGGGCATGGAGGAGCGGGCCTGGGAGCGCGCGGCCGTGCGCCCGGTCCTGGACGACGTCCTCGGCACGGAACTCCCGGACGCGGTCGCGGTGCTGGAGTTCGCCTGCGACGAGGTGGTGCCGCGGCTCGCGCTCACCACCGACGAGATCGGGCACATCCTGCGGGCCCTGGACGGCGGTTACGTCCCGGCGGGTCCGTCGGGGTCGCCGACCCGTGGCCTGGTGAACGTGCTGCCGACCGGCCGCAACTTCTACTCCGTCGATCCGAAGGCCGTCCCGTCGCGGCTGAGCTGGGAGGTCGGCCAGTCGCTCGCGGACTCCCTGGTGCAGCGGTATCTGCAGGACACGGGCGAGTACCCGAAGTCCGTGGGCCTCACGGTGTGGGGAACGTCCGCGATGCGCACCCAGGGCGACGACATCGCCGAGATCCTGGCGCTGCTGGGGTGCCGTCCGGTGTGGGACGACGCCTCGCGCCGGGTGACCGGCTTCGAGGTGATCCCGCTGACGGAGCTGGGCCGGCCGCGCATCGACGTCACGGTCCGTATCTCCGGCTTCTTCCGGGACGCGTTCCCGCACGTCGTGGGCCTCATCGACGACGCGGTGCGGGCGGTGGCGGAGCTGGACGAGCCGGCCGGGTCCAACTACGTGCGGGCGCACGTGGAGGAGGACGCGGCCGAGCACGGCGACCGGCGGCGCGCGACCGCTCGTGTCTTCGGCTCCAAGCCGGGGGCGTACGGCGCCGGGCTGCTCCCGCTGATCGACGCCCGCAACTGGCGCTCCGACGCGGACCTCGCCGAGGTCTACGCCGTGTGGGGCGGCTACGCCTACGGACGCGGGCTCGACGGGCGGGCGGCGCGAGGGGACATGGAGACCGCGTTCAGGCGGATCGCCGTCGCCGCGAAAAACGTCGACACGCGCGAGCACGACCTGGTCGACGCGGACGACTACTTCCAGTACCACGGCGGCATGGTCGCCATGGTCCGGCACCTGACCGGCGCCAACCCCGAGGCGTACGTGGGCGATTCCGCCGTACCGGACCAGGTGAGGACACGCACGCTGGGCGAGGAGACCCACCGGGTCTTCCGGGCCCGGGTGGTCAACCCGCGCTGGATGGCGGCCATGCGCCGGCACGGCTACAAGGGCGCCTTCGAGATGGCGGCGACCGTGGACTATCTGTTCGGCTACGACGCCACGGCGGGCGTGGTCGACGACTGGATGTACGAGAAGCTCAGTGCGGAGTACGTCTTCGACCCGGAGAACCGGGACTTCATGAAGCAGTCCAATCCCTGGGCGCTGCGCGGGATCACCGAGCGGCTGCTCGAGGCGGCGGACCGGGGCCTGTGGGCCGAGCCGGACGCGGACACGCTGGAGCGGCTGCGCGCCACCTACCTGGAGCTGGAAGGCGACTTGGAGGGCGACGACCAGTGACCACCCCCTTCCCCTTTACGGCCGTTGTCGGCCAGGACGACCTGCGGCTCGCGCTGCTGCTGAACGCCGTGTCCCCCGCGGTCGGCGGTGTGCTGGTGCGCGGTGAGAAGGGCACGGCCAAGTCGACGGCCGTCCGCGCCCTTTCTGCGCTGCTGCCCGAGGTGGCCGTGGTGCCCGGCTGCCGGTTCTCCTGCGACCCGGCGGCCCCGGACCCGTCCTGCCCGGACGGTCCGCACGAGCCGGGGCCGGGCGCGCACCGGCCCGCGCGGATGGTCGAGCTGCCGGTCGGCGCCTCCGAGGACCGGCTGGTCGGCGCCCTGGACATCGAGCGGGCGCTCGCGGAGGGCGTGAAGGCGTTCGAGCCGGGCCTGCTGGCCGACGCGCACCGCGGGATCCTGTACGTCGACGAGGTCAACCTGCTCCACGACCACTTGGTCGACCTGCTGCTGGACGCGGCGGCGATGGGTGCCTCGTACGTGGAGCGCGAGGGTGTCTCCGTGCGGCACGCGGCCCGTTTCCTGCTCGTCGGCACCATGAACCCCGAAGAGGGCGAGCTGCGGCCCCAGTTGCTGGACCGGTTCGGGCTGACCGTGGAGGTCGCGGCCTCCCGGGAGCCGGACCAGCGGGTCGAGGTGGTGCGCCGCCGGCTGGCGTACGACGACGACCCGGCCGGTTTCGCCGCGCGGTGGGCCGAGGAGGAGGCCGCCGTGCGTCGACGGGTCGCTGCGGCACGGGAGTTGTTGCCGCGGGTGCGCCTGGGCGACGGCGCGCTGCGGCAGATCGCGGCGACCTGTGCGGCCTTCGAGGTGGACGGCATGCGGGCCGACATCGTGATGGCGCGCACGGCGACCGCGCTGGCCGCGTGGGCAGGGCGGACGGACGTGCTCGCCGAGGACGTGCGGCAGGCGGCGCTGCTCGCGCTGCCGCACCGCAGGCGACGCAATCCGTTCGACGCGCCGGGCCTTGACGAGGACAAGCTCGACCGGACGCTGGAGGAGTTCTCCGGCGACTCACCCGACGACGACCCCGACTCCGACTCACCCGACGACGATCCCGACTCCGACGGCCCCGGCCCCGACGGGCCCGGAGGCGGTGGGCAGCCGACACCTGACGCCGGGCCCCAGGCGGGCGGGGACACCCCCGCCCGCCCCGAGGCCGGTGAGGGCGGTCAGCCGCAGACGTCGGGCGCACGGGAGCAGTCCGCCGTACGGGCCGCCGAGCCGTTCCGCGCGAAGGTGCTGAGCGTCCCCGGGATCGGCGAGGGTGCGGCCGGGCGGCGCTCGCGGGCGCGCACCGAGCACGGGCGGACCACCGGGGCGCGCCGGCCGCGGGGTGCGCTGACCAAGCTGCATCTCGCGGCGACCGTGCAGGCCGCCGCTCCTCACCAGCGGGCACGCGGCCGGTCCGGGCGCGGGCTGGTGATCCGCCGGGACGATCTGCGGCAGGCGACCCGGGAGGGGCGCGAGGGCAACCTGGTGCTGTTCGTGGTGGACGCCTCGGGGTCGATGGCGGCGCGGCAGCGGATGGGCGCCGTGAAGGGCGCCGTGCTGTCGCTGCTGCTCGACGCCTACCAGCGGCGCGACAAGGTGGGGCTGGTGACGTTCCGGGGCTCCGGCGCCGAGGTCGCGCTGCCGCCGACCTCCTCCGTCGACGCCGCCGCCGCACGGCTGGAGTCGCTGCCCACCGGTGGCCGTACGCCGTTGGCCGCCGGGCTGCTCGAGGCGCGCGAGGTGCTGCGGGTGGAGCGGCTGCGGGATCCGGCGCGGCGGGCGCTGGTCGTGGTGGTGACCGACGGACGCGCCACGGACACAGGGGCGGCGCGAAGCGCCCGCGGCCGGGGGGGTGACCGGGCGACGGGTGGGAGCGGGCCGGTGGCGCAGGCCTGGCGGGCGGCGCGGCTGTTCGCGGCCGAGGGGGTCGCCTCGGTCGTCGTGGACTGCGAGTCGGGGCCGGTGCGGCTCGGGCTGGCCGGGCAGCTCGCGGGTGAGCTGGGCGGTGCGGCCGTCACGCTGGACGAGTTGCGGGCCGACTCGATCGCCGGGCTGGTCAGGGACGTTCAGGGCGACAGGAGGGCCGCGTAATGCCGCAGGGGCAGCCGAGTGTGGTGCCGGACGACGGGCTGACGACGCGTCAGCGGCGGAACCGTCCGCTGGTCGTCGTGCACACGGGCGTGGGCAAGGGCAAGTCGACCGCCGCGTTCGGGCTCGCGCTGCGCGCCTGGAACCAGGGGTGGCCCGTCGGGGTGTTCCAGTTCGTCAAGTCGGCGAAGTGGAGGGTCGGCGAGGAGCGGGCGCTGCGCGTGCTCGGCGACTCCGGCGAGGGCGGCACCGTCGCCTGGCACAAGATGGGCGAGGGCTGGTCCTGGGTCCAGCGGGACGCCCAGATGGACAACGAGGAGAAGGCCAGGGAGGGCTGGGAGCAGGTCAAGCGGGACCTGGCCGCCGAGACGTACCGGCTGTACGTGCTCGACGAGTTCGCCTACCCGATGCACTGGGGGTGGGTCGACACCGACGAGGTGATCGACGTGCTGCGCGACCGGCCGGGCACCCAGCACGTGGTGATCACCGGGCGGAACGCACCCGGGAGGCTGGTGGACTTCGCCGACCTCGTCACCGACATGTCCAAGGTCAAGCACCCCATGGACGTGGGGCAGAAGGGCCAGAGGGGCATCGAGTGGTGACCCCCGTTCCCCGGCTGGTCATCGCCGCACCGTCGTCCGGCAGCGGCAAGACCACCGTCGCCACGGGGCTGATGGCCGCGTTCGCCGCGCGGGGTCTCGCCGTGTCCCCGCACAAGGTCGGGCCGGACTACATCGACCCCGGGTACCACGCGCTCGCGACCGGGCGGGTGGGGCGCAACCTGGACGCGTACCTCTGCGGGCCGGAGCTGGTCGCCCCGCTGTTCCTGCACGGGGCCCGGGGGTGCGACCTGGCCGTCGTCGAGGGGGTGATGGGGCTGTACGACGGGGCGGCCGGGGAAGGCGAGCTGGCCTCCACCGCCCACGTGGCCGAGCTGCTGCGCGCGCCGGTGGTGCTGGTCGTGGACGCCTCGTCGCAGTCGCGGTCGGTGGCGGCGCTGGTGCACGGGTTCGCCTCCTGGGATCCTCGTGTTCGGGTCGGGGGCGTGGTCCTGAACAAGGTCGCGTCCGACCGGCACGAGGAGTTGCTGCGGGAGGCACTGGACTCGGCGGGTGTGCCGGTGCTGGGTGTGCTTCGGCGGGCAGCCCGGGTGGACACGCCCTCGCGGCATCTCGGCCTCGTCCCCGTTGCCGAGCGGCGGACCGACGCCGTGGACGCGGTGGCGGCGATGGCCGCGCAGGTCGAGCAGGGGTGCGATCTCGAGGCTCTGCTCGCACTGGCCGGGAGCGCGGGGGCGTTGCCCGGTGCCGCGTGGGAACCGCCCGGCAGCACGGTGAACAGGCGTGAGGTCGTCGCCGTCGCCGGTGGTCCCGCCTTCACCTTCTCCTATGCCGAGCACACCGAGCTGCTCGCCGCCGCCGGTGCCGAAGTGGTCACGTTCGATCCGCTCCACGACGAGCGGCTTCCCGAAGGGACCGCGGGGTTGGTCGTCGGCGGCGGGTTTCCCGAGGTGTACGCCGCCGAGCTGTCCGCCAACGAGCCGCTGCGCAGGGCCGTTGCCGACCTCGCGCTCTCCGGCGCGCCGGTCGCCGCCGAATGTGCCGGGCTGCTCTATCTGTGCCGGGAACTGGACGGACACCCCATGTGCGGGGTGCTGGACGCCACGGCGCGCATGACCCGGCGGCTCACGCTCGGCTACCGCGACGCCGTGGCCGTCGGGGACAGTTCGCTGGCCCTCGCCGGGACGCGGATGCGGGGGCACGAGTTCCACCGCACGATCGTGGAGCCCGGCGCCGGCGCGGCCCCCGCCTGGGGCGTGCGCGCGCCCGTACGGCGGGTCGAAGGTTTCGTACAGCAGGGCGTGCACGCGAGCTATCTGCACACGCACTGGGCGTCCGAGCCCGGTGTCGCCCGTCGCTTCGTGGAAAGGTGCCGGACGTCATGAGCAGCAGGCTGGTCGGAGTCGGGGTCGGGCCCGGTGATCCGGAGCTGGTGACGGTCAAGGGCGTGCGCGCCCTGCGGGCCGCCGATGTCGTCGTCGTACCGGTGATGGACACCGGCGAGCGCGGACGGGCCGAGGCGACCGTGTTGCACTACGTGCCCGAGGAAAAGGTCGTCCGGGTGGTGTTCGCGCTGAACGAGCGGACCGACCGGGCGCGGCGGGAGGCGGCCTGGGACGCGGCGGGAGCCGCCGTCGCCGCCCTGCTGGAGCGGCACGGGTCCGTCGCCTTCGCCACCATCGGCGACCCCAACGTGTACTCGACGTTCACGTATCTCGCGCAGACCCTGACGGAGCTGGTGCCGGACGTCGTCGTGGAGACGGTGCCCGGAATCACCGCGATGCAGGAGCTGGCGGCGCGGTCCGGCGCCGTGCTGACCGAGGGCACCGAGCCGTTGACGCTGGTGCCGGTGACGGCCGGGTCGGCCGTGCTCAAGGAGGCACTGGCCGGGCCGGGGACCGTCGTGGCGTACAAGTTCGGACGGCAGGCCGCGGAGGTCGCCGCGGCGCTGAAGGAGACCGGACGGCTGGCCGACGCCGTCTGGGGGTCGGCGCTGGGTCTGCCGGAGGAATCCGTGCGGCCGGCCGCCGCACTGGACGGGACGCCGCTGCCGTATCTGTCGACGCTGATCGCGCCCCCGCGGCGGGACGGCGGGCGGGGCGGGAAGCTGTGAGAGGCACCCGCCGGCCGGCCGGCTCAGCCGCCCGACAGCCCCACCACCAGCCAGATGAAGGCCGCGCCCGCGACCGTGCACAGCAGGGTGGAGCGGGCGGGGTGCTGATGGTGGGCCTCGGGGAGGATCTCGGCGGCGGCGAGGTAGAGCAGGACGCCGCCGAAGAGGCCCAGGTAACCGCCCAGCAGTGCTTCGGGGATGTGGAAGAAGGCGGTCGACAGGGCGCCCAGCAGGGGTGCGCAGGCGTCGGCCACCAGCATCGCCACCGCCCGGCGGCGGGCGTTGCCGTACAGGCTCGTGATGGTGAAGGTGTTGAAGCCGTCGGCGAAGTCGTGCGCGATCACGGCGAGCGCGACGGCCGTGACCATGCCGCCGCCCACCTGGAAGGCCGCGCCGATCGCCACGCCGTCCATGGCGCTGTGCCCCACCATCGCCCCGGCCGCCGCCAGGCCCACTTCCGGTGCCCGGTGGTTGTGGCCCTCGGCACCGCCGTGCGCGGCCGTGCGGGCGGCCAGGGTGTGCTCCACCAGATGGGCCAGCAGGAAACCGGCCACGAACAGCAGCAGGGCGGCGGGTACACCGAAGACCTCGCGGCCGGCGGCGCGCAGCGCCTCCGGCAGCAGGTCGAGGCCGACCACACCGAGCATCAGGCCGCCGGCCAGTCCCAGGACGAGATGGCGACGGTCGGTCACGCGCTGTGCCGTCCAGCCGCCGGCCAGCGTCATCAGGAACGCGCCGAGCGCGACGAAGACCGCCATAGGCCCTTGCTATCCGATGAAGGGGCCTTCGCGCACATCCGGCGTCGGCCACACTCCCCCAGACCCTGACATTTCCCCCGCTTTTGACGTGTGTTTCCGTACGAGAGGACCCTCCCCATGGCCGTTGCCCCCACCGGCAAGGTGACCTTCGTCGGTGCCGGCCCCGGCGCCGCCGATCTGCTGACGTTCCGCGCCGCACGCGCCATCGCCGAGGCGGACGTGGTGATCTGGGCGGCGAGCCTGGTCCAGGCGGAGGTGCTGGAGCACGCGCGCGAGGACGCCGAGATCCTGGACTCGGCGGCCATGCCCCTGGAGGAGGTCGTCGCCGTCTACCGTCGTGCTCACGCCGAGGGCCTGAAGGTGGCCCGGATCCACTCCGGCGACCCCGCGCTGTGGGGCGGCACGCAGGAGCAGCTGGACCGCTGCGCCGAGATCGGGATCGAGACCGAGGTCGTACCCGGCGTCTCGTCGTTCTCCGCCGTCGCCGCGCTCGCGCGGCGCGAGCTGACCATCCCCGAGATCGCGCAGTCCGTGGTACTCACCCGGCTGGGCGGCGGCAAGACGCCGATGCCGCCCGGCGAGGAGGTGCGCGAGTTCGCCCGGCACGGTACGACGATGGCGGTCTTCCTCTCCGCGGCGCGCAGCGGGCAGCTGGTGCGCGAGCTGCTGGAGGGCGGCTACCCCACGGACACCCCGGTGATCGTCGCCCACCAGGCGACCTGGCCGGAGGAGCTGGTCGTGAAGTGCACGGTCGGCACGCTGGAGGAGACGGTCAAGGAGCACAAGCTCTGGAAGCACACGCTCTTCCTGGTCGGCCCGGCGCTGGACGCGCACGGCACACGCTCGCACCTGTACCACCCGGGCCACTTCCACGGGTACCGCAAGGCCGACCCGGAGGCTCGGCGGGCGCTGCGCGAGCGCGGGGCGAGCAGGTGATCACGGTCGTCGGCACGGGGACGGGGGCGCCGGTTCCGGAGGACCTCCTGGCCGGGGCGGCCCTCGTCGTCGGCGGGCGCCGGCACCTGGACGCGGTACGGCTGCCCGGCGGTGCCGAACACGTCGTGCTCGGGCCGCTGGCGCCCGCCCTGGACACGATCGCCGAGTATCTCGGCAAAGAGCTCCCGGTGCTGGTGCTGGCCTCCGGGGATCCGGGGTTCTTCGGGATCGTGCGGGTGCTGGCCGAGCGGTTCGGGGCGCGGCGGCTGGAGGTGCGGCCCGGGGTCTCGTCCGTCGCCGCCGCGTTCGCGCGGGCGGGGCTTCCCTGGGACGACGCCGTGGTCGTCAGCGCGCACGGCCGGGACCTCCGGACGGCGGTCAACGTGTGCCGGGCACGGCCGAAGGTGGCGGTGCTGACCGGGCCGGGCGCGGGACCGGCGGAACTGGGGGCGGCGCTGCGGGACGACCCGGGTTACCCGGCCGGGGCGCCCGCACCCGGGTCCGCCGAGCCGGCCCCGCCGGGGCGTGTCCTCGTCGTCGCCTCCGGCCTCGGCTCCGCACGCGAGCGGCTCGAACGGGTCACCCCCGCCGAGGCCGCCGCCCGCGACTGGGGCCCGGACGTGAATGTGGTGCTGTGTCTCGACGAGAACCGCGCCCTCGGCGGGGTGCGGACGGTCGCCGGTGCGCCGGCCGGGCCCGCCGGATGGGCCCTGGACGAGGGTGAGTTCGCCCACCGCGACTCGATGATCACCAAGTTCGAGGTGCGGGCGCTGGCCCTGGCCCGGCTGGGGCCGCGCCTGGGTGACCTGGTGTGGGACGTGGGCGCCGGCTCGGGCTCGGTGGCGGTGGAGTGCGCGCGGCTCGGGGCGGCCGTCGTCGCCGTGGAGAAGGCGGCGGACGGCGTGGAGCGGATCCGTGCGAACGCGCGCGTCCACGGCGTCGACGTGCGGGTGGTGCACGGTTCGGCGCCGCGGGCCCTGGACGGGCTCGACGAGCCCGACGCGGTGTTCGTCGGCGGGGGCGGCCGCGAGCTGCCCGCCGTCGTCGACGCGTGCGCGCGCCGGGCCCGGCGGACCGTCGTCGTCGCCATGGCCGCGCTCGACCGGGTGCCGACCGCGCGTGGGGCGCTCATGGCCGCCGGATTCACCTGCGACGGGGTGCTGCTGCAGTCGTCCCGCCTGGCGCCGCTGCCCGGGAACGTGACCCGGCTCGCCGCGACCAATCCCGTGTTTGTCCTCTGGGGTGTCAGATCCCCGGTGTCCAGTGAAGGAGTTGCTCAGTGATCGGCCTGATTTCCGCGACCGCGGCGGGGGCGGCGGCACGCGACCGGCTGGCCGCGGCCTGGCCGGACCGGACGCGGGTGTACGAGGGACCCGTCGGGGAGGCGGTGCGGGCCGCGTTCGCCGAGTGCGAGCAGCTGGTGTGCTTCCTGGCGACGGGCGCGGTGGTACGGCTGCTCGCACCGCTGCTCGGCGACAAGACGGCCGACCCGGGTGTGGTGTGCGTGGACGAGGCCGGCCGGTTCGCGGTGTCGCTGGTCGGCGGGCACGGCGGCGGCGCCAACGAACTGGCCCGCGCGGTCGGCGGGTTGCTGGGCGCCGAGCCGGTGGTGACGACCGCGACGGACTCCGTGGGGCTGGCCGGCCTGGACACGCTGGGCCTGCCCTGCGAGGGCTCGGTCGCGACCGTGTCCCGCGCCCTGCTGGACGGTGATCCGGTCGCCCTCGAGGCGGAGTTGCCGTGGCCGCTGCCGCCGCTGCCGACCGCGCCGCAGGGGGCGTACACCGTCCGGCTCACCGACCGGGACGTCGTACCGGGCGAGCGCGAGGTGCTGTTGCGTCCACCGTCGCTGGTCGTCGGGGTCGGCGCGTCCAAGGGCGCTCCGGCGGAGCAGATCCTTGGCCTGATCGAGGAGTCACTGGCGCAGGCGGGGCTGTCGCCGAAGTCCGTGGCCGAGCTCGCCACCGTGGACGCCAAGTCGGAGGAACCGGGCGTCGTGGCCGCCGCGGGGCGGCTGGGGGTGCCGCTGGTGACGTACAGCGCCGACGAGCTGGCGGCGGTGGAGGTGCCGAACCCGTCCGCCGCACCGCTCGCCGCCGTCGGCACGCCGTCGGTGGCGGAGGCCGCCGCCCTGCTGCACGGCGGGGAACTCCTCGTGCCGAAGCGGAAGTCGGCCATGGCGACCTGTGCCGTCGTACGGCGTCCGGGGCGCGGGCGGCTCGCGGTGGTCGGGCTCGGGCCCGGCGCCCGGGACCTGCTCACCCCGCGCGCGGCGGCCGAGCTGCGCCGGGCCTCGGTGCTCGTCGGGCTCGACCAGTACGTCGACCAGATCCGCGACCTGCTGCGGCCGGGCACCCGGGTGCTGGAGTCGGGTCTCGGGGCGGAGGAGGAGCGGGCGCGTACGGCGGTCGCGGAGGCCCGCAGGGGGCACGCCGTGGCGCTGATCGGCAGCGGGGACGCGGGCGTGTACGCCATGGCCTCCCCGGCGCTCGCCGAGGCCTCGGACGACATCGACGTGGTCGGGGTGCCCGGGGTGACGGCCGCGCTGGCCGCGGGGGCGGTCCTGGGCGCGCCGCTGGGCCACGACCACGTGTCCATCAGCCTGTCGGACCTGCACACACCGTGGGAGGTCATCGAGCGGCGGGTGCGCGCGGCGGCCGAGGCGGACCTCGTGGTGACGTTCTACAACCCGCGCTCCCGAGGCCGCGACTGGCAGTTGCCGAAGGCGCTGGGCGTCCTCGTCGGGCACCGGGAGCCGGACACTCCGGTCGGGGTCGTGCGCAACGCCTCCCGGCCGGACGAGTCGAGCCGGGTGACCACGCTCGCCGCGCTGGACCCGGCGACGGTCGACATGATGACGGTCGTCACCGTGGGCAACACGGCCACCCGGATCGTCGCCGGGCGCATGGTGACCCCGCGCGGCTACCGCTGGCAGGAGGGCAACCGGTGAACCGGATCGTCCACCCCATCGAGCAGGAGTCGTTCCGGCGGCTGCGCGCCCGGCTGGACACCTCGCACTTCCCGCCGCTGACCCGGGCGGTGGTGGAGCGAGTCATCCACTCCGCCGCCGACCTGGCGTACGCCACCGATCTCGTCATGGCCGAGGACGACCTGGTGAGGGCGCATGCGGTGCTGCACGCCGGGGCGCCGGTCGTCGTGGACGTGGAGATGGTCGCGGCCGGCATCACCCGACGGGAGACGGTCTGCCGACTCAAGGACGCCAGGTCCGGGCCGGGGCTGACCCGTTCGGCGCATGCCGTGCGGCTCGCCCACGAAGAGGTCGGGCCGGGCGCGGTCTGGGTGATCGGCTGCGCGCCGACCGCTCTGGAGGAGCTGCTGACCCTGGACGCCTCCCCCGCACTCGTCATCGGCCTGCCCGTCGGCTTCGTCGGCGCGGCCGAGTCCAAGGCCGCGCTGCGCGCGAGCGGGCTGCCCGCCGTGAGCAACGTGTCCGAGAAGGGTGGCTCGGCGGTCGCCGCCGCCGCGCTCAACGCCCTGCTGTACCACCCCGTTTCGTCTGAGGAGACCTCGTGACCACCCCGCCCGCCCTGCTCATCGCCGGACACGGCACCCGTGACGATGCCGGAGCCGAGGCGTTCCGCGACTTCGTACGGCAGGTACAGCACCGCTCCGGCATGCCCGTCGCGGGCGGCTTCATCGAGCTGTCCGCGCCCCCGCTGGGCGAGGCCGTCGCCGCGCTGGTGGCGCAGGGTGTACGACGGTTCGCCACCGTGCCGCTGATGCTGGTGTCCGCCGGGCACGCCAAGGGCGACATCCCGGCCGCGCTGGCCCGTGAGAAGGAACGGCACCCGGGCATCTCGTACACCTACGGCCGTCCGCTGGGCCCGCACCCGGCGCTGCTGAGCGTGCTGGAGCGACGACTGGACGACGCGCTGGGTACCTCCGGCAGGAGCCCCGAGGACCGGGCCGACGTCACGGTGCTGCTGGTGGGCCGCGGTTCGACGGATCCCGACGCCAACGCCGAGGTGTACAAGGCGGCGCGGCTGCTGTGGGAGGGCCGCGGGTACGCGGGGGTGGAGACGGCGTTCGTGTCGCTGGCGGCTCCGGACGTGCCGAGCGGTCTCGACCGGTGCGCGGCGCTGGGGGCGCGCAGGATCGTCGTACTGCCGTACTTCCTGTTCACCGGCGTCCTGCCGGACCGGGTACGGCAGCAGACCGAGGGGTGGGCCGCCGCGCATCCGGGGATCGACGTGCGGTCGGCCGATGTCATCGGGCCCGAGCCGGAGCTGCTGGACCTGGTGCTGGAGCGGTACGAGGAGGCCGTCAAGGGCGATCTGCGGATGAACTGCGACTCGTGCGTGTACCGGATCGCGCTGCCGGGCTTCGAGGACAAGGTGGGACTGCCGCAGCAGCCGCACTACCACCCCGACGACGACGGCCACGGGCACGACCACGGGCACGGGCATCACGGGGGGCACTCGCACAGCCATGCGCACTGAGGACACGGGACCGGATCTGCGGCATCACGGGGACGCGGAGGTGCGGGACGACGGCGCCGCGTTGGTCGACCTCGCCGTCAACGTCCGCGCCCACACGCCCCCGTCGTGGCTGCGGGAGGAGATCGCCGCCTCGCTGTCGTCCCTCGCGGCCTACCCGGACGGGCGGGCGGCACGGGCGGCGGTGGCGGCGCGGCACGGGCTGCCGGTCGAGCGGGTGCTGCTGACGGCGGGCGCGGCCGAGGCGTTCGTGCTGCTCGCCCGGGCGCTGGAGGTACGGCGGCCGGTCGTCGTGCATCCGCAGTTCACCGAGCCTGAGGCGGCCCTGCGGGACGCCGGGCACACCGTGGACCGGGTGCTGCTGCGGGAGGAGGACGGGTTCCGGCTCGATCCGGGGGCGGTGCCGGAGGATGCCGATCTGGTGGTGATCGGGAACCCGACCAATCCGACGTCGGTACTGCATCCGGCGCAGGTGCTCGCGCAGCTCGCCCGCCCAGGCCGGGTGTTGGTGGTCGACGAGGCGTTCATGGACGCGGTGCCGGGCGAGCGGGAGGCGCTGGCCGGGCGGACCGACGTGCCGGGACTGGTCGTGCTGCGCAGCCTGACCAAGACGTGGGGGCTGGCCGGACTGCGGATCGGGTACGCGCTGGCTTCCGCGGAGATCGTCGCCGCGCTGGAGCGGGCGCAACCGTTGTGGCCGGTCTCCACGCCGGCACTGGCCGCGGCAGAGGCGTGTGTGGCGCCGCGGGCGCTGGCGGAGGCGGGGCATGCGGCACACCGGATCGCCTCCGACCGGGGTCATCTGGTCGCGGGGCTGGCCGAGCTCGCCGCGCGGGGCGTGCGGGTGGTGGAGCCGGCGGAGGGACCGTTCGTGCTGGTCCGTATGCCGGACGCGGGAGCTGTACGGCGGCGGTTGCGGGACCTGGGTTACGCGGTGCGGCGGGGGGACACGTTTCCGGGGCTCGGGGAGGAGTGGGTACGGGTCGCCGTACGGGACCGGGTGACGGTGAACGGCTTCGTGAAGGCGCTGTCGGCCGTGCTCCCGTGACCGGGGCTCGATGGCCGCCAACAGGGAGGCGGGGCAACTTGTGGTTGTGCTCCGGCGTGAGACGGCGAACGCGTCCGCCTCCTCCGGCGCGGCCGGTGGCCGGCACGCCTTGCTGCACCTCGAGAACGGGCTGACCGAGCTGGACGCGGTGACCGTCCGGGACGGTCTGGCCTTCCCGAACTCCTTCACCGCGTGACAGGACGGCCGCCCGCTGGGCGAAAAGGCCCCGTTGCGCGCCAAGGCGCTGCTGGACCAGCTGTCCTGGTGGGCGGCCACGCTCACGGTGGGCCGGGAGGCCGCTCCCTGCCCGGCGTGACCGCCGGACGGGAGCGTCAGCCCCTGCGACGGCGGGCCACCGTCACCGCTCCCCCGCCGATCAGCACCAGCGCCAGCGCGGCGCCCGCGATGTACGGGGTCGCGGAGCTGCCGCCGGTCTCCGCGAGGTCGTCCCGGGCGCCCTGGGGCTGAACGCCGGCGGCCGGATCGTGACCCGGCACCGGGTGGCCGGAGGGCGACACCGCCATCGGGGACTCGCAGGTGGCCTCGGCCAGGGTGACCGTGCCCTCTACATCGGCCACGTCGAGCTTCGACGGGTTGACGGAGACCCGCAGTTCCAGGGCGGTGGCGGCGGCGGTGCGGGTCGTGGTGCGGCGCTGGGCGAGATCGAGGCGGACCCCGCCGACGCCGGGTACCTCGACCTCGGTCGGCCCGCCGGCGGTGAGAGTGATCCGTTTGCCGAGGACCGTGACCGCGCCGAGGACGTTCGCCGAGGCGGCGGGTGCCTTGCCGGCCTCGCAGGCCGCGTCGGCGGTGACCGTGCCGACCTCGATCAGGGACAGCAGGGGCAGGCCGGGAACGTGCAGGCGGGCGTTCACGAGCCGCACCGAGCCCTCGGCGCGCCGTGCGGTCACGGTGGCCTTCGCGGAGGCGACGTCGGCGCCGAGGACGGTGAACGGCTTGCCGCCGGCCACGCCGTCCAGCCGGGCGGACAGCGCCGTCCTGTCGGCGCTCTGCGGTGCCCGGACCTCGTTGAGGGAGACCGCGAGCGGGACGTCGACGGTCTTGTTCAGGAGGGAGACGTCGAGGCCGGTGCGGAGCACGACCGCGGAGGCGCGACCGTGGTCGGTGGTCGCGTGCGCGGCGCTCGCGCCCAGCACCGCGGGCGCCAGGGCAAGGGCGGTGGCCGTCGCCAGGGCGGCCGTACGGCGTGCGGGCATGCGGGAGATGGTGCTGTTCAAGGCGTGGGACCCCCAATGGAAACTCGCTCGGGACCCGTCAACCTTGTACGCACTGTGAGTGAACGGTCAGTGATCCTGGGTTACTTCACTCGAACGTGGATTTCCCGTGCGTCGATTCGAATCACCGGGCACGGACGTTCCCGTCCTCCTCAGGCGGCTACTCGACCACGAGGCCGTTCAGCACGACCCGGCGCGGCGCCGCCAGCACTCGCACGTCCGCCCGCGGGTCACCCTCGTACACCACCAGGTCGGCCGGCGCGCCCTCCTCGAGGCCGGGGCGGCCGAGCCAGGCGCGGGCGCCCCAGCTGGTCGCGGACACGGCGTCCACGGCGGGGATTCCGGCGGTGACCAGCTCGGCCACCTCGGCCGCGACCAGGCCGTGGGCCAGTGAGCCGCCGGCGTCCGTGCCGACGTACACCGGGACACCGGCGTCGTAGGCGCCGCGCACCGTGTCGTAGCGGCGCTCGTGCAGCCTGCGCATGTGCGCGGACCAGCGCGGGAACCGGGTGTCGCCACCGGCCGCGAGCTGCGGGAAGGTGGCGATGTTGACGAGGGTCGGGACGATCGCGACCCCGCGCTCGGCGAACAGCGGGATCAGCTCGTCGGTCAGACCGGTCGCGTGCTCGATGCAGTCGATGCCCGCCTCGACCAGGTCGCGCAGGGAGTTCTCGGCGAAGCAGTGCGCGGTGACGCGGGCGCCGAGCCGGTGGGCCTCGGCGATGGCCGCCTCGACCGCCGCGCGCGGCCAGCAGGGGGCGAGGTCGCCGAGGTCGCGGTCGATCCAGTCGCCGACCAGCTTGACCCAGCCGTCGCCGCGCCCGGCCTCCCGGGCGACGTACGCGACCAGGTCCTCCGGTTCGATCTCCCAGGCGAAGTTGCGGATGTAGCGGCGGGTACGGGCGATGTGCCGGCCGGCCCGGATGATCTTCGGGAGGTCCTCGCGGTCGTCGACCCAGCGGGTGTCGGAGGGCGAACCGGCGTCCCTGATCAGCAGGGTGCCGGCCTCCCGGTCGGTGAGCGCCTGCTTCTCCGCGGTCGCGGCGTCGACCGGACCCTCGGCGCCGAGGCCCACATGGCAGTGGGCGTCGACGAGGCCGGGCAGCGCCCAGCCCTCGACGGTGGTGACGTCCCGGGCCACGGCGGGGCGGTCGTACGACACCCGGCCCCCGACCACCCACAGCTCGTCGCGGACGTCCTCGGGTCCGGCCAGGACCCGCCCCTTCACGTGCAGCACGGCGCCATCGCTCATGCCCCTGACCTTAACGAGCTAGGGCTGCTCGTTCCCCACCCGGTCGGAGTTCTCCTCCTCCACCTCGGCCATTGCCGGGTCGAGCAGGCGGGAGAGGAAGTGCCGGGTGCGCTCGTGCCGCGGGTCGCCGATGACCTGTTCGGGGCTGCCGTCCTCGACGATCACGCCGCCGTCCATGAAGACGACGCGGTCGGCGACCTCGCGGGCGAAGGTCATCTCGTGGGTGACGACCATCATCGTCATGCCGTCCCGCGCGAGCATGCGCATGACGGCGAGGACGTCGCCGACCAGTTCGGGGTCGAGCGCCGAGGTCGGCTCGTCGAAGAGCATCACCTCCGGGCCCATCGCCAGCGCCCGGGCGATGGCGACGCGCTGCTGCTGGCCGCCGGAGAGGGAGGACGGGTAGGCGTCCGCCTTCTCGGCCAGGCCGACCCGGGCCAGGTTCTCGGCGGCGATCCTCGCGGCGGTCGCCTTGTCCCGGCCGAGCACCCGGCGCTGCGGCAGCGTGAGGTTCCCGGTGACGCTGAGGTGCGGGAAGAGGTTGAACTGCTGGAAGACCATGCCGATGCGGCGGCGTACGGCGTCGATGTCGACGTCCGGGTCGGTCAGCTCGGTGCCGCCGACGAAGACCTGTCCCGCGCTGGGTTCCTCCAGCAGGTTCACGCAGCGCAGCAGCGTGGACTTGCCGGAGCCGGAGGGGCCGATGACGCAGACGACCTCGCCCTGGCCGATCTCCAGGTCGACGCCCCGCAGGACGTGGTTGTCGCCGAAGGACTTGTGCAGGTCCTTGACGCGGATCTCGGGGCGGGTCACCGGATCTCCCTCCGCGCCCTGGATTCCATGCGGCGCACGACGAGGCTGAGCGGAATCGTGATCAGCAGGTAGCACAGGCCCGCGACCAGGATGGGGGTGGAGTTGGCGGTCGAACTGGCCAGGTCGTTGCCGAACTTGGACAGTTCACGCTGTTCCAGCGTGACGCCGAGGAACAGCACCAGCGAGGAGTCCTTGAAGAGCAGGACGAGTTCGTTGGTCAGCGGCGGCAGGATGATCCGGAAGGCCTGCGGCAGGATGATGGAGACCATGGCCCGCGCGGGCGAGAACCCGAGCGAGCGGGCCGCCTCCATCTGTCCCTTGGGCACGGCCTGGATGCCCGCGCGGATCGTCTCCGCCATGTAGGCGGCGGAGACCAGTCCGAGGGCGACGGCCACCTTGCCGTAGACACCGCCCGGGTACTCGATGCTCGGGAAGGCCAGCGGCACGCCGGTGCCGACGAAGATGAAGATCAGCAGCGCGGGCAGACCGCGGAAGACCTCGATGTACACGCCGGCGAGCCAGCGGTAGGGCCCCACGGACGACAGGCGCATCAGTGCGACGAGCATGCCGAGGGCGAGGCCGACGGCGAACCCGGACAGCGTGTACAGCACGGTGTTCTCCATCGCCACCGTGATGAGGTCCGGGAACAGCTGCTTGGCGATGCGGCCCTGCGCGAACTGGTTCTGCAGCCGGCCCCAGTCCGCGGTGACCGCGAAGGCGATCAACGCGGCGGCGAAGACGACGTACTGCGCCCCGCGCGACAGCCGCTGCTTCTGCCGGCGCGTCAGTCCGCTCTTCCTGGGCTGTATCGGTGTGTCCGTGTCGGTGGTCATGGAGTCAGGAGGCGGAGGCGGCCGGGGAGGCGGCGGAGGCGCTGTACGGGCCGATCCACTGCTCGTAGATCTTCTTGTACGCGCCGTCGGCCTTGGCGTCCCGCAGAGCCTTGTTGATGGCGTCGAGCAGGGCCTTGTTGCCCTTCTTCACCGTGAAGCCGTACTGCTCGCCCGTCTTGAGGTTGTCGACGACCTTGAACTTCGCCGCGTTGTCCCTGTCCTTCAGCCAGCCCTGGACCACGGGGTAGTCGATGATCACGGCCTGGACCTGCCCGGTGCGCATGCCGTTGAGGACCGCGTCGGAGGAGGCGAAGGAGACCGGGTCGAAGCCCTTGCTCTTGGCGAAGTCCTCGCCGGTGGTCTGCGCCTGGGCGCCGAGCTTCTTGCCCTTGGCCTTGACGTCCGCGAGCGAGGTGATGCCGCTGTTCTTGTCGACGAGCACCGCCTGGGTGGCCTCGAAGTACGGGTCGGAGAAGTCGACGTTCTTCTTGCGTTCCGGGGTGATCGTCATGCCGGCGGCGGCCAGGTCGCACTGGCCGGAGTTGAGGAAGGCGCCGGTCTTGAAGTTCTCGAACGGCGTGTCGAGGATCTGCTGCTTCACGCCGAGGTTCTTGGCGACGAGGTCGATCAGGGAGACGTCGAAGCCCTGGACCCTGCCGTCGATCTCCGACTGGAACGGCGGGTACGGCAGGTGGGTGCAGGTGGTCAGCTGGCCGGCCCTGACCAGGTGGACGCCGTCGACGGTGGCCTTGCCGCTCCCCGAGCCGCTGGAGGAACAGCCGGCCGCGACGAGCACGAGGCCGGCGGTCGCGGTGGTGGCAGCCAGCAGGCGGGTCCGGCGTCCGAGGAGCGTTTTCATGGAGGGATCTTCTCTGTGGGGAACTGTGGGTTCCGATTATAAGGAGGAGTTTGAGGCTCTCAAACCAAACCCATGGTTACGCGGGCGCTGGACCTGCGATCGGGGGAGTTTGTCCCGTACATCACCCCCGAGAACCAGGAGAGCGCCGCCGTGACCCACCCCTTCCCGGACCGCCCTCCACTGACCGCCGAGCGCTTCGCCGCCGCCGAGGACGCGGCCGCGCGATACGCACAGAAGGACGCGGCGCCGGTGGCCACGACACTGCGGGTGCCCTCCGCAGTCGTGGCGTCGGAACCGGCACCCCGGGCCCTGAAGAGTGATCCCGCACCGCCGATCGCCGCCGGCGGCGGGGCGCCGGCCGAGGGATGATCCGGGTCACCCACTACGGGACGGACGCCTCGCCGGGAGGCCGTGGAGGTGTCTCGCGGCGATCGGTGCGGCACTCGGCGCCTGAATCCGACGACGCCACCGCATTCCGAATTCAAAATTCAGAAGGTCTCACGATTTCCGCCCAATTCCCCTCGTGGTAGCTTCCCATCAGCTCCTGCCCGCTTTTTGCGAGGCTAAACAGGGAAGTTTTCCGGCAGGTTTCGAGCGGTTTCCAAGGTGTGACATACTCCACAGTACTGTCGCTTTGCCCCGATTTGCAGGGGGTTAAGTCGGGCATTTCACCACTCCCCCTGTGCGGCGCAGCCACGACGCCCGTGCATTTCCTAATTCGCCTCGCTAAATTCGTGCCGCATGACTGCCGCACCCGCAGACCTGATCGTCGACCAACCGGCGGTGACCGACGGAGCCGCGCTCTGGCGTCTCGCCAAGGACTCGAAAACCCTCGACCTGAACTCCTCGTACAGCTATCTGCTGTGGTGCCGGGACTTCGCCGGCACCTCGGCGGTGGCGCGCGGTGCGGACGGGGAGCCGGTCGGTTTCGTCACCGGCTACGTACGGCCGGAACGGCCCCGCACGCTGCTCGTCTGGCAGGTGGCCGTCGACTCCGCCCGGCGGGGTCACGGCATCGCCGCCAGACTGCTGGACGGGCTGACCGCACGGCTCACCGCCGAGCGCGGCATCACCGGCGTCGAGACCACCGTCACCCCCGGCAACACCGCCTCCGAGCGGCTGTTCACCTCGTTCGCCGCCCGGCACGGCGCGCGCCTGGACCGTGAGGTGCTGTTCCCCGCCGAGCTGTTCCCTGACGGCCCGCACGACCCCGAAGTTCTCTACCGCATCGGCCCGTTGACCGCCTCCACCCCCCGCTGAGGAGCGATTCACCGTGACCATCACCCAGCCCGACCTGAGCGTCTTCGAGACCCTCGAGTCCGAGGTGCGCAGCTACTGCCGCGGCTGGCCCACCGTCTTCGACCGCGCGCAGGGCAGCCGGATGTTCGACGAGGACGGCCACGCGTACCTCGACTTCTTCGCCGGGGCCGGCTCACTCAACTACGGCCACAACAACCCGGTGCTCAAACGGGCGCTGATCGACTATCTGTCCCGGGACGGGGTGACCCACGGCCTCGACATGTCGACCACGGCCAAGCGGTCCTTCCTGCAGACCTTCCAGGACCTGGTGCTGCGCCCGCGCGACCTGCCCTACAAGGTCATGTTCCCGGGCCCGACCGGCACCAACGCCGTGGAGTCGGCGCTGAAGCTGGCCCGCAAGGTGAAGGGCCGGGAGTCGATCGTGTCGTTCACCAACGCCTTCCACGGGATGTCGCTGGGCTCGCTCGCCGTGACAGGCAACGCCTTCAAGCGGGCCGGCGCCGGGATTCCGCTGGTCCACGGCACGCCGATGCCGTTCGACAACTACTTCGACGGCAAGGTCCCCGACTTCCTGTGGTTCGAGCGGCTGCTGGAGGACCAGGGCTCCGGTCTCAACAAGCCCGCCGCCGTGATCGTGGAGACCGTGCAGGGCGAGGGCGGCATCAACGTCGCCCGGCCCGAATGGCTGCGCGCGCTGAAGGAGCTGTGCGAGCGGCAGGACATGCTGCTGATCGTCGACGACATCCAGATGGGCTGCGGCCGTACCGGCGCCTTCTTCTCCTTCGAGGAGTCCGGGATCGTGCCCGACATCGTCACGGTGTCCAAGTCGATCAGCGGCTACGGACTGCCGATGTCACTGTGCCTGTTCAAGCCGGAGCTGGACGTCTGGGAACCGGGCGAGCACAACGGCACGTTCCGGGGCAACAATCCGGCGTTCGTCACCGCCACCGCGGCCCTGGAGACGTACTGGACCGACGGCTCGGCCATGGAGAAGCAGACCCGCACCCGTGGTGAGCAGGTCGAGCAGGCGCTGATCGCCATCACCGAGGAGAACCTCGCCGACGTCAAGGAGTACCGCGGCCGGGGCCTGGTGTGGGGCGTGGAGTTCCACGACAAGGGCCGGGCCTCGAAGGTCGCCGGGCGGGCCTTCGAGCTCGGGCTGCTGATCGAGACGTCCGGCCCGGAGGGCGAGGTCGTCAAGCTGCTGCCCGCCCTCACCGTCACCCCCGAGGAACTGGACGAGGGCCTGAGCATCCTCGCCCGCGCCGTCCGGGAAACCGTCTGAACCGCTGAAGCCGACCAGGAGGAAGCACCACCGTGATCGTCCGATCGTTCAAGGACATCGAAGGCACCGACCGGCACATCAGGTCCAAGTCCGGTACCTGGGAGAGCAAGCGGATCGTCCTCGCCAAGGAGCGGGTCGGCTTCTCCCTGCACGAGACCATCCTCTACGCCGGCACCGAGACGTCGATGTGGTACGCCAACCACATCGAGGCCGTCGTCTGCACCCGGGGCGAGGCCGAACTGACCGACCACGAGGCCGGGAAGACGTACACCATCACGCCCGGCACCATGTACCTCCTCGACGGGCACGAGCGGCACACGCTGCGCGTCAAGGAGGACTTCCACTGCATCTGCGTGTTCAACCCGCCCGTCACCGGCCGGGAGGACCACGACGAGAACGGCGTCTACCCGCTGCTCACCGAGCCCGAGGAGGTGTGAGAACCCATGACCGCTGCCGACGTCACCGATCTCTACCCGACCCGCGGCACCACCGAGGTGACCGTCCCGCGTCAGGACCCGGTCGTCTGGGGCTCCCCGGACACACCGGGCCCGATCGGCGCGGCCGACCTGCAGGCGTACGAGCGTGACGGCTTCCTCGCCATCGACCGGCTGATCGGCCCGGACGAGGTCGAGGTCTACCGGCGCGAGCTGGACCGGCTGGTCTGCGACCCGGCGATCCGCGCCGACGAGCGCTCCATCGTGGAGCCGAAGTCGAAGGAGATCCGCTCGGTCTTCGAGGTCCACAAGATCAGCGAGGTGTTCGCGAGGCTGGTGCGCGATCCGCGGGTGGTCGGGCGTGCCCGGCAGATCCTCGGTTCCGACGTGTACGTCCACCAGTCGCGGATCAACGTCAAGCCCGGCTTCGGTGCGAGCGGCTTCTACTGGCACTCGGACTTCGAGACCTGGCACGCCGAGGACGGCCTGCCGAACATGCGCACGGTGTCCGTCTCGATCGCGCTGACCGAGAACCACGACACCAACGGCGGCCTCATGATCATGCCGGGCTCGCACAGGACGTTCCTGGGCTGCGCCGGCGCCACGCCCGAGGACAACTACAAGAAGTCGCTGCAGATGCAGGACGCGGGCACGCCCTCCGACGAGGCGCTGACCCAGCTGGCGAGCGAGCACGGCATCCGGCTGTTCACCGGCAAGGCCGGCTCGGCGACCTGGTTCGACTGCAACTGCATGCACGGCTCGGGCGACAACATCACGCCGTACCCGCGCAGCAACGTCTTCATCGTGTTCAACAGCGTGGAGAACACGGCTGTGGAGCCGTTCGCGGCACCGGTGCGGCGCCCCGAATTCATCGGGGCCCGGGACTTCATGCCGGTGCGGTGACTCCGGTGAAGTGACCCTTGGCCACCGGGCCGGGGCCTCCTCGTGTGGGACGGGGGCTCCGGCCCGGCCGTGTCGTCAGTCGGCGAGTACGTCCAGCAGGTGGTCGACGTCGCCGGGCGTGTTGTAGAGGTGGAAGGCCGCGCGGAGGTTGCCGGCGCGGTTGGAGACCTCGATGCCGGCGCGGCTCAGCTCCGGCTGGCGGAATCCGAGTCCGGGGACGGAGACGATCGCCGAGCCGGGCGCCGGCACCGGTTCGTGGCCGAGGCCCGCGAGACCGGAGCGGAACCGGTCGGCGAGGCCCACGGCATGCGTGTGCAGGACGGGCAGCCCGATCTCCTCGATCAGTTCGAGGGAGCGCCGCAGCCCGGCATAGCTGAACAGGGCATGGGTGAGGTCGAACCGCCGGGCGGAGCGGGCCAGTTCGGTCACCGGGCCGTAGCAGCTGTCCCACGGCGTCTCGCCCGCGACCCAGCCCGCGAGCACGGGCGTCAGCCCGCCGAAGTCCTCGGGGACGGTGAGGAAGGCCGCCCCGTGCGGGCCGAGGAGCCACTTGAAGGAGACGCTGGCGGTGAAGTCGTGCTCCGCGGCGTGCATCGGGAGCCAGCCGGCGGACTGGGAGAAGTCCACGTAGGTGCGCGCACCGTGCGCACGGGCGGCCGTGCGCACGGCGGCCAGGTCGGCGATCCGCCCGTCGGCGGACTGGGCGGCACTGACCGCGACGAGCGCGGTGCCCGGGCGGACGGACTCGGCGATCCGCTCCAGCGGGACGGCGCGCACCTTGAGGTCGCCGCGGACGTGGAAGGGGTTCAGTACGGAGGTGAAGTCGTCCTCCGCGGTGAGGACTTCGGCGCCCGGCGGCAGCGAGGCGGCGATCACGCCGGTGTGCGCGGCGACCGAGGCGCCCGCCGCCACCCGGGAGGCCGGCACGTCGGCCAGCCGGGCGTACGCCTCGCGGCAGCGCTCCACGTCCTCGTGGAGCGGGAGCAGCGGCCGGCCCTCGGCCCGCAGCAGCGCCGCCTCGTGCAGGGCGGTGACGGCGCGGGCGGGGAGCAGGCCGTTGCTCGCGGTGTTGAGGTACCTGGTCTTCGGGGCGAACTCGGCGCGGACGAGGCTCTCGAAGGTCTCCATGACCCCACTGTGCGGGTCGCGGAACCCCCCGTCCATTGCGAATTCTTGCGTGGATCCGCTTAGGAGTCCTTATACGTCGGCCCCGGCCTGCGGTTTTCAGCCCTGCTGCGGGACGGCGCAGCCGTCGGGTCCGCAGGTCTCGGCGTCCGTCCGGTCGACGAGCGTCAGCGGGGAGCGGTCGCCCCAGGCCTGGGTCAGCGCCTGGGTGAAGACCTCGGCGGGCTGGGCACCGGAGACACCGTACGTCCGGTCGAGGACGAAGAAGGGCACGCCGGTCGCGCCCAGCCGGGCGGCCTCGCGCTCGTCGGCGCGGACCTCGTCGGCGTAGCGGGACGGGTCGGCGAGCACCGCGCGGGCGGCGTCCGCGTCCAGCCCGGCCTCCACGGCCAGCTCGACGAGCCGTTCGTCGCCCTCGGTGAAGAGGGAGCGCTCCTCGGCGAAGTTCGCCCGGTAGAGGACCTGGACCAGCCGGTCCTGCCTGCCGTGCTCCGCGGCGAAGTGCAGCAGGCGGTGCATGTCGAAGGTGTTGCCGTGGTCGCGGCCCCGGGTGCGGTAGTCCAGGCCCTCGGCGGCGGCCTGGGCGCCGAGGTTGTCCTCGCCGGCCTCGGCCTGCGCCTCGCTCATGCCGTACTTCCTGGTGAGCATGGTGATCACCGGCTGGACGTCGCCCTTGGGGCGGTCCGGGTCCAGCTCGAAGGAGCGGTGCACCACCTCGACCTGGTCGCGGTGCGGGAAGGCCGCCAGCGCCTTCTCGAAGCGGGCCTTGCCCACGTAGCACCAGGGGCAGGCGATGTCGCTCCAGATCTCGACGCGCATGTCTTCGGCTCTCTTCGGGTCGAACGGGCACGGAGGCTCTCTCCGCCGCCGGTCCGTGAACGTTCAATCAGCTGGTTTCATTCCCGGACCGGCACGGCGTACCGCAGGAAGAGATGGTGGTCGTCCTCGGCGGGCGGGTTCTCGGGGTCCGGGACCCAGCCCCGGCGGGCGTAGAAGGCCTGGGCGCGCCGGTTGTCCACGTGCACGTCGAGAACGGCCGCCCGCCTGCCCTCGGCACGCCACTCCTCGACGCAGGCGGCGTGCAGGGCGGTTCCCACGCCGGAGCGCCAGTGGCCGGGATCGACGTGGAACTGGAAGAGCTTGACCGTGTCGGCCCGGCCGCCGTCCGGGGTGCGGAAGGAGGCGATGCCGGTGATCACCCCTTCGTCCACCACGCACAGCACCTGCCCGTCGGGCCGCTCGACGGCCCCGCGCCAGGCGGCGGTCCAGTCGATGCCGTCGTCCGGGAGGCCGCGCGGGTAGTACGTCGAGCGGGCCCGGCGGTGCAGCGCGGCGATCTTCTCCGCCTCGGCGGGCAGAGCGGTACGGATGACGCGGGTTCCCCTGAGACGTTCACCGATCATGCGAACGAGGACGTGCCCCGGGCCCGCGCCGGTTCCCGGACGGCTGAACCGTGACTCGCGCGGTGGCTGTGCCCGGCTTCCGTCTCAGCTGCCGTCCCGGAGGTCGTCGGGCCAGCCGGGGCGGAAGGAGAGGTGGTCGTACGTCACCACACAGCCCTCTCCCAGGGGCGACTGGGTCATGAAGCCGACCAGCGCGTCGCCGGTCTCCTTCTCGTCGCCGAGGGTGAAGAGCCGGCAGAAGGTCCAGCGTTCGCCGTCCCGGGAGGCGTGGAAGGCGAAGGCCCGTCCGGTCCGGCTCACCCGCAACCAGACCGAACTGCCCTCGACGGTGAAGGAGTTGGCGTCGTCGGAGTGACTCCGGGTGACCACCGTGCAGACGGTGGGCACGTCCGGGGAGTACTCCAGGCAGAGCTTGGCCCAGGCCCGGTCGCCGACGTGGACGTACAGCACGCCGGCGTCGAATGCGGCCCGGAACCCCACGGTCACCCGGGCGATCAGCTGGAAGTCCCCGTCGGGCGCCCCCAGCAGCCGGGGGGCGTCGCAGGCGGGGTCCAGGGCCTCCCCGGTGGGCGGCACGAACCGGTCGTGCCGGGGCCCGGCCCACCCGGTGAGCACACCTTCCTCGTACGACCAGTGCCCGTCGGGGCCGTACGTACGAAGGAGGAAGGGCAGTTCGGGAAGATCTACGTCCATGGCGTGAGTTTCTCAGGTTCCCGTCCTGTGAACCGGTCCCGGTGTTCAGCGTTCGAGGCGGCCGTCGAACCGCCGGGGAAGCCCCAGCGGGTTCTCGTCCCGCAGCTCGGCCGGCAGCAGCGCGGCGGGCGCGTTCTGGTACGCGACCGGCCGCAGCCACCGCTCGATGGCCGTACCGCCCACGGACGTCGAGGTCGAGGTCGTCGCGGGGTACGGCCCCCCGTGATGCTGGGCCGGCGCGACCGCGACCCCGGTCGGCCAGGCGTTGACCACCACGCGCCCCGCCAACGGGGTCAGCCGGGCGAGCAGTTCAGGTCCCCGCCCCTGCCCGGCGGCCTCCTGCGAGGACAGCTGGACCGTGGCCGTGAGGTTGCCCGGCAGCCGGGACAGCACCGCCGCGGCCTCCTCCTCGTCGGCGTAGCGGGCCACCACGCTGACCGGCCCGAAGCACTCCTCGAGCAGCAGGTCGTACGCGCCCCCGTCCACGAGCCTGCTCGCCGGCACGGTGAGGAAGCCGGCGCTCACGGAGTGCTCGCCACCCGCGCCCGGGGTGACCGGGGACTCCACCTCCGCAAGCCGGGCGCGCTCGGCCACCCCGGCGAGGAAGTTGTCCCGCATCCTACGGTCGAGCAGCACCCCGGCCTCGGTGTCGCTCACCGCGTCCGTCAGGGACTTCACCAGGCCGTCGCCCGCCGCGCCCGACGGCACGAGCACCAGGCCCGGCTTGACGCAGAACTGCCCGACGCCCAGCGTCATGGACCCGGCGAGACCGGTGCCGATCTCCTCGGCGCGCTCGGCGGCGGCGGCCTGCGTCACCAGTACCGGGTTCAGCGAGCCGAGTTCGCCGTGGAACGGGATCGGCACGGGACGCGCGGCGGCCGCGTCGAACAGGGCCCGCCCGCCCCGGACGGAACCGGTGAAGCCGGCGGCGGCGACCAGCGGGTGTTTGATCAGTCCGACGCCCGCCTCGAAG
Source organism: Streptomyces sp. NTD91 (assembly GCF_059510455.1). Taxonomy (NCBI): domain Bacteria; kingdom Bacillati; phylum Actinomycetota; class Actinomycetes; order Kitasatosporales; family Streptomycetaceae; genus Streptomyces; species Streptomyces sp. NTD91. The sequence continues at coordinate 84,437 of NZ_JCAJZW010000016.1, forward strand.
CCGTGCACGAGTCCGACGACGCCCTCGGGGACGCCGTGCTCGGCGGCGGCCCGCCGCAGCACCTTGGCGACCAGTTCGGACAGGGCCGGGTGGTCCGGGTGGGCCTTGACGACGACCGGACAACCCGCGGCCAGTGCGCTCGCGGTGTCGCCGCCGGCGACGGAGAAGGCGAACGGGAAGTTGGAGGCGGAGTAGACGGCGACGACGCCGAGCGGGACTTTGTAGCGGCGCAGGTCCGGGATGGGCGGGGTCGCGGTCGCGTCGGGGTGGTTGATGACGACGTCGAGGAAGGCGCCCTCGTCCACGATGTCGGCGAAGGCCCGCAGTTGGAAGCCGGTGCGGGCGAGTTCGCCGGTCAGCCGGACCGGGCCGAGCGCGGTCTCGGCGTCGGCGGTCTCGACCAGGCCGTCCTTGGCCGCCTCCAGGCCCGCGGCGGCCGAGCGCAGGAACGCGGAGCGCACCGCCCGGTCGGCGAGGGCGTCGCGCGCGGCGTGGGCCGCCCTGACCGCGGCGTCCACCTCCTGGGCTGTGGCCTCCACCGCAACCTGTTCACGCTGCTTCCCGGTGCGCGGGTCGACACTCCAGACTGGTGTTGCTGCCACCGCGGATTCCCTCCACATGTCATGCCGCAGTACTGGCTCATCCATCAGCGGTGTTCGATATACTGAACGCTGTCTCTGATGATGAATATGCTGTCGGAGACTATGTGGCGTCCAACGAAGGGGTCAAGGGCGATGTCGGCAGCCGAGCCAGGCGGCGGGGCGCAGGTCAAGTCCGCGGTGCGGACGGTGGAACTGCTCGAGTACTTCGCCGGAAAGCCCGGAATGCACTCCCTGGCGGCCGTGCAGGAGGCCGTGGGGTACCCCAAGTCCAGCCTGTACATGCTGCTGCGCACGCTCGTGGAGCTGGGCTGGGTGGAAACGGACGCGACGGGCACGCGGTACGGCATCGGGGTGCGGGCGCTGCTGGTCGGCACCTCGTACATCGACGGCGACGAGGTCGTGGCCGCCGCCCGGCCGACCCTGGACCGGCTCTCCGACGACACCACGGAGACCATCCACCTCGCCCGGCTCGACGGCACCAACGTCGTCTACCTGGCCACCCGCCAGTCCCAGCACTACCTGCGCCCCTTCACCCGGGTCGGCCGCAGGCTCCCGGCCCACTCCACCTCCCTCGGCAAGGCGATCCTCGCCACCTGCACCGACGAGCAGGTGCGCAAGCTGCTGCCGGAGACGCTGCCCGCCCTCACCGAGCACACCATCACCGACCGGGAGAGGCTCATCGAGGAGCTGCACCAGGTGCGCCAGCAGGGGTTCGCGGTCGACCGCGAGGAGAACACCCTGGGCCTGCGCTGCTTCGGCGTGGCGATCCCGTACCGCACCCCGGCCCGGGACGCGATCAGCTGCTCGGTGCCGGTGGCCCGGCTGACCCCCGCCCACGAACAGATGATCAAGGACGCGCTGTTCGACGCGCGCGACCGGCTGACCCTGGCGACCCGCCGGCTCTGAGCGCGCGGTCGTGGGCGCGGCGCCCGGACCGTCGTAGGCTCGGGCCCCATGGAGATCGCGCTGCGTGCCGTGGAGGACAGTGATCTGCCGGTGTTCTTCCGGCAGATGACCGACCCGGAGTCCGTCCGGATGGCCGCGTTCGGCCCGAAGGACCCGGCCGACCGGGAGGCCTTCGAGGCCCACTGGAAGCGGATCCGGGCCTCCTGCGACGTGCTGCGCACGGTCGTCGCCGACGGGCGGGTGGCGGGCAGCGCGGCGGTCTACGGGGAGCCGGGCGAGCGTGAGGTGACCTACTGGATCGACCGCGCCCACTGGGGCCGGGGCGTGGCGACGGCGGTGCTGCGGGCACTGCTCGTCGAGGTGTCCGAACGGCCGCTGTACGCGCGGGCGGCCGCCGACAACGCCGGATCGCTGCGCGTGCTGCACAAGTGCGGGTTCCGCGAGACGGCACGGGCCCGGGGCTACGCGAACGGGCGCGGCCGGGAGATCGAGGAGGTCGTGCTCGTCCTGGACGCCTGACCTCCTCCCCCGCATGGCGGAGCCGGATCGTCGGACGGAAGGAGGTGAACGCCCCTGGCCGCAGGGAGTCCTCAAGGAGGGCCGCATGCCGAGGATCGACGGCGTCCCGGCCACGGGGCGGATCGTCGCCACCCTCCACGAGCCGCCCGGCGGCCCGACCGGCGCCGGCGGGTTTCCTGAGCGCACGATGAGAAATCGGGCGTACGGGAACGGTCGGCCCCGTCCCGCTCGTCTTCGCAGCGGGATGAACAGGACGATCAGGCGGGCGTCCGTCTTCGCGCTGCTGCTCGTGCTCACTCTGCTGGTCAGGGCGACGTGGGTGCAGTTCTACGACGGCAAGGCCCTCGCGGACGACATCGACAACCGGCGGAACGCGATACAGACGTACTCGCGGCCGCTCGGGAACATCATCGTGGCCGGCAACGCGATCACCGGCTCCACGCGGACGAAGGGGAGCGACCTCGCGTACAAGCGGACGTACACGGACGGCAGGCTGTACGCGGCGGTGACGGGCTACGCCTCGCAGGCCTACGCCCCCACGCAGCTGGAGGGCATCTACCAGCACCTGCTGAACGGCACGGACAACCGGCTGAAGACCGTGCTGCACACCCTCACCGGCGAGCGCGCCGATCCGGGCAACGTGCTCACCACGATCGACCCGGCCGTACAGAAGGCGGCCTATCGCGCGCTCGGCGGCAAGAAGGGCGGAGCCGTCGCCGTCGACCCGAAGACGGGCAGGATCCTCGCGGCGGTTTCCACGCCGTCGTACGACCCCTCCGCCCTCACCGACGCGAACACGGCAGGGCCCGCGTGGAAGCAGCTCAACGCGGACCGGGACATGCCGCTCACCAACCGCGCGCTGCGCCAGCCGCTGCCGCCGGGCTCCACCTTCAAGCTGGTCGTCGCGGCGGCCGCCCTGGAGGACGGGCTGTACAGGAACGTGGACGACCCCACCGACAGCCCGGACCCCTACACCCCGCCCGGCACGACGCACGTGCTGGAGAACGAGAACAAGTCGGCGCCCTGCAGGAACGCCTCGATCCGCGTGGCCCTGCAGTACTCCTGCAACAACGTCTTCGGCCACATGGCCGTCCAGCTCGGCCAGGACAAGGTGAAGGCGATGGCCGAGAAGTTCGGTTTCGACGACGACCAGCAGGACGTGCCGGTGCGCGCCTACGCCAGCGTGTATCCCTCCGGCATGGACAAGGCGCAGACCGCGCTGTCCGGCATCGGCCAGTTCGACGTCACCGCGACACCGCTGCAGATGGCCATGGTGTCCGCGGCCATAGCCAACGGCGGCAAGCTCGTCTCGCCGCACATGGTGTCGCGGATCACCGACAGCGGCGGCGATGTGCTGCAGAACTACGACGACGACGCTGGCACCCGGCAGACCGTCGGCGCCTCCACCGCCGAGCAGCTCCGGTCGGCGATGGAGACGGTGGTCAGGGACGGCACGGGCACCAACGCCCTCATCGGCGGGGCCACGGTCGGCGGCAAGACCGGCACCGCTCAGCACGGCGAGAACAACAGCAAGACGCCTTACGCCTGGTTCACCTCCTTCGCCAAGTCCGACACCAACGGCAAGGAAGTGGCCGTCGCCGTGATGGTGGAGCAGTCGGACGCGGCGCGGTCGGAGGTCAGCGGCAACGGCCTGGCGGCGCCGGTGGCCAGGGCGATGATGCAGGCGGCGCTGAGGTAGCGCCCGTCACTTCACGCCGAGGATCTGCTCGACGGGGTCGATGGCGAAGTAGACCAGGAACAGCGCCGAGACCCCCCACAGCAGCCAGTTCACCTCCCGTGCCTTGCCCAGCACCGTCTTGATGACGACGTAGGACAGGAACCCGGCCCCGATCCCGTCGGTGATGGAGTAGGTGAACGGCATCGCGGCGATGGTGAGGAACGCCGGGATGGCGATCTCGTAGCGGTCCCAGTCGATGTGCCTGACGTGGGTCATCATCAGGAAGCCCACGGCGATGAGCGCGGGCGCCGCCGCCTGGAGCGGGACGATGGTGAGCAGCGGGGTGAGGAAGAGGGCGAGTCCGAACAGGCCGCCGGTGACGAGGTTGGCGAGGCCGGTACGGGCTCCCTCCCCGACGCCGGCCGCGGACTCGATGTAGGCGGTGTTGGAGGAGGCGGAGCCGAGACCGCCGACGGCGGCCGCGGCACCGTCGATGAACAGCACGCGGCCGATGCCGGGCACCTGTCCCCTCTCGTCGAGCAGCCCGGCCTCCGCGCTGATGCCGACGATCGTGCCCATCGCGTCGAAGAAGTCGGACAGGACGAGGGTGAAGACGAGCAGGACGGCGGTCAGGACGCCCGCCTTGGCGAAGCCGCCGAACAGGCTGAAGTGACCGATGAGCCCGAAGTCCGGGGCGGCGACGAGCTTGTCGGGGACCTTGGGCGTGGTCAGTCCCCAGCTCTTCACGTGGGCGACGGCGTCGATGACGATCGCGACGACGGTCATCGTGACGATGCTGATGAGGATCGCGCCCTTCACCTTCCGGGCGAGCAGCGCGATGGTCAGCAGCACGCCGAGGCAGAACACGAGCACGGGCCAGCCGGTCAGGCGTCCGACGGCGCCCAGTTGGACGGGTACGGTGGTGTGCGCGGCGTCCGGGATGCGGCTGACGAACCCGGCGTCGACGAAGCCGATGAAGGCGATGAACAGGCCGATGCCGACGCCGATGGCCTGCTTCAGCTGCTGCGGGATCGCGTTCATGATGGCCTGCCGCAGCCCGGTGAGCACCAGCAGGCAGATGACCAGGCCCTCCAGGACGACCAGGCCCATGGCGTCGGCCCAGCTCATCAGCGGCGCGATCTGGAAGGCGACGACGGCGTTGAGGCCGAGGCCGGCGGCGATGGCGAGCGGGAGGTTGCCGCCGACGCCCATGACGATCGTCATCACGCACGCCACCAGCGCGGTGGCGGTGACCAGTTGGCCGGTGTCCAGCGCGTGGCCGTACTTGTCCTTGGCGCTGCCCAGGATGATCGGGTTCAGGACGAGGATGTAGGCCATGGTGAAGAACGTGGCGAAGCCGCCGCGTATCTCCCGCCCGAACGTGGATCCCCGCTCGGAGATTCTGAAGTACCGGTCCACTGACATGGTCCCACTCCTCGTCACCTGATGATCGGCTTGCGGATGCTGGCTGGATTGTTCCCCTGTTCAACCTGTTTCAGGTTTTCCCCGTGTTACGGAATCCGGTTCGGTGGCCCAGGGATGTCCGGCCGCCGGGTGGCGCAGACCGGCGGGGGTCCTCGGCGGGCGCCTGGCGCACGCTGCCGCAGGAGGGCGGCATCCAGGCGGGTGGTGGGTCCTCTCGGGGCGGTACGACCACCGGCGGAGTGGGGGTGACACGAGGGACGACGGCTGCACGATCACGGGTACGGCGGTGGGGCGCGCCTACGCGGTGGGCGGTGAATTCGCCGTGCACGCCGCGTCGTGAGCCCTTCCGGACCCGCCCCCGCCCACGGCGTGGTGCGCCGGTGGCGGGGGCCGGGTACGGGCGGTGCTCAGGCCGTACGGCCAGGGCTCAGCTGACGAAGTACGTCGGGTTCGGCAGCTTGTACGTGCGGTCGGCGTAGCCGCCGTCGAGGTCCGAGTACTGGTCGCCGAAGTTGGCGATGATCTCGTACCCCAGATCGTCCTCGATGTGCTTGCGCGTGCCGGACTTGTACTGCACGGTCGTGCAGTTCCAGGTGCCCGGGGTGGCGCAGTCGCTCAGGTAGGCCGGCGGGTCGGCCTTGTCCTTGAGGAACATGTGGTCGGCGTCGAGGTTCACGTCGGCGCCGACCTTCTTCAGGTTCGTGACGGCGGCGGTGCGCTGGGCCTCGGTCAGACCGGAGTTGTAGAAGACCTCGACGCCCTTGGACTGGGCGTACCGCACCAGTTCGGGGCTGCCGAAGACGGCCGGGCGGTCGGCGCGGTTCACGTAGTCGTTCCACGTGGTGGAGTTGTACGTGTAGTTGTAGCGCTTCTCGTAGTCGAGGCTGAGCAGCAGCGTGTCGTCGATGTCGAACATGACGGCCGGCCTCTCGCCGTGCCGCCGCGCCTGGCGCGCGGCCTTGCCGATGTACCGCTCGGCGTTCGCGTCGATGTCCGCCAGGTCCTTGGCGTACGGACTGTCCGGGGACGCCTGGTACACGCCGTTGCTGTCGGTGGTCGTGCCGTAGTAGGTGTCGATGTCCTTCACCAACTGCCCGATGTTGTAGGGCTCATGGGTGGAGTTGGCCGTCGACTGCCCGGCGGTGGCGGCACCCGCGCCGTACAGGGCGGCACCGGCGAGGGCACAGGCGGCGCCGGCGGCGACGAGTCTGTGGGACTTCCGCATGGATTCTCCGGATCTGGTGGCTGGATGAGATTTGACGTACCAGGTCACGGACTGTCTACGCGCATAACACCACTGACTGCGAGCCCTGTTACTGGATCGATACGCAGGGCACGACGGCGCAGGAAGCGCTTGCCACGTACACACGGGTGAAGCGCTTCGTCTCTCTCGATGCGTGGGTCAGCCGGCGTAGGGGTCCGGCACATGGCCCGGCCGGGCCAGGAACTCGAAGTCGCAGCCGGTGTCGGCCTGGGTGATCTGGCTGTTGTAGAGGACGCCGTAGCCGCGCTCGTAACGCGCGGGCGGCGGGGTCCACGCGGCACGCCGGAGCTGCAGTTCCGCGTCGTCCACATGGAGACGCAGGCTGCGGGCCTCGACGTCCAGGGTGATCAAATCCCCGGTGCGCACGAGTGCCAGCGGGCCGCCGATGTACGACTCCGGGGCCACGTGCAGTACGCAGGCGCCGTAACTCGTCCCGCTCATGCGGGCGTCGGAGATCCGGACCATGTCCCGCACGCCCTGCCTGAGCAGGTGGTCCGGGATGGGGAGCATGCCGTACTCGGGCATGCCGGGGCCGCCTTTGGGGCCGGCGTTGCGCAGCACCAGCACGCTGTCGGCGGTGATGCCGAGCGCGGGGTCGTCGATGGTGCGCTGCATCGTCCTGTAGTCGTCGAAGACGACCGCGGGGCCGGTGTGCTTGAGCAGACGCGGCTCGGCGGCGACGTGCTTGATGACCGCGCCGCCCGGGCAGAGGTTGCCGCGCAGGACCGCGACCCCGCCCTCGCTCGCGACCGGGTTGCCGCGAGGGCGGATGACGTCGTCGTCGTGCACCCGGGCGCCTTCGAGTTGCTCGCGCAGGGTGTCGTGCGACACCGTCGGCCGGTCCAGGTGGAGCAGGTCGGTGATCCGGGACAGGAAGCCGGGCAGGCCGCCCGCGAAGTGGAAGTCCTCCATCAGGTACTTCCGGCCGCCGGGGCGGACGTCGGCGAGGACGGGCACGGTCCGGGCGATGCGGTCGAAGTCGTCCAGGGTGAGCCGTACCCCGGCGCGGCCGGCCATGGCGATCAGATGGATCACGGCGTTGGTGGAGCCGCCGAGACCCAGCACGGTCGTCGCCGCGTCCTCGAAGGCCTCGCGGGTGAGGATCCGGGACAGCTTCCGGTCATCGCGCACCAGTTCCACGGCCGTCATCCCGGCCCTGGCGGCCATCCGGTCGTGCCCGGAGTCGACGGCGGGAATGCTCGACGCCCCCGGCACGGTCACCCCGAGGGCCTCGGCGGCGGCGGTCAGCGTGGACGCCGTGCCCATGGTCATGCAGTGGCCCGGGGAGCGTGCGAGCCCGCTCTCCAGCTCGGTCATCTCGCAGTCGCCGAGGAGGCCCGCCCGCTTGTCGTCCCAGTACTTCCACATGTCCGTACCGGACCCGAGCACCTCGCCGCGCCAGTGGCCGGGCAGCATGGGCCCGGCGGGTACGAAGACGGCGGGCAGATCGGCGCTGGCCGCGCCCATCAGCAGGGCGGGCGTGGACTTGTCGCAGCCGCCCATCAGCACGGCCCCGTCGACCGGATAGGACCGCAGCAGTTCCTCGGTCTCCATCGCGAGCAGGTTGCGGTAGAGCATCGGGGTCGGCTTCTGGAAGGTCTCACTCAGCGTGGAGACCGGGAACTCCAGCGGGAAGCCGCCGGCCTGCCACACCCCCCGCTTCACGGCCTGGGCGCGGTCCCGCAGGTGCACATGGCACGGGTTGATGTCGGACCACGTGTTGAGCACGGCGATCACCGGCTTGCCCAGATGCTCCTCGGGCAGATAGCCGAGCTGCCGGGTGCGGGCCCGGTGACCGAACGACCGCAGCCCGTCGGCGCCGTACCACTGGTGGCTCCTCAGCTCCTTCACACGGACCACCCCGCGGCGACGGCGGCGACCTCGGCGCGCTCGTCCTCGGGCAGGGGCTTGCTGGGCGGGCGGACGTCCCGGCGGCACAGGCCGAGCGCGGCGAGAGCCTCCTTGACGACGGTGACGTTGTTCGCGGATCCGTGGGCGGCGCGCAGTTCCTCGAAGCGGCGGATCCGCTCCCAGACCTTCATGGCGGCCGGGTAGTCGCCGGATCGGAGCGCTTCGACCATGTTCACGGAGACGGCCGGGGCGACGTTCACGAGCCCGGAGGTGAAGCCGGTCGCACCGGCCGAGAAGTAGGAGGGGGCGTACGGCTCGGCGAGGCCGGCGACCCAGACGAACCGGTCGAGGCCTGCGTCGCGGGCGAAGGCGGCGAAGCGGGCGGCGTCCGGGACGGCGTACTTGACCCCGATGACGTTCGGGCAGTGGTCGGCGAGTTCGGCGAGCCGGGTGCCGGGCAGCCGGGCGTCGCGGATGTACGGCACCACACCCAGCCCGGGCACCGACGAGGCGATGGCGCGGTGGTAGTCGACCCAGCCGGCCGCCGAGACACAAGGGTGGACGGGCTGGTGAACCATGACCATCCCGGCGCCGAGGTCACCCGCGTGCCGGGCGGAGGCGACGGCGGTGGGCAGGTCGTGGCCGACGCCGACGAGGACAGCGGCCCGGTCGCCGGCCTCGTCGACGGTCGTCCCGGTGACCAGGCGGCGCTCTTCGGCGGTGAGGGCGTAGTACTCGCCGGTGTTGCCGTTCGGGGTGAGGGTGCGGATCCCGCCGTCGAGGAGGCGACGCAGCAGGGCCCGGAGGGTGCCGGTGTCGACGGAGCCGTCCTCGGCGAAGGGTGTCACCGGGATGGCCACCACGTCGGCCAGGGCCGCCCGTTGGGTCTCGAACGTCACGCTGCTCATGAACGACCTTCCTCTGCGCGGGGGCCGGTGTCCGCGGGGAACGCGCGCTCCACGAAGGAGGCGATGTGGGCGTGCAGGGCGCTCGCGGCACCGTCGGCGTCGCCGTCGAGCGCGAGCCGGAGAATCTCGCGGTGCTCGGCGGCCTCCCGCTCCCAGGAGGGGTCGGCGGCCCAGGCGACGGCGGAGACCAGGGCGGCCTGGTCGCGGACCTCGTCCAGCATCCGGCCGAGCAGCGGGTTGCCGCACGGCAGGTACAGGGCACGGTGGAACTCCCGGTTGGCGAGGGAACGCTCGGCGGTGTCGGCGGCGGTGTCGGCCCGGTGCAGCGCGTCGCGCGCGTCCTCCAGGGAGGCGCCCCGCCGGACGGCCCTGCGCAGCGCCTCCGGCTCCAGCAGCAGCCGCACGTCGTAGACCTCGCGTGCCATGTCCGCGTCCACCATGCGCACCGTGACGCCCTTGTACTGGCTCATCACGACGAGTCCGGTGCCGGCGAGCGTCTTCAGCGCCTCGCGCACGGGGGTCTTCGACACCCCGAACTGCGCGGCCAGTTCCGTCTCGACCAGCGCCTGGCCGGGCGTGAGCCGCCCGGTCAGAATGCGGTGTTTGATCGCGTCCAGCACGTACTGGGTGCGGGACGGGATCGGGGTGGGCACAGAGGTCATGCGGCCCTCTCGGATCTCACATATCGCGTCTCATATATGACGTACGAAGTACACGCGTCGAAGGTAGGAGGGGGCCAGGATTTCGTCAATCCTTCTGACAGGAAACGCTTTCTACGGTGTCGGCAGAGACCGGCCGCGCTTGCGGCAGCGGGAGTCCGACGCCTCAGCATGCGTGGGTGGCGCCCTCCACGGCGGTACCGGTGGGCCGGCCGGAGACCGCGGCCGCGCGCGGTGGCCGTCTCACGGGTGAGCGAGGGCAGCCGCCCAGGCGCGCGTCACGGACCAGCGGCGCCGCCAGGGCAGGGCCCAGGCCGTGGCCAGGGCGGCGAGGCACAGGGGGCCGCCGAGACGAAGCAGCCCGAAGATCCAGGACAGGGAGGTGTTCAGCGCGGCCGAGCCGTCGTCGGGGCCGCAGCTGTCCGTCTCCATCACGGAGAACCCGGCGAACACCGAGTCCGGTCGGGACCGGGGCGGGGCAGCGCATGCGGACGACCGTATGCAGCCGCACGGGTGCGCCCCGGGGGCATGACCGACGGGTTCCGACGGATTGTCATCGCCGCACCCGCACGGATGAGGCACCTTACCGATCCGCCCCGGGCCGCCTCAGACCCACGATGAGCCGACATGACGACTTCCTGGACCCTGCTCCGCGTGCTGCGCGATCGCAACGCGGGGCTGTATCTGGCGGCCGTGGTGGTGTCGGGCTTCGGCAACTCCGCGCTGTTCCTGGCATCGGGTGTGTGGGTGAAGGACCTCACGGGGTCCGACGGCCTGGCCGCCCTGTGCATGCTGGCCGTGTGGGCTCCCACCCTGGCCGGCCCGCTCCTCGGCGCGGTCGCCGACCGCGTGCGGCGGGCGCCGCTGCTGGTGGCCCTGAACGCGGGCCTGGCGGTGCTGCTGCTCACCCTGTGCACCGTGCGCTCCCCGGACGGGCTGTGGCTGCTCTTCGCCGTCCTGCTGGCCTACGGCGCCGCCGAGGTCGTGCACGACGCGGCCGAGTCGGCGCTGGTGACCGCGGCGGTCGGCCCGGAGCGGCTCGGCGACTTCAACGGGCTGCGCATGGCCGTCACCGAGGGCGTGAAGCTCGTCGCGCCGCTGACCGGCGCCGGCCTCTACACGGCCTTCGGCGGACCGGCCGTCGCCTGTCTGGACGCGGCCACCTTCGCGGTCGCCGCCGCGCTGTACGGGCTGGTGCGCGTGCGCGAGGAACGCCCGGCCCGGTCCGGGAGCACCTGGCGCACCGAGACCGCGGAGGGCGTCCGGCACCTGTGGGGGCACCCGCGGCTGCGCCCGTTGGTCCGGGCGGGCGGTGCGACCATGCTCCTCGCCTCGCTCACGAGCACGACGCTGTACGCCGTCGTCGACCGGCTCGGCCACTCCCCCGCCTACACGGGCGTGCTGTACGCCGTCCAGGGCGCCGGTTCGGTGACGGCCGGGCTCTTCTCGGGGGCCGCGCTGCGCCGGCTGGGCGCGCGCCGGTTCGCGGCGGCCGGCATCGTGCTGACGGCGCTGTCGGTGGCCGTGCGTGCCGTGCCCTCCGACGCGGTGGCTCTCGCGGCGTCCCTGGCCAACGGGCTCGGCCTGCCCTGTGTGCTCGTCGCGGCGTTCACCGCCGTCCAGCGGGAGACGCCCGGCCCTCTGCTCGGCCGGGCGACGGCCACCGCCGGCACCCTGGTCTTCACGCCCAACGTGATCGGCCTGGGCGTGGGCGCCGGACTGGTCGAACTCGCCTCCCCCGTCCTGCTGTTGCCCCTGTACGCCGTCGCCCTGCTGATGACGGCGGCCTCGCTGGCTCAGCGCCCCGACAGCGCGTCGCGCACCGCGGCAAGGTCGCCGTCCGATGCCAACCCGGCGTGATAAAGGCGCAGTTCGTTCGCGCCCTGGGCGCGCGCGCGGACCGCGTCCGCCGCGAGCGTGCCGGGGCTGCCGCCCATGCCGGAGACGACCGTGAGGTTGGCGGCGAGCACCGTCCGGTCCCGGGCGTGTGCGGCGAAGGGCGCCAGCAGGGCCGTACCGCCCGTGCAGGGCACCACCACGCCGTCGGCGACGGCCAGGACGCGGGCCGGGTCCACACCGGCGTCGGCCCCGCAGTGGTAGGAGACCGGGTCGGCGTGCAGCAGGATCTGGAAGCCGGTGGGCGCGGCGGAGCGTACGGCGGCGATGGCCTCCTCCTGGAGGGTGCCGGCGACCTCGTCGCGCCACGCGCGCGTGCGGGCCGCCGTGTCCTCGCCGAGCAGCTTCGCGACCGTCGGCCAGCCCACGTCGTCCGCCGCGCCCCGCCACAGCGGTTCCAGTGCGGCCCGCACAGAGGCCGCCAACTCGTCTGCGAGCAAACCCTGTTCGTCGTACCCGGCGCGGCAGGACGGGCAGAAGCACAGGGACATCAGGTACTGCCCGGCCTCGCCGAGGGCGACCCCGGAGGTCTTGTCGTGGGCGTGCAGGTGCTGCAGCCCGTACCAGCCGAGGGACTCCAGCTCGGTGCCGTGCGCGCCGGGGCGTACGGCGGCCTCGGCGGCCAGGTCGACCAGGTACGCGCGCGTGGCGGGCTGGGCGATACAGGGTGCCCACGGGTAGCGGTCGCCGTAGGCGTTGACCAGCGAGGTGTCCGGATGCTCGGCGCCCATGCGCGAGTTGTGGGCCAGGACGACCCAGGTGTGCACCTCCAGCCCGGCCGCGCTCAGGGCCCGTGCCGCCTCGCCGTAGGCGTCGCCGGGGGCCCAGCGGCCGGCGGGGTACGGCCGAAGACCCCGGCCCGCCCAGCGGGCGCCGGGCGGGTAGAGGACGGCCGCGTACTCGGCGGTGACGACGCGGTGGCGGGGATGGCGGGGGGTCAGGGCACGGGTGGAGTGGTAGGCGGCGGCGAGGGTCACCTGCTCCGCACCGAGCCGGGCGATGCGCGCGGGGGCCTCGGGGTCCCCGTCGACGTCCCAGGGGTAGACGAACGCCGACGCCTTCACGCGTCTTCCTCCAGCAGCTCACGGCCCCGCTCGATCAGCTGGGCGAGTTGCTCGACGTGGTCCTCCGTCGGCTCGTGCAGCGGGGGCCGGACCTCGCCGACGTCCAGGCCGCGGAGCCGTACGCCCGCCTTGACGAGCGAGACGGCGTAGCCGCGGCCCTGGGCGCGCAGTTCCACGAACGGGCGGTAGAAGCCGTCCAGCAGGCGTCGCACGGTCGCCGTGTCACCCGTTTCCAGCGCCCGGTGGTGGGCGAGGGCGATCTCGGGGGCGAAGCAGAAGACGGCCGAGGAGTACAGGGTGACGCCGAGGGCGCGGTAGGCGAGCTGGGTCTGCTCGGCTGTGGGCAGGCCGTTGAAGTACAGGAAGTCGCCTGGGACCTCGGTGCGCTGGGCGCTGATGATCCGCTGCATCAGGTCCAGGTCGCCGAGGCCGTCCTTGAGGCCGGTGATTTTGTCGGTGCGGGCGAGTTCCACCACCGTGCTGGGGGTGAACACGGCGTTGTCGCGCTGGTAGACGATCACCGGCAGCGCGGTGGCCGCGGCGACCTCCCGGTAGTGCCGCAGCAGTCCCTCCTGGCCGGCGAGGACGAGGTACGGCGGCATGGCGAGCAGGCCGTCGGCACCGGCCCGCTCCGCCAGACGTGCGTAGCGTACGGCGAGCGCGGTGCCGTAGCCGGTGCCGGCGACCACCGGGACCCGGCCCTCGGCCGCCTCCACGGCCACCCGGACGCAGGCCTCGAACTCCTCCGGCAGCAGCGCGTGGAACTCCCCCGTGCCGCAGCAGGCGAACACGGCCGGGGCACCGGCGGCGACGCCCCGGCGGACATGGGTGCGGTAGACGTCGAGGTCGACCGCGCCGTCGGGGCCGTAGGCCGTGACGGGGAAGAAGAGCGGCCCGCGCGGATCTCCGAGCCGTTCGGTGAGAGGGGCTGGCGTCACGGGCTCTCCCTAGGACACGCTGGTGCATGCCTCTGATCCATGTCTACATTTCTGAACACGACCACGCTACGGGGCCTTTTCGTCGCAGGTCAAGCAGGCAAACCCGCAACACTCGAAGCGAATTGACGGAGATCACGCGACACTTGACGGTGCACGGCGAAGCTCTCTAGCGTATCCATGTATATGAATGGCGGCCACAAGGAGGACCGAGGATGCCAGCTCCCCGCACCGTTCTGCTCACCGGCGCCGCCGGCGGCCTCGGCACCCTGATGCGGTCCCTGCTGCCCGAGTACGGCTACACGCTCCGCCTGTTCGACGTGCGGCGCGTCGAGGGCGAGCCGGACGCGATCACCGCCGACCTCACCGACACGGCGGCGCTGCGCGAGGCCGTGCGGGGCGTGGACGCGGTCCTGCACCTCGCGGGCATCTCCCTGGAGGCCCCCTTCGAGAAGATCCTGAAGTCGAACATCGAGGGCACCTACAACCTCTACGAGGCCGCCCGGCAGGAGGGTGTGGCCCGGGTCGTCTTCGCCTCCTCCAACCACGCCGTCGGCTTCACCCCGGCCCCGCGCCCGGGCGAGCCGCCGATCCCGGTCGACACCCCGCGCCGCCCGGACACCTTCTACGGCCTGTCCAAGTCCTTCGGTGAGGACCTCGCCCAGCTGTACTGGGACAAGCACGGCCTGGAGACGGTCTCGGTGCGCATCGGCTCCTGCTTTCCGGAGCCGACCAGCGTGCGCATGCTCTCGGTGTGGATGAGCCCGGCCGACGGCGCGCGCCTCTTCCACGCGGCCCTGACCGCGGAGAACGTCGGTCACTCGGTGGTCTACGGCTCTTCCGCCAACACGCGGCTGTGGTGGGACCTGAGCACCGCGCGGGACCTCGGCTACGAGCCGCAGGACGACTCCGAGCCCTACGCCGAGAAGCTGATCGCCGAGCAGGGTGAGCTGGACCCGGAGAACCCGGCGCACAGCCACCTCGGCGGGCACTTCGTGAACGACCCGCCCATCTGGCCGCAGTGATCCCGCCGAAGGCTCCGCACGACGGAAAACGATCGCTCACGCACATGGGCGGGCACCGAACGGGCCCGCCCGTCGGCATGTTCGGGCATCCGGGACGCCCGTTCCCGCACGGCCGGACACGGGCGCGCAGGTCCGCGCCGGGCACCGCCCTCGGTGAACGGGCGCAAACGGGCAGTATCGGGCCCGCAACAGGCCTGGTCAGTGCCGCGCACCCGCTGTAGAACTTCCACCAGGGAGCCCGAACGGGCAGTTCCGCGGAAGGTGGGTGACGACATGAGCACAAGGACGGCGGAAGAACGCCAGCGCGAGATCGTGCGCGCCGCGCGCGCCACCGGCTCGGTCGACGTCACCGCGCTCGCCGTCGAGCTGGGCGTGGCCAAGGAGACCATCCGGCGCGATCTGCGCGCCCTGGAGGACCACGGACTGGTCCGCCGTACGCACGGCGGCGCCTACCCGGTGGAGAGCGCCGGCTTCGAGACGACGCTCGCCTTCCGCGCCACCAGCCATGTGCCCGAGAAGCGCCGGATCGCGGCCGCCGCGGCCGAGCTGCTCGGGGACGCCGAGACGGTCTTCGTGGACGAGGGCTTCACCCCGCAGCTCATCGCCGAAGCCCTGCCCGCCGACCGGCCGCTGACCGTGGTCACCGCCTCCCTGCCGGTCGCGGGCACTCTCGCCGAGGCGGGACAGACCCAGGTCCTGCTCCTCGGCGGCCGGGTCCGGGCCGGCACGCTCGCCACCGTCGACCACTGGACGACGAAGATGCTCGCCGGCTTCGTCATCGACCTCGCCTACATCGGCGCCAACGGCATCACCCGCGAGCACGGCCTGACCACCCCGGACCCGGCGGTCAGCGAGGTCAAGGCACAGGCGATGCGGGCCGCGCGCCGGAGCGTCTTCGTGGGCGTGCACACCAAGTTCGGCGCGGTCAGCTTCTGCAGGTTCGCCGAGGTCGGCGTGCTGGAGACGATCGTGACGAGCACCCAGCTCGCGGCCTCCGAGGCCCACCGCTACTCCCTGCTGGGCCCGCAGGTCATCCGGGTCTGAAGGTCCACCTCGCCTCCCCCGGTGCGTTCCACACCTCCAAATGCCCCTTATATCCCCATATCTTCAGGAGCGATCCATGCGAACCCAGAGCCGACGGAGGCCGCGAGCCACGCTCGCCATGGCCGCCGCAGGGACGCTGCTCGCCCCGCTGCTCTCCGGCTGCTGGGTCGGTGCGGGCGGGACCGGTGGTGGCGACTCCATCAACGTCCTGATGGTCAACAACCCCCAGATGACCGAGCTGCAGAAACTGACCGCCGCGCACTTCACCAAGGAGACCGGCATCAAGGTCAACTTCACGGTCCTGCCCGAGAACGACGTCCGCGACAAGATCAGCCAGGACTTCGCCAACCAGGCCGGCCAGTACGACGTGGCGACCCTGAGCAACTACGAGATACCGATCTACGCCCGCAACGGCTGGCTGCACGAGATGAACTCGTACGTCGCCAAGGACCCGTCGTACGACGAACAGGACGTCCTGGCACCCATGCGCCAGTCCCTGACCGCCTCCGACGGGAAGCTCTACGGTCAGCCCTTCTACGGCGAGTCGTCCTTCCTGATGTACCGCAAGGACGTGTTCGCGGCGAAGGGCCTCACCATGCCGGCCCACCCCACCTGGCAGCAGGTCGCCGACCTCGCGGCCAGGGTGGACGGCGCCAAACCCGGCATGAGGGGCATCTGCCTGCGCGGCCTGCCCGGCTGGGGCGAGATGATCGCGCCGCTGACCACGGTGGTGAACACCTTCGGCGGCACCTGGTTCGACAAGAACTGGAAGGCGCACCTGGATTCCCCCGAGTTCGAGAAGGCGACGAAGTTCTATGTCGACCTGGTGCGCAAGCACGGCGAGTCGGGTGCCGCCCAGTCCGGCTTCGCCGAGTGCCTCAACGACATGACCCAGGGCAAGGTCGCCATGTGGTACGACGCCACCTCGGCGGCCGGCCTTCTGGAGGCGAACGGCTCCCCCGTCAAGGGCGAGCTCGGCTACGCCCCCGCGCCCGTGGAGAAGACCCCGTCCTCCGGCTGGCTGTACACCTGGGCCTGGGGCATCCAGAAGGCCTCCCGCAACCCCGACAAGGCCTGGAAGTTCGTGTCGTGGGCGTCCGGCAAGGGCTACGAGCAACTGGTCGGCGAGACCAGCGGCTGGCCCGATGTCCCGGCGGGCAAGCGGGCGTCGACGTACAGCAACGCCGAGTACCGCAAGTCGGCCGCCGCCTTCCAGGACATGACGAAGCAGGCCATCGAGAGCGCCCGCCCGAACGACCCCGGCGTACAGCCGCGGCCCGCGCCCGGCATCCAGTTCGTCGACATCCCCGAGTTCACCGATCTCGGCACCAAGGTCTCCCAGGAGATCAGCGCGGCCGTCGCCGGACGCCAGTCCGTCGAGTCGGCCCTGAGGAAATCACAGGCGCTCGCCGAGAAGATCTCCAAGGAGTACGAGGGACGATGACCGCGACCACAGCCCCCCTTGCCGCCACACCGGTACGCGCCACGCGGCGGCCCTCCGCCCGCCTGCGCGCCTGGGCCACCCGGGCCCCCCTGATGCCCGCCCTCGTCTTCATGATCGTGGTGACCCAGCTGCCGTTCGTGGCCACGCTGGTGATCTCCTTCTTCGACTGGAACGCCCTCTATCCCAAGGCCCGCCGCTTCACCGGCCTCGACAACTACCGCCAGGTCCTCACCGACGCGGACCTGCGCCACTCGGTCTGGACGACCGTGCTGCTCACCGTCACGGTGGTGCTGGCCAGCCTGGTCCTGGGCCTCGTACTGGCACTGCTGCTCGACCGAAGGTTCCGCGGCCGGGGCATCGTCCGCACCCTGCTCATCGCGCCCTTCCTGGTCGTGCCCGTGGCCGCCGCCCTGCTCTGGAAGCATGTGCTCTACAACCCTGAATACGGTCTGCTCAATGGGTTGTTGCACTATGTCGGCGGCCCACAGCCCGACTGGATCTCCAACACGCCGCTGCTCGCGGTCGAGGCCTCCCTGGTGTGGCAGTGGACGCCGTTCATGATGCTGATCCTGCTCGCCGGACTGCAGAGCCGCGACCACGAGCAGATCGAGGCCGCGCGGGTGGACGGCGCGAACGACTGGCAGATCTTCCGCCATCTGACGCTTCCGCACCTGCGCCGCTACCTCGAACTCGGCGCCCTGCTGGGCTCGATCTACATCGTCCAGAACTTCGACGCGGTGTTCACCATCACGTCCGGCGGCCTCGGCACCGCCAACCTGCCCTACACCGTCTACCAGAGCTTCTACCAGGCTCACGAGAACGGCCTCGCCTCGGCCGCCGGCGTCCTGGTGGTCATCGGCTCGATCGTCATCGCGACCTTCGCCCTGCGCGTGGTGTCGTCCCTGTTCCGCGAGGAGGTATCGCGCGCATGAACGCCGTACTGCGCCGAGGCGGGCTGGGCCTGCTGGCCTGGCTGGTCGGGATCGTGTTCTTCCTGCCCATCGCCTGGATGGCGCTGACGTCCTTCCACTCCGAGGCGGACGCGGCCACCAACCCGCCGTCCTTCGCCGCGTCGCTCACCCTCGACGGCTACCGCGAGTTCTTCGGGTCGGGCGGCGGCGCGACTCCCTGGCCCGCGCTGGTCAACTCCACCGTGGCGTCGGTGGCGTCGACGGTCTGCGTCCTGCTGCTCGCGCTTCCGGCGGCGTACGCGCTGTCGATCCGGCGGGTGCGGAAGTGGACGGACGTCCTGTTCTTCTTCCTGTCCACGAAGATGCTGCCGGTGGTGGCCGGTCTGCTGCCGATCTATCTGTTCGCCAAGAACACCGGCATGCTCGACAACATCTGGCTCCTGGTCATCCTCTACACCTCCATGAACCTGCCGATCGCGGTGTGGATGATGCAGTCGTTCCTCGCCGAGGTCCCGGTCGCGGTGATCGAAGCGGCGCAGATCGACGGCGCCCGGCTGCCGACCGTCCTCGCGCGCGTGGTCGCCCCGATCGCCCTGCCCGGCATCGCCGCCACAGCCCTGATCTGCTTCATCTTCAGCTGGAACGAGCTGTTGTTCGCCCGAGTCCTCACGGGCGTGGTCGCCGAGACCGCCCCCGTCTTCCTGACCGGCTTCATCACCAGCCAGGGTCTGTTCCTGGCCAAGGTGTGCGCCGCGTCGCTCGTCATCTCCCTGCCGGTGCTCGCCGCGGGGTTCGCCGCCCAGGACAAGCTGGTCCAGGGCCTGTCGTTGGGAGCCGTGAAATGAAGGCCGCCGTCATCGAGTCCGTGGGCCGGGCCGTCGTCACCGAGGTGCCCGACCCGACTCCGGGACCCCGCGAGGTCGTCGTCGAGGTGGCGGCCTGCGGGCTGTGCGGCACCGATCTGCACATCCTCCAGGGCGAGTTCGCACCCAAGCTGCCGATCGTCCCCGGGCACGAGTTCGCGGGCGAGGTGGTCGGGGTCGGCAGCCAGGTCACCGAGGTGGCGGTCGGCGACCGGGTGGCCGTGGACCCCTCCCTGTACTGCTACGAATGCCGTTACTGCCGTACCGGCCACAACAACCTGTGCGAGCGCTGGGCCGCGATCGGCGTGACCACGGCGGGCGGGGCGGCACAGTACGCCGTCGCGCCGGTGGCCAACTGCGTCGAGCTGCCCGAGCACGTGCGCACCGAGGACGCGGCCCTGGTGGAGCCGCTGTCCTGCGCGGTGCGCGGCTACGACGTCCTCGGCTCCCGTCTCGGCGCCCACGTGCTGATCTACGGCTCCGGGACCATGGGGCTGATGATGCTGGAGCTGGCCAAGCGGACCGGCGCGGCGAGCGTGGACGTGGTCGACGTCAACCCGGCGCGACTGGAGACGGCCCGGCGGCTGGGCGTGTCGGCCTCGGCGGCGAACGCCGACGAACTCGACCGCCCCCAGGGCTGGGACGTGGTCGTGGACGCGACCGGGAACGCCGCGGCGATCCAGGACGGCCTGGAAAGGGTGGCGAAGGCGGGCACGTTCCTGCAGTTCGGCGTGGCCGACTACGCGACCCGGGTGACGATCGACCCGTACCGGATCTACAACCAGGAGATCACCATCACCGGTTCCATGGCGGTGCTGCACAGCTTCGAGCGGGCGGCGGAGCTGTTCGCCACCGGGGTGCTGGATCCGCAGGTGTTCATCAGCGACCGGATCCCGCTGGCCCGGTACCCGCAGGCGCTCGAGCAGTTCGCGGCGGGGGTCGGGCGCAAGATCGTGGTGGTGCCGTAGGCCGTTCGGCGGGTTTCGGCTGGTAAGGGAACGGTAAAGCGGTGTCGTTCGTTCACCCGGCATGACAGCTATGACCCCTGGCTCGAACATCCCTCTGTCGGCCGCCCGCGTCACGGTGGACGTTTCCGCGCCCGTGCGGCTCGACGTGTCGGGCCTGCTGCTCACGGCCGACGGCAAGGTGCGCTCGGACGACGACTTCATCTTCTACAACCAGCCGGCGGGACCGGGCGTGAACCACGCGTCCGGCGGCGGCTCGGCCCCCGACGCGATCACGGTCGACACCGCAGCCGTACCCCCGGACATCGAGAAGATCGTGGTCACGGCCAGCCCGGACGCGGCCGGCCAGACCTTCCAGGGCATCGAGCCGACGGCCACGATCCGCGACGCGGACGCCGGCACGGTGCTGGCCACGTTCACCCCGCCGCAGCTCGGCACCGAGACGGCGCTGATCGTGGTGGAGGTCTACCGCAGGGGCGGCGCCTGGAAGGCCCGCGCGGTCGGCCAGGGGTACGCCAACGGGCTGGCCGGCATCGCGACGGACTTCGGCGTCACCGTGGAGGAACCGGCCGCCCCGCCGGCGCCGCCCCGGCCGGTGACCCCGCCGCCGCCCGCCGTGCAGTCCCCGGTCACCCCGCCCGCCCCGCCGGTGTCCCCTCCCTCGGGACCGCCCGCTCCGGGGGCCGGGAAGATCAACCTCGACAAGGGCCGGGTCAGCCTGCGGAAGAACCAGACCGTGTCCCTGACGAAGGGCGGCCGTCCGCTGCTCGCCCAGGTCAGGATGGGGCTCGGCTGGGAGCCGGCGTTCCGTGGCGCGGACATCGACCTGGACGCCTCGGTCATCGCCTACGGCCCGCAGCGCAACCACATCGACAGCTGTTACTTCGGCAAGCTGACGATCCTGAACGGCGCGATCAGGCACTCGGGTGACAACCTCACCGGCGAGGGCGCGGGCGACGACGAGGTGATCACGGTGGATCTGGGCCGCCTCTCCCAGGACGTCACCGGTCTGGTCTTCACGGTCAACTCCTTCTCCGGTCAGAAGTTCACCGAGGTCGCCAAGGCCTACTGCCGCCTGCTGGACGCCACCACAGGCGAGGAGCTGGTCCGCTTCGACCTCACCCACGCCGAGCCCCAGACCGGCGTGCTGATGGCCAAGCTCGTCCGCCAGTACTCGGGCGAGTGGGACATGACGGCACTGGGCGACTTCGTCAAGGCCCGCACGGTGAGGAACATGGCGGAGCCTGGAGCACGGGCGCTGTAGGGCGTCGGGAGCGGGGGCTGGGGCGGGTCGTCGCGACGGTCAGGCCGGTACCGGGGAGCCGGCCCGGACCGATCCGAACGAAATCCCCTAGAGCGTGTTTCGAAAGTGGCGTCGTCCGCCCGGAGGGCCGGGTCCGCGGCGTCCGGTGCGGTGCATCGCAAGGCGGAGGATCGTCCTCGTACCGGGCGTACGTGGACGATCCCGACAACGCGGCGAGGTGCCGTGCCAGACGCCGCGGACCAGACGGGACTTTCGAAACACGCCCTAGCCCCGCAGCCCCTCCACCAGCAGGGTCAGATACCGCCGGATCTCCCGCCCCTGCCCGTTCGCGAGTTCCGACGCCGTGGCGACCCCGTGGGCGAGCCGCAGTACGTCGATCGGCTCGACGTCGGCCCGCAGCAGTCCCTCCGCCCGTGCCGCCTCGACCAGTCTCCCGGCCGCGCCCTTCACCGTGGTCCCGCACGCCGTCAGCGCGACCGAGCTGCCGTCCGTGACCGCCGAGCCCAGCAGCGCCTTCATCCCGCGCACCTGGATGGTGGCGACGCACAGCTCGTTCAGCCACTCCATCAGCGCATCGCCGGGCGGCAGTTGGTCCGCCAGCTCGTCGGCCCTCGCCCCCAGCGCCTCGATGCGGTCCACGTACGCCGCCTCCAGCAGCGCCTGCCGCGTCGGGAAGTGCCGGTAGAGCGTGCCGGAGCCGACGCCCGCCCGCTTGGCGATGTCGTCGAGTGACGCCTTCTCCCCATGCTCGGCGAAGGCTTCCGCCGCCACCTTCAGCAACCGCTCGTAGTTGCGCCGAGCGTCCGCGCGCATGGGCCTGACCTGCGTCATCGAGTAACTCCTCACAAATCGGAGACACTCTCCGCATTTTATCGAACCCTGAGGCTGTCGACCGGTTTCAAGACGGCTACCCCGGGCGGGTTCACTGTGAATGCACTTGCGATGTGACGCGATCTTGTGAGGCGGGCGGTCATGACGGATCAGTACGGTGATGGCCAAAGGCGAGCGGCCAGGCCGCACAGCAGGGCCGCCCCGCTGGAAACCGAGCCGGACATCCTCCCGGCGGCGGGGACCGACGCCGGCATCGGCCTCGGCCTGTCCGCCTTCGCCGTCCTCTCGGACGGGACGAAGATCGACAGCCCGCGTTCTGGAAGCCCTCGGACGGGCGGGACGAGCCGGACCGGGGTCCACGGCCCGCAGGCCCGGGAGAACGTCAACGTTTCTGCCGCTTCCACGGCCCGGTGCTGGCGAGCATGATGCCGGGCGTCCGGATGTTGGCGAACAGGGTCGTGCCGTCGGGCGAGAAGGTGACGCCGGTGAACTCGCTGTACTCCGGCTCCGTCTCGGAGGGCTGACCGCCCCAAGGGCGCCATCACCCGCCGCGCCCGCACCCGGCCACCACCCGGCGTACGGCCGCGCCGGACTCACCTCAGCTCCCCTGTTGCGAACGGGCCTTGAACGCGGCCTTCCGTGCCTCCTTCGCCACCTTCTTGTCCGGGTGCAGCCGCCCCATCGCCTCCAGTACGTCGGCCGTCGCCGGGTGCTCCACCCGCCACGCGGCGGAGAAGAACCCGCTGTGCTGCGCGGCCAGCCCCTCCACCAGCGCCTGGAGTTCCTCGGAGTTGCCCTCGGCGGCCAGTTGCGCGGCCACGGTGTCGATGGTCAGCCAGAACACCAGACCCTCGGACGGCGCGGGCACCCCGGCCACGCCCCGTTCGCTCAGCCAGACCCGGGCCAGGCCGCCCAGTTCCGGATCGTCCAGCACCTCCCGCAGCGCCGGCTCGGCCTCCGTGCCGATCAGGGACAGGGCCTGCTGGCAGTGCAGCCGGCGCAGCGGCGCACCCGCGTCCCCACCCCTCGCCGCCGCCAGCAACTCCCGTGCCGCGTCGAGCGGTTCCCGCCGGGCGAGCCACTGCTCGGTCTCGGCGCGCGCCGCCGCCTGGCCGAACGCGGCCGTGCCGTCGAGCAGCGCGTCCGCGCCCTTGTCGGCGAGTTCACCGACGGCCGGTGCCGCGAACCCGGCATCCAGCAGCCGGGCGCGCAGTCCGTACACCCCGAGCGGGGTGAGCCGGACCATGCCGTAGCGCGCGACGTCGGTGTCGTCCAGCGGCGCGGCCGGCTCCTCCTCCGGGTCGGCCATCAGCGCCTCGTCCACCGGCCGGTACTCCACGAGGCCGACCGGCTCCAGCATCCGGAACTGGTCGTCCAGCCGCATCATCGCGTCGGAGACCTGCTCCAGGACGTCGTCGCTGGGTTCGCCCGGGCCGTCGGGGACGATCATCGACGCGGCGAGGGCGGGCAGCGGGACCGGTCCGTCGCCGGGGCCGCCCTCACTCACCGTCAGCAGATACAGATTGCCGAGGACGCCGTCGAGGAACGCGGCCTCCCCGTCCGGATCCCAGTCGAGTGACGAGAAATCGACCTCGCCGCCCCCGTCCAGGGCCTCGACCAGATCGTCCAGATCGGGCACGGTCGCGTCGGCGACGACGGTCTCCAGCGCGGTGAGCCAGACGGAGAGCACATCGGCCGGGGAGCCGCCGGTGAGCAGTTTCAGCTCCTCTCCCGCCCGGACGGTCCCGGCCTCCTCGTCGACGATCTCGACCAGCCCGGTGTCCACGGCGACCCGCCAGGCCTCGCTGACGTACGCGGCGGCGTCGTCGCCGCCGAGGCCGAGCAGCTCGGCGGCGGCCGGAAGCTGCTCCTCGACCAGTGCGCCGCCGGCGTCGACGCGGGCGTCGGGCCCGGCCCACCGGGCGAGGCGGGCGGCCCGGGAGAGCAGCGGCGTGGACAGCGCGGCGCGGGCCAGTTCCGCTTCGGCGTGCAGCCGTACGGGCGGCAGGGGAGAGCTGTCTGACATCGGCTGGATCTCCTCGGAGCGTGAAACGGGCTCAGCCGCTCAGCCTAGACGGATTTCCACCCATGCCGCCCGGTTCATCTGCCCTTCGGCAGCCGTACATGGCCGAAACCTTGACAACTCCCGTGCGCAGGCTGGAGATTGACGCGCGTAGAAGTTGGGGGGACAACTGTTCACTCGGCATCTACGCGTGTCACGGAGGGCTACGAGCCCCACACGCACCCGTACCACCCTCGTCCCGGCGCATCGTCACGTCCCCGGAGGGATCCCTTGCCGAGCAGGTCTTCCGCGCGCCTCGCCGCGCTCACCGTCGCCGCCGTCTGCAGCGCGGCGTCCGCCGTCGCCCTCACCTCGCCCGCGCACGCCGACTCGGTGCGCATCCACGACATCCAGGGCACGACCCGAATATCGCCGTTCGCCGGGCAGAAGGTGACGGACGTACCCGGCATCGTCACGGCCACGCGCGCGTACGGCTCCTCCAGAGGTTTCTGGATCCAGGATCCGAACCCGGACGACAACCCGGCCACCAGCGAGGGCGTCTTCGTCTTCACCGGTTCCACGCCGAAGGTCGCGGTCGGCGACTCGGTGACGGTGACCGGCACGGTCTCCGAGTACGTCCCGGGCGGCGCCTCCAGCGGCAACCAGTCCCTGACGGAGATCACCAGGCCGACGGTCACCACGGTCTCCACCGGCAACCCGGTCCCGGCGCCGGTCGTGATCGACGAGAACTCGGTGCCGGACGCGTACACCCCGCAGGGCGACACCGCGGCCGGCGGCTCGATCGACAGCCTCACCCTGGACCCGTCGAGGTACGCCCTGGACTACTACGAGTCCCTGGAGGGCATGAACGTCCAGGTCGTCGACGCCCGCGTGGTCACGCCCACCGACCCCTACAGCGAGCTGTGGGTCACGGTGAAGCCGCACGAGCACGCCAACCGCCGCGGCGGCACGGTCTACGGCTCCTACGACTCCCAGAACACCGGCCGCCTCCAGATCCAGTCGTTGGGCTCGACCGCCGACTTCCCGAAGGCGAACGTCGGCGACGCCCTGGAGGGCACCACCACCGGACCGCTCGACTTCAACCAGTACGGCGGCTACACGCTCGTCGCGAGCAGGCTCGGCACGCTGAAGAGCGGCGGTCTGGAGCGCGAGACGACGCGCAAGCAGTCGGCTCGCGAGCTGGCGGTGGCGACCTACAACGTCGAGAACCTCGATCCGTCGGACAACACCTTCGCCCAGCACGCCTCCGCGATCGTGAACAACCTGCAGTCACCGGACATCGTGTCCCTGGAGGAGATCCAGGACGACAACGGCGCCACGGACGACGGGACGGTCGATGCGAGCGTCACCGTGGACAAGCTGATCGACGCGATCGTCGCGGCGGGCGGCCCGAAGTACGACTGGCGCTCGATCAACCCGGTGAACGACCAGGACGGCGGCGAGCCGGGCGGCAACATCCGCCAGGTCTTCCTTTTCAACCCGCAGCGGGTGTCCTTCGTGGACCGCGCGGGTGGTGACTCCACCACCGCGGTCGGCGTCACCAAGGAGCACGGCAAGGCCGAGCTGACGGCGTCCCCGGGCCGCATCGACCCGACGAACGCCGCCTGGAAGGACAGCCGCAAGCCGCTCGTCGGCCAGTTCGTCTTCCGCGGCAAGACCGTCTTCGTGATCGCCAACCACCTGATCTCCAAGGGCGGCGACCAGGGCCTGGCCTCCCGGTACCAGCCGCCGACGCGCAGCTCGGAGATCCAGCGCCACGCACAGGCCACCGAGGTGAACGCGTTCGTCGACGACATCCTCGAGGCCCAGAAGAACGCCGAGGTGATCGCTCTCGGCGACATGAACGACTTCGAGTTCTCCGGGACCGCGAAGATCCTCGAGGGCGGCGGCGAGCTGTGGTCGGCGATCAAGTCCCTGCCGAAGAGCGAGCGTTACACCTACGACTACCAGGGCAACGAGCAGGTCCTGGACCAGATCCTGGTCAGTCCGGCGATCCGGCGCCGCTGCGATGTGGACTACGACAGCGTGCACATCAACTCGGAGTTCAACGACCAGATCAGCGACCACGACCCACAGGTGCTGCGCTTCCGCCCGTGACCTGACTCAGGACCGGCCGAACACCCCGTTCAGCCAGTCCTGCCAGACGGCCTCGTTCGTCCTGGCGTCGGCGTCCGGCGCGAAGTCGTGGACGCTGATGCCGAGCGGGGCGCCCCAGTGACCGCGCCCGAAGAAGCGGATGAGGGCGTGGTCGGTGCGCAGCCCGACGAAGTAGCGGTTGCGGTAGTCGAGTACGGCGTCCAGGGCCTGCCCACCGGGCCCCCGGACGCTCACCTTCCCACCGGCGGCCGCGTCGTCCGCCAGGCCGAGGGCGCGCGCGACGGCGGCGAGCGCCCGCGGGGTCGCCGACGCCGCGGGCCCGTTCAGCTGGGCGAAGGCGACCGCCCGCGGCGCGAAGTGGGTGAGGTACTCGCACAAAGTGTGCAGATAGAAGTCGGTGTGCTTGCCGGCGCCGTCGTACTGGTTGTTCCAGTCGTCCGTGAAGATGCCACTGTGCACGTAGCGCACCCAGGCGCGGCGGCCCTCGTCACGGGGCTCGATGGTGTAGTCGAGCTGGTTGACCGACTGGGTGGTCATGCCCACGTTCTCGCTGCGGTTGGTGTAGCGGTGCGGCGGGTCCCAGGCGGTGACGGTGGACCCGAAGGGCCCCCTGCCGCCCTCCCGGGGCTCGGGCGGATCCATGGGCCACAGATAGCCGCCGGTGCCGGTGGTGACGGCCTCCCACACCTTCTCGGGCGGGACGTCCACCTCGAACTCGCGGACGATCTCGAATTCCTCGGGCATGTCGGGACTCCTGCTCACTGATCCGGTGCGGGGACCGGCTGTTCCCTGACCGTGGGATGCAGGGCGACCACGATGCGGTGGTCACGGCCGCCCTCGGCGTCCGGGGCGTCGTACTTGCGGATCAGCGCGCTCACGCCCGCCGTCAGCTCCTGCACGAAGGCCGCCCGGTCGGCGGCGGACGCGAAGCGGACCTGCCCGTCCAGGGCGTAGGTGGCCAGCGCCTTCCTGGCCCGGGCGGCGCCGTTGATCAGCGTGCCGACGTCCCGCACCAGACGGGCGCCCAGCGCGAGCAGCCACCGCGCGGACAACTGGTCGCGAAAGCGGTCCGGATCCGGCTGCACGCCCGGCAGGGCGGCGGGCGAGATGACGTACGACGCGGCGGTCGCGCGCATGAGCCGCTCGGTGACATTGCCCTTGCGGCGCTCCCCGGCCAGCTCGACCAGGCCGTGCCGCTCCAGCGCCTTGAGGTGGTAGTTCACCTTCTGCCGGGGCAGTCCGACCTTGCCGGCCAGCATGGTCGCCGAGGCGGGCTCGACGGCGAGTTCGGCGAGCAGCCGGGCCCGGATGGGGTCCAGCGACACGGCCGCCGCCTCGGGGTCCTCGATCACGGTCACGTCCAGCATGGCCCCACCCTCCCACCGAAAACTTTTCTTGTCCACGGTGGGGGACACCGGGGTCAGCGGGCGCTGCGCCTCATCCGTGCGACACCCGCCGCGACCACCGTCGCGACGCCCGCCGCGCCCGCGATCACCGCCGGTCGCCGCAGCCGCCCGAGGATCCGCAGGGCCCTGGCCTGAAGAGCGTGCCCGACGCCTGCGGTCCTGCCCTGTGCCGCGTGCCCGGCCTGCCCGGCCCGCCCCTGCACGACATGCTGCACGTTCGCGACCCGGCCCTGCACGGCATGACCGGCGTGCGCGGCCCTGCCCTGCACGGCGTGGCCGGCCTGGGCGGCGCTGACACGCAGCTGCACGGTCATGGCGCCGGCCTTGTCCCGCAGGTCGGCGGCCCGCACCCGGGCCCGCCCCTTCATGTCGGCCTTGCCGACCAAGTGGGCCACCGTGTCACCGAGTTGGTGCCTGGTGTGCTCGATCTGCTGCCGCAGCTCGTCGGGTCCCTTGGCGCCCGAACGGTGCGCAATCCTGTGCTTCATCGGTGTGCCCTTTCCCTGATCGCGTCGACGTGCCCGGCGGCTGCCGAGCCCCGGGGCGGCTCTGAGCGTGTCGCCCCCGAGGCCGCGTACGGAGGGGGGACGTGCCCGGTGGTGTCCGCCCGCGGCGGCGAGCGAGCACACCGGGTGCCCCACAGCGGGCAGCCCGTCGGACCGAGGGCGGACACCGTCCGGCGCGCCGCCGACTCACAGACCACCGTAGGCGCGATCCCGGCGACGGCGCACCCGCACGGGCCGCCGCAGGCATGAACCCGCGCACCGCACGACGCGCCCGCAGGGACCCACGCCCCACGCGGAACGACGCACCGCACAGGCCGCCCTGGGCTGCGGGTACCCGGACAACCGGCCGTTAGACCGTCAGCCCCGCCCCGATCCCCCGCCCCCACGCTCCCCGAGCCGAGCGAGTTGGCTCTGGAACCAGTCGAGGCGAGCCTGCAACAACGCGGCCTCGGCGACCAGTTCGGGCACGCCGAGCTCCGGCCCCGCCGCCGACTCGGCGGTGGGAACCCCCGTACCCGCACCGCGCGCGACCACCCGCAGTCCCTCCCCGGCCAGCCGGGCGAACCCGGCGAGCGAGACGGACGTACGCCCGCGCACGCAGCCGGCGCACACCGGGGCGAGCGCCCGCCAGCCGGGTCTGCCCCACCCGGCGTCGGCGAGCGCGACAGCGGTACCGCCACAGGCGCACGGCCCTACGACGGCCGTACGCACCCGCTGCCGGGCGTACCGGAACCCGCGCTCGAAGCGGATGTAGGCGCCGAGCACGGAGACCTCCAGCAGCAGGGCCGTACGGTGCTCGGTGGTGCACAGCATGGCCTCGGCGGCGGCGCGGTCGTGGACGCAGTGGAATCCGCAGCCGCACAGCCGGGCCGGCGGCCGGTGCCGGCGCCCGTAGACACAGGCGGCTTCGTCGAGAACGCCGTACGGCAGCGCGCCGCCGAGCGACACTCCGGTGAACCCGGCCCGGGTGCCGTCCTGGGACAGCACCGGGTGGGCGATCTTGTATCCGGTCGGCGGCTCCGTCGGGCGTTCCGCCGGGAGCCGCAGTCTCATCGGGCGGCCGGAACCTCTTCGCGGGCCGGCTCGGCCGTTTCGGCGCGGGTGACGTCCTCGGGAAGCGATACCCGCTCCTCACGGACGGCCTCTTCGCCGCGCGGCCGCTCCTCGGCGGCTCCGGTGGCCAGTGCCTTGCCGAGCTTCATGGTGCCTCCCATGACGGACGTCGGTGACCCTCCGGCCATAGTGACCCATGAAGGGCCGACTTGGACACAGGGCCTTCGGACGTCGACCGAACCGCTCAGCAGTGCTTAGCGGTACAGGAAAGAAAAATTAAGTAGAGCTTCACCAATGACTCGCCGAGACTACACCCATGACAACCACAGCCACCACCGCCCGCCCCTTCGGCCGCACCCTGTGCGCGATGGTCACGCCGTTCACCGGGGAGGGCTCCCTGGACCTGGAGGGCGCCCGCGAACTGGCCGCGTGGCTGGTGGCCGGGGGCTGTGACGGCCTGGTGCTGAACGGCACCACGGGCGAGTCGCCCACGACCACGGACGCGGAGAAGACGGAACTGGTCGCGGCCGTCCGCGAGGCCGTCGGCGCCGGTGCGTCCCTGGTGGCAGGCGTGGGCACCGCCGACACCCGGCACACCGTCGAGCTGGCCCGCGCTGCCGAGGAGGCGGGCGCGGACGGGGTGCTGGTGGTGACGCCGTACTACAGCAGGCCACCGCAGGAAGCGGTGGAGGCACACTTCCGTCAGGTCGCCGACGCGAGCGCGCTGCCCGTGATGCTGTACGACATCCCGGGCCGTACCGGCACCCGGATCGAGCCACGGACGATGATCCGCCTCGCCGAGCACCCGCGGATCGTGGCGGTCAAGGACTGCTCCTACGACTTCCTGGGCAGCCAGAAGGTGCTGGCGCGCACGGATCTCGCGTACTACGCGGGCTGCGACGAACACGTGCTCGCGCTGTACGCGGTCGGTGCCGCGGGCTGCGTCAGCACGGTCGCCAACGCCGTGCCGGGCCGGATCGCCGCGATCCTCGACGCCTTCGACACCGGCGACACCGCACGGGCGGCCCGACTCCAGTTGCGGGCTACGCCGTTGATCGAGGCGATGACGGGCGCGGGCCTGCCCGGCACGGTCACCGCCAAGGCACTGCTCACCGGCCTCGGCCTGCCCGCGGGCCCGGTACGCGCCCCCCTGCTGCCCGCCGACCGCGAGACGGCCCACGGGCTGCTGACCCGGTACCAGGAACTCACGACCGCCTGACCGGCGACCGTTCTCCTGCGCTTCGGCATCCATCGTCACCATCTCTTTCCCCCGGGCCCCCCTGTCTTGGCCCCCGCACCCCTCCCGACGCCCGCGGCCCCCGCCGGCTGTACCTCGCCTGCGAAAGGGAATCCGGGCGGCCTGCCACCCGCCCTGCCGTACGGTGGCTCCGTGAGCCGCCTGCGGCCGAGGCCGCGTCAACGGAGTTCGGGAGGCCGGTGGGTACAGGACGGCGCCCCCGGCCGTGAGGCGGAGGGCGCCGTGGGTGGTGGTGGGTCAGTTGTGGCTGTGGAGGATGTCGTTCAGGCCGCCCCAGACCGCGTTGTTCGGACGGGCCTCGACCGTGCCGGTGACCGAGTTGCGGCGGAAGAGGATGTTGGAGGCGCCGTTCAGCTCGCGGGCCTTGACGATCTGGCCGTCGGGCATGGTGATCCGGGTGCCGGCGGTGATGTAGAGGCCGGCCTCGACCACGCACTCGTCCCCGAGCGCGATGCCGACGCCCGCCTCGGCTCCGATCAGGCAGCGCTCACCGATGGAGATGATCACGTTGCCGCCGCCGGACAGGGTGCCCATGGTGGAGGCACCGCCGCCGATGTCGGAGCCGTTGCCCACCACGACGCCCGCGGAGATCCGGCCCTCGACCATGGAGGTGCCGAGCGTGCCGGCGTTGAAGTTGACGAAGCCCTCGTGCATGACCGTGGTGCCCTCGGCAAGGTGCGCGCCGAGGCGGACCCGGTCGGCGTCGGCGATCCGGACGCCCTTGGGGACGACGTAGTCGGTCATACGCGGGAACTTGTCGATCGAGGTGACCTGGAGGTGCTGGCCCTCCGCGCGGGCGTTCAGCCGCACCTTCTCGACGTCGTCCACGGCGACCGGACCGAGCGAGGTCCAGGCGACGTTGGCGAGGTGGCCGAAGATGCCGTCCAGGCTCTGGCCGTGCGGCTTGACCAGGCGGTGCGAGAGCAGGTGCAGGCGCAGGTAGACGTCGTGGGCGTCGATCGGCTTCTCGTCCAGCGAGGCGATGACCGTACGGACCGCGACCACCTCGACGCCCCGGCGGGCGTCCGGGCCGGTCGCCGCGGTCGCGCCGCCCCCCAGCAGCTCGGCCGCCTGCTCGGCGGTGAGCCGCTCGGTGCCGGCCGGGCCCGGCTCCTCGACCAGCTCGGGGGCCGGGAACCAGGTGTCGAGAACGGTGCCGTCGGAGGCGATGGTGGCGAGGCCGGCGGCGACGGCGCCGGTGGTGCGGGTAGCAGACTCGGTCATGGGAGAAAACTTAACGTGGCCGGGCTGGTCGGGGCGAACTGCGTCTCACGTGCCGGGCGCCGCTTCAGGGGATCAGCCGAGCCAGCACCTCACGCGCGCGCTTCTCGTCGTACGAACCGCCCGTGAGCAGCACCTCCAGACAGATTCCGTCCATCAGGGCCACCAGCGCCCGCGCCGTCACCTCGTCCACCCGCGCGGCCAGCCGACGGGCCGTCTCCTGCGCCCACTGGGCGGCGACCGGGCGCAGCGCCGGGCGGCGCAGCGCCGCGAGGTACAGCTCGTACTCCAACTCCACGCCCGGCCGGTCGCGGCCCAGCCACTCGCCGAGGACCCGGGCGAGGCCGGCCGCGAGGTCGTCGCCGCCGTCCGCGAGGACGCCGCTCGCGTCGAGCACGCGCGCGAACCCCTCGTTGGCCTGGCACAGGGCGGCCACCAGCAGGTCGTCCAAGGTGGCGAAGTGGTACGTGGTGGAGCCGAGCGGGACGTCGGCCTCCGCGGCGACCGTACGGTGGCTGAGTCCGGCGATGCCGTCGCGGGCGGCCACCCGGAGGGCCGCGTCGATGATCCGCTGCCGACGCTCGGGGTCGTAGCGCCGCCCCATCAGTGACTCGCCCCGCCGACGTTCAGCACGACCACTCCGCCGATGATCAGCAGGATCCCCCCGACCTTGGCGACGCTCAGCCCCTCCCCGAAGAGCAGCAGACCGAGCAGAGCGATGGCCGCGGTGCCGACGCCGGACCAGATCGCGTACGCCGTGCCGATCTGGACGGTCTTCAGCGTCTGGGCCAGGAGTGCGAAGGAGACGAGGTAGCCCAGAGCCGTCACGAGCGAGGGCCAGAACCGGCTGAACCCCTCGCTGTACTTCATCGCCGTCGTCGCGGCGACCTCGGCGGCTATGGCGCCGGCGAGCGTCAGGTATCCCATGTGTACGAGCGTACACACCGTTGCGTACGGTCGTACACACAGGCCGCGCACATCCGCCCGACACGGGGCGATCCCACTTTCACGGAAGCCGCTCACCCGGCCCGCTCCGGTCCCTGCCGTGCGGGCCCGTGCCCGACCACACCCCCAACCGACGGGAGACCGGCTGAAGCACCGGCACCTCCCGGCCGCCCGGCACCCGAGGACTCCGGCCGGCCGGTGCGCCGGCGCTCGCGGTCGTCGCGGCCCGTGTCACGGCCTTGGCCATGGACGGCGAGCCCCCGCGCACCGGCACCCCACAGGCGGCCGGCGCCCCCACGGACGACGGCCCCGGCCTGCTCTCCTTCGCCTCGCCCCCGGCCCGTACGCCCGCGCCCGCGCCGGACGACAACCACAGACCCACGACCGCATCCCCCTCCGCCGCCGCGCACCCGCCCTCCGGCACGCCGGGCCCCGCCAAGTACCCTTCGAAACCTGCGAGTTCACCCGAAGCCGCGCAGAACCACCGGTCCGTCCGCTCCGTCAACCACTCCGCCGCCACTGGCACATCAGCGGTCACCACGTGAGGCTCGACCGGGTCACCTCACCGGAAGCGCGCCGGTCCGCCACCTTCACGGTCGGGAACGGCCTTGCCGACGGCCGCTGTCACGCCTTCGTCACCGCCACGGGCGGCTACCTGCGCCACCGCGACTTCCTGCTGCGCGCGGAACGTGACGACAACACCCTTCCGTTCCGCCAGGACGCGACGTTCTGCCCCCGCCGGTCGTCCGTCGGCGGAGCGACCATGCCGGAGTCGGTCGACCACCCGGGCCGCTTCCTGCGCCACCAGAACTCGAACTCCCAGCTGGGGCCGGACCCGCACCAGGACACCGGCCTGTACCGCGAGGACTCGGCGTTCCTGCAGGTGGACGGGCTGGGCTGAGCACACGAAAGGGACCGCGGCCGGGTGCCGCGGTCCCTCTCAGTCGCCAGGTCCTGTCGTCAGACGTTGAACCCGAGCGCCCGAAGCTGCTCGCGGCCGTCATCCGTGATCTTGTCCGGGCCCCACGGCGGCATCCAGACCCAGTTGATGCGGAGTTCGTTGACGAGGCCGTCCGTGGCGGACTTGGCCTGGTCCTCGATGACGTCCGTCAGCGGGCAGGCCGCCGAGGTCAGGGTCATGTCGACCGTGGCCACATTCGAGTCGTCGATGTGGATGCCGTAGATCAGCCCGAGGTTGACGACGTCGATGCCCAGTTCGGGGTCGACCACGTCCATCAGGGCCTCGCGGAGTTCCTCCTCGGAGACCGGCTTCATCTCAGCGGTGTCGCTCATGCCGTCTTCCTTTCGGCGTCGGCGCCACCCAGCGCCTGGGCCGTCGCGTCCTTCCACGCCATCCAGCTCAGGAGGGCGCACTTGACCCGCGCGGGGTACTTGGAGACGCCGGCGAACGCGACCGCGTCCTCCAGGATGTCCTCCATCGCGTCGTCGGGCTCGATCCTGCCCTTGGACTGCATCAGCTCCAGGAAGGTCTCCTGGATCTTCTGTGCGTCGGCCAGGTCCTTGCCGACCAGCAGCTCGTTCAGTACGGAGGCGGAGGCCTGGCTGATGGAGCAGCCCTGGCCCTCGTAGCTGACGTCCGCGATCTGCGTGCCGTCGTACTTCACACGGAGGGTGATCTCGTCGCCGCACGTCGGGTTCACATGGTGCACCTCGGCGTCGCCATCCCGCAGACCACGCCCGTGCGGGTTCTTGTAGTGGTCCAGGATGACTTCCTGGTACATCGAATCCAGCTTCACGGTGTCGACACGCCTCTCAGCCGAAGAAGTTCCGTACGTGCTCCAGGCCGTCGACCAGAGCGTCGATCTCGGCCGGCGTGGAGTACAGATAGAACGACGCTCGCGTGGTCGCAGGAATTCCGTAGCGGAGGCAGACGGGCCGCGCGCAGTGATGGCCGACGCGGACCGCGATGCCCTGCTCGTCGAGGACCTGGCCCACGTCGTGCGGGTGGATGTCACCCAGCGTGAAGGAGATCGCGGCGCCCCGGTCCTCGGCCGTCGTCGGGCCGATGATCCTCAGGTCCGGGACCTTCTGCAGCCGCTGCACCGCGTACTCGGTGAGCGCGTGCTCATGGGCGAGGATCTTCTCCATGCCGATCGACTGGAGGTAGTCGATCGCAGCGCCGAGACCGACCGCCTGCGCGATGGGGGGCGTGCCCGCCTCGAACTTGTGCGGTGCCGGGGCGTACGTCGAGGAGTGCATGGACACCGTCTCGATCATCTCGCCGCCACCGAGGAACGGAGGCAGGTCCTCCAGCAGCTCCTGGCGGCCCCACAGGACGCCGATGCCGGTCGGACCGCACATCTTGTGGCCGGTGAAGGCGACGAAGTCGGCCTGCAGGGCCTGCACGTCCAGTGGCATGTGCGGGGCGGCCTGGGAGGCGTCGATGCACACCAGCGCGCCGACCTCCTGCGCGCGGCGCACGATCGCCTCGACCGGGTTGACCGTGCCGAGGATGTTCGACACCAGCACGAAGGAGACGATCTTCGTCTTCTCCGTGATGATCTCGTCGATGTTCGACAGGTCGAGCCGGCCGTCGTCGGTGAGGCCGAACCACTTCAGCTTCGCGCCCGTGCGCTGCGCGAGCAGCTGCCAGGGCACGATGTTGGAGTGGTGCTCCATCTCCGTGATGACGATCTCGGTCTCGTGGTCCACCCGATAGGGCTCGTCGGCCCAGCCCAGCATGTTCGCCACGAGGTTCAGCGACTCGGAGGCGTTCTTGGTGAAGATCACCTCGTCGCGGCTGGGCGCGTTGACGAACGCGGCCACCTTGTCGCGCGCGCCCTCGTACAGCGCCGTGGCCTCCTCGGCGAGCACATGCACACCGCGGTGGACGTTGGCGTTGTAGCGCTCGTAGTACTCGCTCAGGGCGTCCAGCACCTGGCGCGGTTTCTGCGAGGTCGCCGCGTTGTCCAGGTACACGAGCTTCCTGTCGTCGTGGACCAGCCGGTCCAGGACGGGGAAGTCCTTGCGGATCGCCTCGGTGTCGAGGAGGCCCGGCAGCTGTGTCACTCGGATGCGCCACCCTTCGTGTAAGCCTCGTAGCCCTCGTTCTCCAGCTTGTCCGCGAGCTCCGGGCCGCCGGACTCGACGATGCGGCCGCCGGCGAACACGTGGACGTGGTCGGGCTTGATATAGCGCAGGATGCGCGTGTAGTGCGTGATCAGCAGGGTGCCGACCTCGCCGGTCTCGCGGACGCGGTTGACGCCCTCGGAGACGATGCGGAGCGCGTCGACGTCCAGGCCGGAGTCGGTCTCGTCCAGGATCGCGATCTTCGGCTTGAGCAGCTCGAGCTGCAGGATCTCGTGGCGCTTCTTCTCGCCGCCGGAGAAGCCCTCGTTGACGTTGCGCTCGGCGAAGGACGGGTCCATGTTGAGGCGCTCCATGGCCTCCTTGACCTCCTTCACCCAGGTGCGCAGCTTCGGCGCCTCGCCGCGGACGGCGGTGGCGGAGGTGCGCAGGAAGTTGGAGACCGAGACGCCGGGGACCTCGACCGGGTACTGCATCGCCAGGAACAGACCGGCACGGGCCCGCTCGTCGACGGACATCTCCAGGACGTCCTCGCCGTCGAGGGTGACGGTGCC
The DNA here is from genome assembly GCF_059510455.1 of Streptomyces sp. NTD91. Taxonomy (NCBI): domain Bacteria; kingdom Bacillati; phylum Actinomycetota; class Actinomycetes; order Kitasatosporales; family Streptomycetaceae; genus Streptomyces; species Streptomyces sp. NTD91. The sequence goes on from NZ_JCAJZW010000016.1 coordinate 120,602, forward strand.
GCTGGTGATCGTGTACTTCGGGTGACCCGCGAGGGAGTAGGCGAGGGTCGACTTGCCGGAGCCGTTCGGGCCCATGATGGCGTGCGTCTCGCCCTGCTTCACGGTGAGGTCGACGCCCTTGAGGATCTCCTTCGTGGCGTTGTCGGCCTCGACGGTGACGTGCAGGTCTCGAATTTCAAGCGTTGCCATGGGTGCCTCAGGACTCCTGGGTGAGGGAGACGAGAACGTCGTCCCCTTCGATCTTGACGGGGTATACGGGGACGGGGCGCGTCGCCGGAAGACTGTCCGGCTTGCCGGAACGGAGGTCGAAGCGCGAGCCGTGCAGCCAGCACTCGATGTGGCAGTCGTCGACCTCGCCCTCCGCTAGCGAGACGTTCGCATGGGAGCAGATGTCGTGGACGGCGAACACCTCGCCGTCGGTCTTCACGACCGAGATGGGCGTGCCGTCGATCTCCACCCGCTTCGGGGTGTCCTCCTCCAGCTCGCTCAGCCCGCAGACGCGTACGAAGCTCATGCGACCGAAGCCTCCAGCTCCTCCTCGATCCTGGCGAGCAGGCGCTCCTCGATGTCGGCGACACCGATCTGCTGGACCAGCTCGGCGAAGAAGCCGCGGACCACCAGGCGGCGGGCCTCGTACTCCGGGATGCCGCGGGCCATCAGGTAGAAGAGCTGTTCGTCGTCGAAGCGGCCGGTGGCGGAGGCGTGGCCGGCGCCGACGATCTCACCGGTCTCGATCTCCAGGTTCGGCACCGAGTCGACGCGCGCGCCGTCCGTGAGGACCAGGTTGCGGTTCATCTCGTAGGTGTCCGTGCCCTCGGCCTCGGCCTCGATGAGCACGTCGCCGATCCAGACCGCGTGCGCGTCGTCGCCCTGGAGCGCGCCCTTGTAGACGACGTTCGACTTGCAGTGCGGGGTGTTGTGGGTGACCAGCAGGCGGTGTTCCTGGTGCTGCCCGGCGTCGGTGAAGTACAGGCCGAACAGCTCGGCCTCGCCGCCGGCGCCGGCGTACGTCACGCGCGGGTGCAGACGGACCACGTCACCGCCGAAGGTGACGACGGCCGACTTGAAGGAGGCGTCCCGGCCGACCAGCGCGTTGTGCTGGGCGACGTGGACGGCCTTGTCGTCCCAGTCCTGGACGGAGACGACGGTGAGCTTGGCGCCGTCGCCCAGGAGGTAGTCCACGTTGGCGGCGAGCACGGCGTCACCGGTGTGGTCGATGACGACGACGGCCTCGGCGAAGGCGCCCAGCTCGATCACCTGGTGGCCGAAGGCGACGCCGCCCTCGCCGTGCACGGCGATCCGGATGGGCTCGGTGAGCACCGTCTCCTTGGGGACGGTGACCACGCCGGCCTTCTCGAACGCCGAGTACGCCTGGGCGGCGACCCGGTCCACCGGGGTGCCCGCCCTGCCGAGCCGCGCGTCGTCGCGGTCCACGGTCTCGACGACGACGCCCTCCGGGGCCTGGACGGTGACCTTCACGCCCCCGCCGTTCGCAACGGCCGTGCCGTCGTGCAGCCCGCGCAGGCGCTCCAGCGGGGTGAACCGCCACTCCTCCTCCCGGCCGTGCGGGACCGGGAAGTCCGCCACGTCGAAGGACGGGGGCGCGCTCATGCGCGAGACGACGGTCGACTCCGCGGCGACCGCGATCGAGCCCGCGGTGGTGGATCCCACGGGCAGGGGTCCCCCCGCCCGAGCGGATTCGAGGGTGGGGGAGTTCTGGGCCTCAGCCATGGCTGTCGTAGTGCTCTCTTTCCTGAGTGGGACGTCTGCTGGTGACGGGGCGGGCGTCAGCCGACCGCGCCCTCCATCTGCAGCTCGATCAGCCGGTTGAGCTCCAGCGCGTACTCCATGGGCAGCTCCTTGGCGATGGGCTCGACGAAGCCGCGCACGATCATCGCCATGGCCTCGTCCTCGGAGAGGCCGCGGCTCATCAGGTAGAAGAGCTGGTCCTCGGAGACCTTGGAGACGGTGGCCTCGTGGCCCATGGACACGTCGTCCTCGCGGACGTCGACGTACGGGTACGTGTCCGAGCGGGAGACGGTGTCGACCAGCAACGCGTCGCACAGTACGTTCGACTTGGAGCCGGCGGCGCCCTCGCCGATCTCGATCAGACCTCGGTAGGAGGTCCGGCCGCCACCGCGCGCGACCGACTTCGACACGATGTTGGACGAGGTGTTCGGCGCCATGTGCACCATCTTGGCGCCGGCGTCCTGGTGCTGGCCCTCGCCCGCGAAGGCGATGGAGAGGGTCTCGCCCTTGGCGTGCTCGCCCATCAGGTAGACGGCCGGGTACTTCATCGTCACCTTGGAGCCGATGTTGCCGTCGACCCACTCCATGGTCGCGCCCTCGTAGGCGACGGCGCGCTTGGTGACCAGGTTGTAGACGTTGTTCGACCAGTTCTGGATGGTCGTGTAACGGCAGCGGGCGTTCTTCTTGACGATGATCTCGACGACCGCGGAGTGCAGCGAGTCCGACTTGTAGATCGGGGCGGTGCAGCCCTCGACGTAGTGCACGTAGGCACCCTCGTCGACGATGATCAGGGTCCGCTCGAACTGGCCCATGTTCTCCGTGTTGATGCGGAAGTAGGCCTGGAGCGGGATCTCGACGTGCACGCCCGGCGGCACGTAGATGAAGGAGCCACCGGACCACACGGCGGTGTTCAGGGCCGCGAACTTGTTGTCACCGGCGGGGATGACGGTCCCGAAGTACTCCTTGAAGAGCTCCGGGTGCTCCTTCAGCGCGGTGTCGGTGTCGAGGAAGACGACGCCCTGCTCCTCCAGGTCCTCCCGGATCTGGTGGTAGACGACCTCGGACTCGTACTGGGCGGCGACACCGGCGACGAGGCGCTGCTTCTCGGCCTCCGGGATGCCCAGCTTGTCGTAGGTGTTCTTGATGTCCTCGGGCAGGTCCTCCCAGGACTCCGCCTGCTTCTCCGTGGAGCGCACGAAGTACTTGATGTTGTCGAAGTCGATGCCCGAGAGGTCGGAGCCCCAGTTCGGCATCGGCTTCTTCTCGAAGAGCTTCAGGCCCTTCAGACGCAGCTTGGTCATCCACTCCGGCTCCGACTTCTTGCCGGAGATGTCGCGGACGACCTCCTCGCTCAGGCCACGCCTGGCGGAGGCACCGGCCACGTCGGAGTCGGCCCAGCCGTATTCGTACTTGCCCAGGCCCTCGAGCTCAGGGTGGGCAGTCTCCGTGGGGAGAGTCATGCGGGGTTCCTCCCGGCCGTGCTTGCAGGTGCGTCAGTGGATGTCTTGGGGATGAACGTCGTGCAGACGCCGTCGCCGTGCGCGATGGTCGCCAGTCGCTGGACGTGGGTACCCAGCAGCTCGGCGAAGATCTCCGTCTCCGCCTCGCACAGCTGCGGGAACTGCTCCGCGACGTGAGCGACCGGGCAGTGGTGCTGGCACAGCTGCTCGCCGACCGGTGCGCTGCGCGCCGTAGCAGCGTACCCGTCCGCACTCAAGGCCTTGGCCAGCGCTTCGGCCCGCTCGTCCGGGCCGGCCGCCTCGATCGCCTTGCGGTAGGCGCTCGCCTGGGCCGCGATCCGGGCGCGGGCGAAGGCGGCGACCGCCTCGGGTCCGCCGCCCTGCTCCGCGATCCAGCGGAGCGCGTCCGCGGCGAGCTTGTCGTAGGACTGGTCGAAGGCGTCCCGGCCGCAGTCGGTGAGCGCGAAGACCTTGGCGGGACGACCGCGTGTGCGCGTGCCGTACACACGCTGTTCGCGCGCCTCCACCACGTTCTCCGTGGCGAGCGCGTCCAGGTGGCGCCGGACGGCTGCCTGGGTCAGTCCCAGCCGGCCGGCGAGTTCGGCGACGGTCGACGGGCCGTGATCCAGGATGGAGCGCGCGACACGGTTGCGCGTGGAGCGCTCACCGGTCGCGAACTCTTCCTGCGGGGCCCCCAGGGGGGTCTCCCGAGCCTCGTCGACGTTTTTCACAACGCCATTGTTGCGTAATTCCCGAGAGCCTGACAAGCGGCGTCCGGATCACCGAGCGGTGCCCTGCATCACTTAGGCATACCTAATCCGACCTGCGGAAACGATCTTTGATCGATCATCCTTCCGATAACCAGGTGACACCCCGCCACCCGCCCGGAAGACTCCCCACCATGCCGACACCCCCTCCGACCGGCCCTCTTGTCACCCGGGACACCATCGCCGCGGAGCTGCGCCCGCTGGGTGTCGAACCCGGCGAGATTCTCCTGGTCCACTCCTCGCTCCGCTCGCTCGGCTGGGTGAACGGAGGGGCCGTCGCCGTCGTCCAGGGACTCCTCGACGTCCTCGGCCCCTCGGGCACGCTCGTCGTCCCCACCCAGTCGGGTGACCTCTCGGACCCCGCGCTGTGGAGCAGACCACCCGTGCCGGCGCAGTGGTGGGACCGGATCCGGGCCACCATGCCGCCCTACGACCCGCTGACCACCCCGAGCCGCGGTGTCGGCGCGGTACCGGAGACCGTGCGGACCTGGCCGGGCGCCCGGCGCAGCGCGCATCCGCAGACCTCCTTCGCGGCCCTCGGCCCGCTCGCCGGGGAGATCACCGACGGCCACGCCCCCGACTGCCGGCTCGGGGAGCGCAGCCCGCTGGCCGCGCTGGAGAGGCTGGGTGCGCGCGTACTGCTGCTCGGCGCGGGCTACGACGCCTGCACCGGCTTCCACCTGGCCGAGTACCGCATCCCGGCGCCGCTGGTCGAGGTGGGCCGGCCGGCGCCCGGCGGTGGCTGGGAGACGGTGACCGAGGTGTCGATCACCTCCGACCGCTTCGACGAGCTGGGGCACGACTTCGAGCGGGACCGGCCGGTCGTGCGCGGGAAGGTGGGCGCGGCGGACGTACGGCTCTTCCCGGTGGCGGACGCCGTGGCCTACGCCGAGCGGTGGCTGCCGCTGCACCGGCCCCGTGCGGAGGAGTTCCGCCACCCGCCCGCCTGATCGGCAAGCGGTCTCCCTAGACTCTGGACCCATGCGAAGTGAGCCCGCCCAGCCGTCTTTCGGCCACCGCCCCTCGGGGAGACGCTTCGCGTCGCACCCGCTCGTCGAGGTCCAGGCCCTGGTGAAGCGGTACGGCACGAAGACCGCGGTGGACCGCCTCGACCTGGTGGCCGAGGCGGGCGTGACCGCCGTACTCGGTCCGAACGGGGCCGGGAAGACGACCACGGTCGAGGCCTGCGAGGGGTACCGGAAGCCGGATTCCGGGACGGTGCGTGTCCTGGGCCTCGACCCCCTACGGCAGTCCGCCGAGCTGCGCCCCCGGATCGGGGTGATGCTCCAGTCCGGCGGCGTGTACTCCGGCGCCCGGGCGGACGAGATGCTGCGGCACGTGGCCAAGCTGCACGCGTACCCGCTGGACGTGGACGCGCTGATCGAGCGGCTGGGTCTGGGCAGCTGCGGCCGGACCGGCTACCGGCGCCTCTCCGGCGGGCAGCAGCAGCGGCTCGCGCTCGCCATGGCCGTCGTCGGGCGTCCCGAACTGGTCTTCCTCGACGAGCCGACGGCCGGCCTGGACCCGCAGGCGCGCCGGGCCACCTGGGACCTGGTGAAGGACCTGCGCTCCGACGGCGTCTCGGTGATCCTCACCACCCACTACATGGAAGAGGCCGAGCAGCTCGCCGACGACGTGGCGATCATCGACGGCGGCCGGGTCATCGCCCAGGGCTCCCCGGAGGAGCTGTGCAAGGGCGGCGCCGAGAACACCCTGCGCTTCACCGGCCGCCCCGGCCTCGACGTGGGTTCCCTGCTGAAGGCCCTCCCGGCCTCCTGCACGGCCGCCGAGCTGACCCCGGGCAGCTACCGCGTCGTCGGCGACGTCGACCCGCAGCTGCTGGCGACCGTGACCTCCTGGTGCGCCCAGCACGGAGTGATGCCGGACCGCATCTCGGTGGAGCGGCACACGCTGGAGGACGTCTTCCTGGAGCTGACCGGCAAGGAGCTGCGCTCGTGACCACTGCAACCGGTACGTACGCCCCGAAGCCGGGCGCGGCGCCCCTCCCCCGCATGATCGCGGCGCAGGCGGTGCTGGAGACGAAGATGCTGCTGCGCAACGGCGAGCAGCTGCTGCTGACCGTGGTCATCCCGACCCTGCTGCTGGTGCTCTTCAGCTCGGTGGACATCGTCGACACCGGAAAGGGCAAGGCCGTCGACTTCCTCGCCCCCGGCATCCTGGCGCTCGCCGTGATGTCGACGGCGTTCACCGGGCAGGCCATCGCCACCGGCTTCGAGCGCCGCTACGGCGTGCTCAAGCGGCTCGCCGCCTCGCCGCTGCCCCGCTGGGGACTGATGACCGCCAAGACGGCGTCCGTGCTGGTCACGGAGGTCCTCCAGGTGGTCCTGCTGACGGTGATCGCCTTCGCGCTGGGTTGGAACCCGCACGGGAACCCGGCGGCCGTCCTGCTCCTGCTGATCCTCGGCACGGCCGCCTTCTCCGGTCTGGGCCTGCTGATGGCGGGCACCCTGAAGGCGGAGGCGACCCTGGCCGCCGCCAACCTGGTCTTCCTGCTGCTGCTCGTCGGCGGCGGGGTCGTCGTGCCGCTGGAGAGGTTCGGCGCGGGCGCGCAGCACGTCCTCGGGCTGCTGCCCATCTCCGCGCTGTCGGACGGTCTGCGGGGCGTCCTCCAGCACGGTGCCGGGATGCCGTGGGGCGACCTGGGGATCCTGGCCGTGTGGGCTGCCGTCGGGCTGGCCGCGGCCGGAAAGTTCTTCCGCTGGGAGTGAGCCGTCGTGGACCCTCGTGAAAGTGTGCACAAGCGGCGGCCTACGATGGGGGGCGTGCCCAAGCTGAACCCCGCGGACGCCGCAGCGGCCGTGCGCAACCCGCTCGCCTTCATCGCCGCACGCTGGACCCCGACCCCCCGGACGGTTCAGCGCGCGGCCCTCGCCGCACTCGTGATGTCGGTGATCATCGTCGTCACCGGCGGCGCCGTCCGCCTCACCGGCTCCGGTCTCGGCTGCCCGACCTGGCCCGAGTGCACGGACGGCTCGCTGACCCCGACGAACGCGCTGAGCTATCACAGCGCGATCGAGTTCGGCAACCGCATGCTGACCTATGTGCTGTGCGCCGCCGTCGGCTGGGCGATCATCGCCGCCCGAGCCGAGAAGCCCTACCGGCGCAGCCTGACGCGCCTGGGCTGGGCGCAGTTCTGGCTGGTGATGGGCAACGCGGTCCTCGGCGGCATCGTGGTGCTCGTCGGCCTCAACCCGTACACGGTCGCGGCGCACTTCCTGCTGGCGACGGCGCTGGTCGCGGTCGCCGCCGTGATGTGGCAGCGCACCCACGAGGGCGACGGTGCCCCGCGCCCGCTGGTCGGCACAGCCGTGCAGCAGCTCGTGTGGTTCCTGGTGACCGCGTCCCTGCTGCTCATCGCGGTCGGCACCGTGGTCACCGGAGCCGGACCGCACGCGGGTGACTCCAGCGACGTCAAGCGGATCCCCATCGACTGGGAGACCGTGGCCAAGCTGCACGCGGTGCTCGCCTGGATCGTGGTGACGCTGACGTTCGCGCTGTGGTTCGTGCTCAAGGCGGTGGACGCGCCGAAGGGACCGCTCGCCCGCACCCGCGATCTGTTCCTGATCCTGCTCGCCCAGGGCGTGGTCGGTTACGTCCAGTACTTCACGCACCTGCCGGAGTTTCTGGTCGGCCTGCACATGCTCGGCTCCTGCCTGGTGTGGATCGGCGTCCTGCGCGTCCTGCTGGCCCTCCGCGAACGCCCGGCGGCCGACCTGGGCCTCCCCGGCCCCTCGGCCGAGGTGGCGGTCGGCACGCGCGCGTAGCCGCCCTCAGCCGCTCAGCCCGTAGACCCGGCGTGCGTTGTCCGCCGCGACCATCCGGGCCACCCGCTGGGCGTCCTCCAGGCACCAGGCGCCGTCGGCAACCCAGCTGCCCAGCACCCGCCCCAGGGCGTCGCGGAACAGGTGGGCGCCGACGACGTGCAGCTCGGGCAGGCCGTGGGCGCCCGTGGAGAAGAGGATCTTGCCGAAGGGCGCCAGCTCCAGGATCTCGGCGAGGACGGTCGCCGCCCGGGCGCCGGTCCGCACGAGCGCGGCGCCGGAGTCGGTGTAGACGTGCGGGAAGACGCCGGCCAGATGGGCGGCGTGGCGGTGGTACGGATAGCCGTGCAGCAGGATCAGATCGGTGCCGAGGGCGGCCGTGGCCCGCACGAAGTCGGTGAGCAGCACGGGGTCGGTGCGGTCGATGCGGGAGCCCGGCTCGCCGAGTCCGGCGTGCAGTTGCAGGGGCAGGCCCGAGGCGACCGCGATCCACAGCAGGTGTCGCAGCAGCACCGGATCGGTGAGCGGCCCGCCGACCCGGCGTCCGGCCAGCCAGCGGCCCGCCGCGCCCCGCACCTCCCCCGGTCCCGGCGGCTCGGGTGCCAGCGCGAGACCGTGCCGGACACCGGCGACGGAGGTGAAGGCGACGGCGCTCGCGGCGGCTCCGTGCACCGACTCGGCGAGGTTGGCGAGGAAGGACTCGACGGTGCCGGAGGTGTCGGCGACCTGCTCCGCCAGCTGCTCCAGCCGGACGATCTCGCGGGCCTCGGCCTCGCCGGTGGACGCCATCTCGCCGGGGCCGGTGAGGTCGCCGGGCAGTCCTGTGTCGACCAGGTACGTGGTGATGCCGCTGCCGCGCAGCAGCCTGCGGCCCGCTTCCAGCACGCCCACTTCCCGGCGCCGGGCCAGATAGCGGGCGGGCGGGCAGTGCGGTTCCAGGCCGAGCAGGGGCGGGCACCAGCGCCGGACGGCGAAGCCGGTCTGGGTGTCGAAGAGAGTGGTGCCGGGGGCGGGCGGTCCCTCGGTGCGGGCGAGCTGAGCCTCGAAGGTGCCGAGGCCCAGCTCCGTTCTCAGTACGCCGTGGCAGTACTGGTCCACGAGGGACGGCGTTTCGATCATTCCCGGCCTCCCCGCTGCGCTGGGCTTCAACGGCCTAACGGGGGAAGGGGGTTCGAGGTGGCGGTTCGGCCCGGGAATACGCATCGAGCGGCGGCTGCGGGCCGTCGCCGGTCGCTCGCGCCCGCGCGGCGGAGCCGTATGCCGACGCAGTCCTGCGCCCCTTCGGGGCGCGTTGTTTCAGCCGCCGATCTGGATGCCGGCCATCCTTTTCCATTCGTACGCGCCCGTCTTCACCTTCGCCGCGAACTCGCCGTCGAAGGACTCGTGGCGCGTGATGCCGGACTTCTCCACCGCCTGCTCGGCGACGGCGTACGTGGGCGCCACGAGATCGCCCCAGCCGCCGTCCTCGCCTACGAGGACGATGCGGGCGCCGCGCTCGCCGATGTAGGCCACCTGGCCCTCGGCGCCGCCGTGCACCTTGGCGAAGGCACTGATCTCCCGGGCGAGCTCGGCCACCTTGCGCTCGGCCCTCGCGTCAACCTGCTGCGTGTCTGCCATGACCAGGATGCTACTCGCGGGTAGATCGACTGGCGAGGGCGGGGCTCTGTGACGTACGCCCGGTGTGCCTCAGCGCAGGAACGGGTCCACCGCGATCGCCACGAACAGCAGCGACACATAGGTGATGGACCAGTGGAACAGCCGCATCTCCTTCAGCTTCGCGCCCGCGACCTCGGCCTTGGCCCTGTTCTGCAGCGCGTGCGCCTCCCACAGCCACCAGCCGCCGGCGGCCACCGCGACGGCCGTGTAGAACCAGCCGGTGTAGCCGAGCGGGGTGAGGAGCAGGGAGACGGCGACCATCACCCAGCTGTAGATGACGATCTGCCTGGCGACGACCTTGTTGGAGGCGATGACCGGCAGCATCGGAACGCCCACGCGCGCGTAGTCGTCCTTCACCTTCATGGACAGCGGCCAGTAGTGCGGCGGGGTCCAGAAGAAGATCACCATGAAGAGGATCACCGGCGCCCAGGAAAGGGAGTCCGTCACGGCCGACCAGCCGATGAGCACGGGCATGCAGCCCGCGATGCCGCCCCACACGATGTTCTGCGACGTACGCCGCTTGAGGATCATCGTGTAGACGACGACGTAGAAAAGGAGCGCTCCGAGCGAGAGCCACGCGCTCAGCCAGTTGACGGTGAAACCGAACAGCAGCGTCGAGACGACCGCCAGGGCGATGCCGAAGGCGAGGCACTCGGGCGGGCTGACCATGCCGGTCACCAGCGGCCGCTGCGCGGTGCGGTCCATCAGGGCGTCGATGTCCCGGTCGATGTACATGTTCAGCGCGTTGGCGCCGCCCGCCGAGAGGTAGCCGCCGACGCAGGTCAGCAGGACCAGCTTCAGGTCCGGCACGCCCCGCTGCGCCAGGAACATCACCGGAACGGTGGTGATGAGCAGCAGCTCGATGATCCGCGGCTTGGTCAGAGCCACGAACGCCTTGACACGGGCCCCGAACGGCCGGTGAACCGGGCCCTGGCCCGCACCACCGAGCACACCCTCCCCCAGGGCCTTGAGGGCCTGGGAGGTGCCCCCAGGACGGGATTCGACGACCGTCACGCACACCCCTGACAGAGACTCCCAGCGAGCCTTTCCTGGGAACTGCCGGTAAGGCTCGCGCGTACCACGCCACTTTAGACGTTGCCCATACCTCGTCCTTCGCGGGGGTGGGGTCGTGTTGACACACCCCCCATAAGAGGGGACACGGCACTCGATTGAGCGCTCAGATGACCGCCTCCGTATTCATGTGCCAAATGCCCTTGTCGGCCAGTCGGGAGGCGGATGACACGGAGTCCCGGCAGTCTGGAAACACTCGAAAAAATGCACGTCCTCACGGGGGTAGGCTCGTCAGCGGCCGGCGGGCAGAAGCACGCCGGCGGCCGGGTGGGCGCGTAGTGCCCCGACGACCGGCGACCGACATGTGGAGAGGAGCCCTGACCCAGGGTGAGCACCAAGCCGACCACCACAGACCTTGAGTGGACCGAGCTGGACCAGCGGGCCGTGGACACCGCCCGTGTCCTGGCCGCCGACGCCGTACAGAAGGTCGGCAACGGCCATCCCGGTACGGCGATGAGCCTGGCCCCGGCCGCCTACACCCTCTTCCAGAAGGTGATGCGGCACGACCCCGCCGACCCGGAGTGGGTCGGGCGCGACCGCTTCGTGCTGTCCGCCGGCCACTCGTCCCTGACCCTCTACACGCAGCTCTACCTGGCCGGCTTCGGTCTGGAGCTCGAGGACCTGGAGTCCTTCCGCACCTGGGGTTCGAAGACCCCGGGCCACCCGGAGTACGGGCACACCAAGGGTGTCGAGACCACCACCGGTCCGCTCGGCCAGGGTGTCGCCAACGCGGTGGGCATGGCGATGGCCGCCCGCTACGAGCGCGGTCTGTTCGACCCGGACGCGGCCGTCGGCGAGTCCCCCTTCGACCACTTCGTCTACTGCATCGCCGGCGACGGCTGCCTGCAGGAGGGCATCTCCGCCGAGGCCTCCTCGCTGGCGGGCCACCAGAGGCTCGGCAACCTGATCCTGCTGTGGGACGACAACCACATCTCGATCGAGGGCGACACCGAGACGGCCGTCTCCGAGGACACCGTCAAGCGGTACGAGGCGTACGGCTGGCACGTGCAGCGCGTCGAGCCGAAGGCGGACGGCGACCTGGACCCGCAGGCGATCCACGCCGCGATCCAGGAGGCGAAGAAGATCACGGACAAGCCGTCCTTCATCGCGATGCGGTCGATCATCGCCTGGCCGGCCCCCAACGCCCAGAACACCGAGGCCGCGCACGGCTCGGCGCTGGGCGACGAGGAGGTCGCGGCCACCAAGCGCGTCCTCGGCTTCGCCCCCGACAAGCACTTCCAGGTCGAGGACGAGGTGATCACCCACACCCGCAAGGCCCTGGAGCGCGGCGCCCAGGCGCGCGCCGAGTGGGAGAAGGCCCTGCAGGTGTGGCGGGACGACAACCCCGAGCGCGCCGCCGAGTTCGACCGCATCAGCCGGGGCGAGCTGCCCACCGGCTGGGAGGAGAAGATCCCGGTCTTCGAGCCGGGCAAGGGCGTCGCGACGCGTGCCGCGTCCGGCAAGGTGCTGCAGGCGCTCGGCGCCGTGATCCCCGAGCTGTGGGGCGGCTCCGCCGACCTCGCCGGGTCGAACAACACGACGATCGACAAGGAGAGCTCGTTCCTGCCCGCGGGCAACCCGCTGCCCGAGGCCAACCCGTACGGCCGCACGATCCACTTCGGCATCCGCGAGCACTCCATGGGCGCCGAGCTGAACGGCATCACGCTGCACGGCAACACCCGCGTCTACGGCGGCACGTTCCTCGTCTTCTCCGACTACATGCGCAACGCGGTGCGCCTGTCGGCCCTGATGCACCTGCCGGTGACGTACGTGTGGACGCACGACTCCATCGGCCTCGGCGAGGACGGCCCCACCCACCAGCCGGTCGAGCACCTGGCCTCGCTGCGCGCCATCCCGGGCCTGAACATCGTCCGCCCGGCCGACGCCAACGAGACCGCGATCGCCTGGCGCGAGATCCTGCGCCGCTGGACCAAGGAGTTCGGCAAGGGCCAGCCGCACGGCCTGGCGCTCACCCGCCAGGGCGTGCCGACGTACGAGCCCGATGAGGACGCCGCCCGCGGCGGTTACGTCCTGTTCGAGGCCGAAGGGCCCGAAGGACGGAGCGCGGCGCCGCAGGTCATCCTGATCGCCACCGGTTCCGAGGTGCACATCGCGGTCGAGGCGCGGGAGCAGCTCCAGGCCGGGGGCGTCCCGACGCGCGTGGTGTCGATGCCGTCCGTCGAATGGTTCGAGCAGCAGGACCAGGGGTACCGGGACTCCGTGCTCCCGCCGTCCGTCAAGGCCCGTGTGGCCGTGGAGGCAGGCATCGGGCTGACCTGGTACCGGTACGTCGGGGACGCCGGCCGCATCGTTTCCCTGGAGCACTTCGGTGCTTCCGCCGACGGCAAGGTCCTCTTCCGCGAGTTCGGCTTCACCGCCGAGAACGTGGCCGCCAAGGCCCGGGAATCCATCGCCGCCGCCCAGCGCTGACGCTCATATACGACCCGTAGGAGATGTAATTCCATGACAGACGCACTCAAGCGCCTCTCCGAGGAAGGCGTGGCGATCTGGCTGGACGACCTGTCGCGCAAGCGGATCACGTCCGGCAACCTCGCCGAGCTGATCGACCAGCAGCACGTCGTGGGCGTCACCACCAATCCGACGATCTTCCAGAAGGCGATCTCGCAGGGCGAAGGCTACGACCAGCAGGTCTCGGACCTCGCCGCGCGCAAGGTCACCGTGGAAGAGGCCATCCGCATGATCACCACGGCGGACGTCCGCGACGCCGCCGACATCCTGCGCCCCGTCTTCGACGCCACCGGCGGCAAGGACGGCCGGGTGTCCATCGAGGTCGACCCGCGCCTCGCCCACGACGCCCGGGCCACCGTCGCCGAGGCCAAGCAGCTGGCCTGGTTGGTGGACCGGCCCAACACCCTGATCAAGATCCCGGCCACCCAGGCGGGTCTGCCGGCGATCACCGAGACCATCGGCCTCGGCATCAGCGTGAACGTCACGCTGATCTTCTCCCTCCAGCGGTACCGGGCCGTCATGGACGCCTACCTCTCCGGCCTGGAGAAGGCCAAGGAGCGCGGCCTGGACCTGTCGCTGATCCACTCCGTGGCGTCCTTCTTCGTGTCCCGCGTCGACACCGAGATCGACAAGCGCCTGGACGGCATCGGCACCGAGGAGGCCAAGGCGCTGCGCGGCAAGGCCGGCGTCGCCAACGCGCGCCTCGCCTACCAGGCGTACGAGGAGGTCTTCTCCTCCAGCCGCTGGCAGGCGCTGGAGAACGCGGGCGCCAACAGGCAGCGTCCCCTGTGGGCGTCGACCGGCGTGAAGGACCCGGCGTACCCGGACACCCTGTACGTCACCGAGCTGGTCGCGCCGAACACGGTCAACACCATGCCCCAGGCCACGCTGGAGGCGGCCGAGGACCACGGCGAGATCAGCGGCGACACGATCGCCGGCACCTACGAGCAGGCGCGCGCCGACCTGGACGCGCTGGAGAAGCTCGGCATCTCGTACGACGACGTGGTGCAGGTGCTGGAGGACGAGGGCGTCGAGAAGTTCGAGGCGTCCTGGAACGACCTGTTGAAGTCCACCCAGGCGGAGCTCGAGCGCCTCGCTCCTTCGGAGGGCTGAATTGTCACCCCTTTCCGGTTCGGGAGCGAACCCGCTTCGTGACCCGGCCGACCGACGGCTCCCGCGTATCGCGGGGCCGTCGGGCCTGGTCATCTTCGGGGTCACCGGCGACCTTTCCCGCAAGAAGCTGATGCCCGCGGTGTACGACCTCGCCAACCGGGGTCTGCTGCCGCCGGGATTCTCGCTGGTGGGCTTCGCCCGCCGCGACTGGGAGCACGAGGACTTCGCCGAGGTCGTGCACGACGCGGTGAAGGAGCACTCGCGCACTCCGTTCCGCGAGGAGGTCTGGCAGCAGCTCCTGCAGGGGATGCGCTTCGTCCAGGGCACCTTCGACGACGACGAGGCCTTCGAGCGGCTGCGCGGCACCATCGAGGAGCTGGACAAGGCCCAGGGCACGGGCGGCAACTTCGCCTTCTACCTGTCGGTGCCGCCACGCTCGTTCCCGGTGGTCATCCAGCAGCTGAAGAAGCACGGTCTGGCCGAGCAGTCGGGCGGTTCCTGGCGGCGCGCGGTCATCGAGAAGCCGTTCGGGCACGACCTGAGGTCGGCCGAGGAACTGAACAAGGTCGTGCACGAGGTGTTCGAGCCGGAGCAGGTGTTCCGGATCGACCACTACCTCGGCAAGGAGACCGTCCAGAACATCCTGGCGCTGCGCTTCGCCAACACGATGTTCGAGCCGGTCTGGAACCGGTCCTTCGTGGACCACGTGCAGATCACCATGGCCGAGGACATCGGCATCGGCGGCCGGGCCGGCTACTACGACGGCATCGGCGCCGCCCGTGACGTCATCCAGAACCACCTGCTCCAGCTCATGGCGCTCACCGCCATGGAGGAGCCGGCGTCCTTCGGCGCGGACGCGCTGGCCGCGGAGAAGGAGAAGGTGCTCGGCGCGGTACGGCTGCCCAAGGACCTGGGTCGCAGCACCGTGCGCGGGCAGTACGCGGGCGGCTGGCAGGGCGGCGAGAAGGTCATCGGCTACCTCGAGGAGGAGGGCATCGACCCGAAGTCGAAGACCGACACGTACGCCGCGATCAAGCTGGAGATCGACAACCGCCGCTGGGCGGGCGTCCCGTTCTATCTGCGCACCGGCAAGCGCCTCGGCCGCCGGGTGACGGAGATCGCGGTCGTCTTCCAGCGGGCTCCGCACTCCCCCTTCGACACCACGGCGACGGAGGAGCTGGGCCAGAACGCCGTCGTCATCCGGGTGCAGCCGGACGAGGGCGTCACGGTCCGCTTCGGCTCCAAGGTGCCGGGCACCTCGATGGAGATCCGGGACGTCTCCATGGACTTCGCCTACGGCGAGTCCTTCACGGAGTCCAGCCCGGAGGCGTACGAGCGGCTGATCCTGGACGTGCTGCTGGGCGACGCCAACCTCTTCCCGCGCACGGAGGAGGTCGAGCTGTCCTGGAAGATCCTCGACCCGATCGAGGCGTACTGGGACAAGCACGGCAGGCCCGCGCAGTACAAGTCGGGCACCTGGGGCCCGGCGGAGGCGGACGAGATGCTCGCACGAGACGGACGGAGCTGGCGCAGGCCATGAAGATCGACCTGACCGACACCACCGCCGGCGACATCAACAAGGCGCTCGTGCGGGGCCGCCGGGCCATCGGGACGCCCGCCGTCGGCATGGTGCTCACCCTCGTCATCGTCACCGACGAGGAGAACGCCTACGACGCTCTGAAGGCCGCCAACGACGCCTCGCGCGAGCATCCCTCGCGCACGCTGGTGGTCGTCAAGCGGGTCTCCCGCACCCCCCGCGACCGCACGTCCTCGCGTCTCGACGCCGAGGTACGGGTGGGCGCGGACGCGGGGACCGGCGAGACGGTCGTGCTGCGGCTGTACGGCGAGGTCGTGGGCCACGCCGACTCGGTCGTCCTGCCGCTGCTGCTGCCGGACGCGCCGGTGGTGGTGTGGTGGCCGGTGAACGCGCCGCTCGATCCGGCGAAGGACCCGCTGGGCGCGCTCGCCCAGCGCCGGGTCACCGACACCTACGCGGCCGAGCAGCCCGTGCGGGAGCTGTCCGCCCGCGCCGCGGCCTACACCCCCGGCGACACCGACCTGTCCTGGACGCGGATCACCCCGTGGCGTTCCATGCTTGCGGCCGCACTCGACCAGGTCAGCTGCGAGGTGAAGGCCGTCGAGGTGGAGGGCGAGGAGTTCAACCCGAGCTGTGAGCTGCTGGCGATGTGGCTCGCGGAGCGGCTGGACGTCCCGGTGAAGCGGTCGTTGTCGGGCGGCCCGGGCCTCACCGCGGTGCGCATGGACACCACCTGCGGCCCGATCGTCCTGGACCGCGCGGACGGCACGCTGGCCACGCTGTCCGTCCAGGGGCAGCCGAACCGCGCGGTGGCGCTGAAGCGGAGGGACACCGCCGAGCTGATCGCGGAGGAGCTGCGCCGGCTCGACCCGGACGACACCTACGCGTCGGCGCTGCGCTACGGCGTGGAGCGGCTGAGCACGGTTCCGGAGCAGCAGCCTGCGCCGAGTGCGCCGGTGGCCGAGCCCGGGTCCGAGGAGGAGGCGGCCGAGGCGCCCGCGAGGAAGGCGGCGGCCAAGACCGCGAAGAAGGCACCGGCGAGGAAGGCGACGGCGAAGTGAGCACTCCGCAGCTGGTCGTCCACCGCGACAAGGAGCTGATGGCGCAGGCCGCCGCGGCCCGCCTGATCACGAAGATCGTGGACGCGCAGGCCTCCCGGGGCACCGCGTCCGTGGTCCTCACGGGCGGCCGCAACGGCAACGGCCTGCTGGCCGCGCTGGCGGCGGCACCGGCCCGGGACGCCATCGACTGGGCGCGCCTGGACCTGTGGTGGGGCGACGAGCGGTATCTGCCCGAGGGCGACCCCGAGCGCAATGTCACGCAGGCCCGCGAGGCCCTGCTGGACGCCGTACCCCTGGACCCGGAGCGCGTGCACGCCATGCCCGCCTCCGACGGGCCGTACGGGACGGACGTCGAGGCGGCGGCGGAGGTGTACGCGGCGGAGCTGGCGAAGGCCGCCGGTCCGGAGAACCACGGTCCGGTGCCCACCTTCGACGTGCTGATGCTGGGCGTCGGCCCGGACACCCACGTGGCCTCGCTCTTCCCGGAGCATCCGGGGGTGCGGGAGGCCGAGCGCGCGGTGATCGGTGTGCACGGCGCGCCGAAGCCGCCACCGACCCGGATCTCGCTCACCCTCCCGGCGATCCGCTCAGCCCGTGAGGTCTGGCTCCTCGCGGCCGGCGAGGACAAGGCGGAGGCCGTGGCCATCGCTCTGTCGGGCGCGGGCGAGATCCAGGCGCCGGCGGCCGGGGCGTACGGCCGCTCGCGCACGCTGTGGCTGCTGGACGCGGCGGCTGCCTCGCAGCTGCCCAGGTCGCTGTATCCGCCGGCGTCGCCGTGATCCACTGAGCCCCCCTCACCGGTGCTTCACACAATCTCCACCGGATATCCATGCACCGGTCAACTTTTGTGTAGGCTCCAGGCGCTGCATCCGCACCACCGAGGGGGGCCTCATGCGTGTACGCCTCGCGCTCGCCGCCACCGTCACGGCCGGAACGCTCGGCGTCGTCGTCGCGGCGCCGGCCCGGGCCACCGAGTACTCCTCCGCCCTGAAGATCAAGGGCGTCCAGTACGACGCGCCGGGGCGGGACTCCAACAACTGTCGTACGGGCAACACCCGCGACGAGTACCTGACGATCAAGAACTACTCGCGCACGACGACCGTGAACCTCAGGGGCTACGTCGTCAAGGACGCCACCGGCAACCGGTTCACCTTCCCGTCCAACCACTACCTCGAGCCCGGCGACTACGTGAAGCTGCGCGGTGGCCGCGGCACCGACTCGGACGCGAAGAACGTCGTCTACCGCCAGAACTGCAACTTCCTCTGGAACAACGACAAGGACACCGTCCACCTCTCCAAGCCCTCCGGCGCCCACGCGGACACCCACGCCTACACCAAGTCCCGCGACGACCGGGACGGCAACGGCTACATCACCTTCCACGGCTGACACCGCACAGCCCGCAGAGGGCGGGAGTGAACGCGTACAAGCGCCCGTACCGGCGTGTGCGCCCATGGGCCGCCGGTGTCACGCTGCCGGCCGCCGGCGCGGCCGGCTGCGGCCGGTCCGGCGGCGCAGCCAAGGCGTCGGTGCCGACGCCCCCGTGACCGCCGAGCCGGCGCCCGGGCGCGTCACCCGGACGAGAACCGTCCGACCGCCCGGACCGACCGTCACCGCGAGCGGTACGCCGATCACGTGCTCCTACAGGGGCAGCGCCTGGCGCCGTACGCACGGGTGAGCCGGGCGGGGTCGGTCACTTGACCGAGCCCGCCATCACGCCCTGCACGAAGTGCCGCTGGAAGGCGAAGAACACCACCACCGGCACGATCAGGGACAGGAAGGCGCCCGGGGCCAGGACGTCGATGTTGCTGCCGAACTGCCGGATCTGGGACTGGAGTTCCACCGTCAGCGGCTGTGCGGAGCTGTCGGCGAACAGCAGCGCCACCAGCATGTCGTTCCAGACCCAGAGGAACTGGAAGATGGCGAGCGAGGCGATGGCGGGCCGGCCCACCGGCAGGACCAGGCGGGTGAAGATGCGCCACTCGCTGCCACCGTCCATCCGGGCCGCCTCCAGCATCTCCTTCGGCATCTCCGCGAAGTAGTTCCGCAGCAGGAACACCGCGAAGGGCAGGCCGTAGGCGACGTGGAAGAGGACGACTCCGGGGATCGTGCCGAACAGGCCGAGCGCGCCGAAGAGTTTGGCCACCGGCAGCAGACCGATCTGCACCGGCACCACCAGTAGGGCCACCACCAGCAGGAAGAGGGGCTCCCTCAGCGGGAAGTCCAGCCAGGCGAAGGCGTATCCGGCGAGCGCGGCGATGACCACGACGAGGGTGGTGGCCGGAACCGAGATCAGCACCGTGTTCCAGAAGGCCTGCGTCATGCCGGAGTTCTTCAGCAGCGCCGTGTAGTTGCCGAAGGACAGCTGGCCGGGGCTGCTGAGCGCCGTCCACCAGCCGCCCTTCGCGGTGTCCTGGGCCGAGCGCAGGGAGGACACGAAGAGTCCGGCCAGCGGGGTCAGCCAGACCAGGCCGATCACCACCAGGAAGGCCTGCACCAGACCGTTGCCCAGGCCCCGCCTGATCGCGTTCATCGCTGACTCCTCATCGCTGACTCCTTCGGAAACGGCGGACGTTGAAGACCATCGCGGGGATCACCAGCAGCAGCAGGAGCACGCCGAGGGCGCTGCCCAGGCCCTGGTTGTTGCCGCCGCCGAAGGACACCAGCCACATCTGGGTGGCGAGCACCGTGGCGTCCTCCTGCACCGGCCCGGGCGCGATGATGTAGACGAGGTCGAAGACCTTCATCACGTTGATCACGAGCGTGACGAAGACGACCGTCAGGACGGGCGCCAGCAGGGGGACCGTGATCCTGCGGAAGATCTGCCACTCGTTCGCGCCGTCCATCCGGGCCGCCTCCAGCGCGTCCCGGGGCAGCGTGGACAGGCCGGCGCCGATCAGGACCATCGCGAAGCCGGTCCAGATCCACAGATAGGCGCCGATGATCGCCGGGGTCACGAGCGTCGGCCCGAGCCAGGAGACGCCCTGGTAGGGCTGGGCGAAGTTGGACGCCGGCAGCTTCACCGTGTAGGAGCCGGCGCGCAGTCCGGAGAAGCGGAAGGAGCCGTCGGCCGCGGTGGTCGCGCTCGCAACCGTCCGCCCGTCACGCACCGCCTGCACCCTCATGCCGGGCAGGCCGCTCTCCTTGGGGTCGACCTTGCCCTGCCTGCCCCCGCCGCCGGGGGTGAAGTCCAGGTAGACGACACCGCGCAGCTCGCCGGGCGCCGCCGGGCGCGAGGCCGCCGCCGCGGCTGCCTCGGCGCCCTCGGGCAGGTCCTTGGGCAGCACGCCGACCATCGGGAGCGCCACCGAGTGCCCGGTGGCGGCGGTCGTACGGTACGAGCCGTCCCGATCCTGGGTCAGCAGGCCCGCTCGGCCGCGCGCCGTCGGGTACGCCGAGGTGCCCTCGAAGGCGTCGTGGACGGAGACCACGGCCGCGTTCAGCACGCCCTTGTTCGGGTCCTCGTCGTAGGCCAGCCGGAAGATGATGCCGGCGGCCAGGAAGGACACCGCCATCGGCATGAAGAGCAGCAGCTTGAAGGCGGTGGCCCAGCGGACCTTCTCCACCAGGACGGCCAGGATGAGGCCCAGGCCGGTCAGCAGGGCAGGGGCCACGACGACCCAGATGGTGGTGTTGCGGATGGCCTTCAGGGTCGCCGGGTCCCGGAACATCTCGGCGTAGTTGTCGCCGCCGACGAAGCGGGTGCCGGAGGCGTCGAAGAAGCTGCGGCCCACGGAGAAGAGCACCGGGTAGACGACGAGCGCGCCGAGCAGGAGCAGCGCGGGGAAGACGAAGAGCAGGGCGATCAGCCGGGCGCGCCGCCGGCCGCGGCGCCCACGCGCCACGCCGGCGGCGGCCGGCTCGGCCGCCCGCTGTTTCACGACAGTGGTGGCGGCCATGTTCAGTCCTGGTAGGCCTTCGCCGCGGCCGACTCCAGCTTCGCCGCCGTGCCCTTGGGGTCCGACGGATCGCGCAGGAAGTCCTGGAGCAGCTTCCACTCCCCCGCGCCCTTGGTGCCGCCGAAGGCCGCCGGCGCCTGGTCGGACATGTCGAAGCGGACCGAGTCGCCGGCGTCGATGAGGGACTTGGCGGTGGCGCGAGTGACATCGTCGCCGTAGGAGGCGAGGTCGAGTTTCCTGTTCGGGGAGAGGAAGCCGCCCGCCTTCGCCCAGACGGCCGCCGCCTCGGGCGTGGCCAGGTACTCCAGGAGCTTCATGCCGGCCTTGCTGTTCTTGCCGTCCTTGAGGACGACCGCAGCGTCACCGCCGCTGACCACCGGTGCGGTGCCGCCGTCGACCGCCGGGAACGGGAAGAAGTTCGCGTCCTTGCCGATCGTCTTGCCGAACTGGTCGTGCGCGACCCCGGCCACGAAGTCGCCCTCGTAGACCATGCCGGCCTGGGGCTTGGGCCCGAACACCTTCTCGACCGACCCGGGGAAGTCGGTGTTCAGGGCCTCCTTCTGGCCGCCCGCGATGAGCTGCTTGTCCTTGAACAGCTTGCCGAGCGTGGTGAGCGCCTTGACGACCGAGGCATCCGTCCACTTCAGCTTGTGCGCGGCGAGGGCGTCGTACTTCTGGGGTCCGGCCTGGGAGAGGTAGATGTTCTCGAACCAGTCGGTGAGGGTCCAGCCGTCCTCGCCGCCGATGGCGAAGGCGGCGAGCCCGGAGTCGGAGACGGTGTGCCCGTCCTTGAGCATCTCGTCGTACGTCTTCGGCGGCTTGACCCCGGCCTGGGCGAGCGCCTCGGGGCTGTACCAGACGGTGGACTTGTGGGCGGCCTTGAAGTAGAGGCCGTAGAGGGTGCCGTCGACACTGCCGTACTGCTTCCACACGGGCGCGTAGTCGGCGGTGATGGTCTGCTGGGCGGTCGGCGAGAGCGGCTTGAGCCAGCCCTTCTTCGCGAACTGCTGCAGGACGCCGACCTGCGGGACCATTACGACGTCGGGCGCGTTGCCGCCCTCGATCTTGCTGCCGACGACCGTGGAGACGTTGTCGCCGGTGGAGACGAACTGGGTCTTGGCGCCGGTCTTCGCGGTGAACGCGTCCAGCACCTTCTGGAAGTTCTTCTGCTCGCTGCCGGACCAGACGCCGGCCACGGTGACGGTCTGGCCACTGAGCGCCTTGTCGCCGCCGCCGGCGGAGACGGGTCCGCCGCCGCAGGCGGTCGCGCCGAGGGCGAGGGCGAGTGCTGTGCAACTGGTGAGCAGGGTGGTACGGCGTCGCATCATCGTCGATGTCCTTTTCGAGAGACGGTTGATCACAGGTCGCTGAGCCACCACGCGGCCGTGGCGCCGGGCAGGACGCCGGCCGGGCAGGGGCCGCTGGAGAGCAGGGGGGTGCCGGAGACGGGGGCGGGCACGGGCGCCGTACCGAAGTTGACGGCGCAGACCAGGCCGTCGCCGCGGCTGAAGGCGAGGACGCCGGGCGCGGTGTCCACCCAGTGCAGTTCGCCTTCGCCCAACTGCGGCAGGGATCGCCGGAGCTGGAGGCCCTCGCGGTACAGGTGCCAGAAGGAGCGGGTGTCGGCGAGGGCACGGTCGGTGGCGTACTCGGCGAAGTACTCCGGCTGCGGCAGCCAGGGCTTCACACCGTCGACACCGGAGGTGAAGCCGAACGGGGAGGCCTGCCCGGACCAGGGCAGCGGCACCCGGCAGCCGTCGCGGATCCGCGCGCGGCTGCCGGTGCGGCGGAATATCGGGTCGGTGAGGACGTCGTCGGGCAGGTCGACGACCTCGGGCAGGCCCAGTTCCTCGCCCTGGTAGATGTACGCGGCGCCGGGCAGCGCCAGCATCAGCAGGGCGGCGGCGCGGGCGCGGGCGGCGCCGAGGCCGCTGCCCTCGGGGGCGGGTTCGCCGTAGCGGGTGACGGTGCGGACCTGGTCGTGGTTGTTGAGGACCCAGGTGACGGTCGAGCCGGTGCCGGCGATGTCCTGCATGGCCTCGGAGATGACCTTGCGGAAGGCGTCGGCGTCCCAGGGAGCGCCGAGCAGGTCGAAGAAGAAGGCCTGGTGGAGTTCGTCCCGGCGGACGTAGAGGGCGTGTTCGCGGGCGGTGGGAACGGAGACCTCGCCGACGAGGAGGCGTTCACGGCCGTCGCGTGCGGTGTACTCCTCGCACAGGGCGCGCCAGCGGCGCCACACCTCGTGCACCTCGGGCTGGTTCCAGGCGAGCGGGTTGACCGAGTCGCGGGTGCGGGCGTCGGCCTCCGGGTCGTCGGAGTCGGGCAGGTCGGGGTGCTTGAACAGCCCGGCGGCCACATCGATGCGGAAGCCGTCCACGCCCCGGTCGAGCCAGAAGCGCAGGACGCGGTCGAACTCCTCGGCGACCTCGGGGGCGCGCCAGTTCCAGTCGGGCTGCTCGGGCGTGAACATGTGCAGGTACCACTGGCCGTCGCCGACCCGGGTCCACGCGGGGCCGCCGAACATGGCGTGCCAGTTGTTGGGCGGTTCGGCACCGTCGGGGCCGCGCCCGTCGGCGAAGTGGAAGCGGGCGCGGGCCGGGCTGCCGGGGGCGCTCTCCAGTGCCTCGCGGAACCAGGGGTGCTCGACGGAGCAGTGGTTCGGGACGATGTCGAGGAGCACCTTGACACCGAGTCGCCGGGCCGCCGCCATCAGCAGGTCGAACTCCGCGAGGTCGCCGAAGACCGGGTCGACGTCGCAGTAGTCGGCCACGTCGTAGCCGTGGTCGTGCTGCGGCGAGGGGTAGAACGGGCTCAGCCAGATGCCGTCGACGCCGAGCTTCTTGAGGTACGGCAGTCCGGCCCGGACACCGGCCAGATCGCCGACGCCGTCGCCGGTGCTGTCGAGAAAGCTGCGGACGTAGACCTGGTAGATCACCGCGTCACGCCACCAATGATGCCTGTTCAACCCTTGTGCCTGTCTCTCTGAAGGGCCAGCTGCGCAGTGCAGCGGTTATGCATGCATGTTAGGTAGCCGTGTCGCGAGGATGTCAACGAAAAGAACGAAAGCTACTGGTGAGTTGAGGTTATAAATTCGGACTTACTAGGGCATTGAAAGCCGAGATGAGATCCGCGCGTTACCTAACAAGTAACTAGGCGGAAACTAGCGACGGGCGATCGCGTCGAGTTCGCGCGCGAGCCGGCGCACCGCCTGCTCGGGAGTCTCGCGCCCGGTGAGCGCGTCCTGCATCACCGCCTGCACCACCAGGCTGACCTGGTCGTAGTGCGGGCTCTTGGGGCGCGGCCGGGCGGTGAGCACGGCGGTGCGCAGCGTCGGCAGGTAGGGGAACCGCCGGATCAGTGCGGGATCTTCGTACAGCGCGGCACGCACGGGCGGCAGCGAGCCCCGGGTGAGCACCTGTCGCTGGACGGGCGCGCTGGTGAGGTAGGCGATCAGCCGTGCGGCCGAATCGGGATGCCGGGTATGGGAGTTGACAGCGAGGTCGGAGCCGCCGAGCACACTGGTGCCCGGCCCGTCGGGTCCGGGGATCGGTAGGGCGCCGATCTTCCCGGCGACCTTGGATCCCCTGGCGGAGGCGACGGCGTAGGCGTAGGGCCAGTTGCGCAGGAAGAGGAGCCTGCCGTCCTGGAAGGCCCGCTTGGACTCCTCCTCCTTGTATGTCAGCGCCGCCTTCGGTATCCAGCCCTCGCGCACACCGCGGGCGAGGAAGCCGATGCCCTCGCGCGCGGCCGCGGAGTCGACGGTGACCCGGGTGCCCTCACCGCCCAGGATCGTGCCGCCCGCCGAGTAGACGGCCTCGGCAGCGTTGACGGTGAGGCCCTCGTACGGCAGGAACTGTCCCGCGTAGCCGTCGAGTCCGTACTTGGGCGCGATGGTCTTGGCGTCGTGCTCCAACTCGGCCCAGGTACGCGGCGGGGGCACGCCCTCCTTGGCGAGGATGTCCTTGCGGTACAGGAGGAGTCCGGCATTCGTCACATACGGGACCGCGTACAGGCGGCCGTCGTAGGTGGCCGTGTCCACGACCGGCGGCAGGAAGCTCTTCAGCGGGAAGCGGTCGCGCGGCAGCGGGCGGATCCAGCCGGCCGCCGCGAACTCGGAGGTCCAGTTGACGTCGATGTTGAGGACGTCGAAGCGGCCCCGGTCGCCGCCGCGCAGATCGGTGGTCATCTGCGCGTGGGTCTCGTCGGCGGAGTCCGGGAGCTCGACGAGGGTGACCTTCTCTCCGGGGTGGGTGCGGTTCCAGCCCTGGAGCAGCGGGGCCAGATAGCCGGTGAGATCACCGGCGGTGGCCAGGGTGAGCGGTCCGCGCCCCTCGTCCGCGCCCTCGTCGGCATGGGCGCCGGCGGCGACGTACCCGGTCATGACCACCGCGAGTACGAGGAGACCCCTACCGGCGGCGCGCATCCACCGCATAGGTTCCTCCCTGAACACGTACACACGGCTCCGGGCACCCTCGCCCGGGAGTCAGAGGCCATGTATACCTGTTAGGTATGGGCGATACTAGGGCCTGGAGCACATTGAGCAGACAGGAGGACAGCACGAGTGCGCCTGCCCCTCCTGGCACTCCTCGCCCGCGGCCCGGCCCATGGTTACGAGCTGAAGCAGGACCTTGAGCAACTGCTGGGCTCGGCGTACCCTCAGCCGAACGTCGGCCAGGTCTACGTCACCCTCGGCCGTCTCGAGAAGTCGGGACTGATCGAGGGCGAGGACGTCGAGCAGTCCAGCCGACCCAACAAGAAGGTCTACCACCTCACCGACGCCGGGCGGGAGGCGCTGCACGCCTGGTTCGAGGAGACCGAGGACGAGCCGCGGGTACGGGACGAGTTCTTCATGAAGCTCGCCCTCGCCCCGCAGACCGGTCTCACCGACCAGATCGCCCTCATCAACAAGCAGCGGCGCCAGTACCTCAACACCATGCGCAATCTGTCGAAACTGGCCGCGGCCGAGAACCGGGACAACCGCATCGCCCACCTGCTCATCGAGGGCGCGATGCTGCATCTGCAGGCCGACCTCGACTGGCTGGAGCGGTGCCAGGAGGAACTGGAATGAGCGAGGACACTGTTCCGGTGCTTCGGGCCGAGGGCCTGGTGAAGACCCACCACGGCGAGGGCGCGCCCGCGCACGCCGTGCGCGGGGTCGACCTGTCCGTGACGCACGGCGAGTTCGTCGCGATCACCGGCCCGTCCGGCGCCGGCAAGTCCACGCTGCTGCATCTGCTCGGCGGACTGCAGCGGCCGGACCGGGGCAGCATCTGGCTGGACGGACGCTGCACGGACTCCTTCGGCGAGGCGCGCTGGGCGGTGGAGCGCCGCAAGGCCATCGGGATCGTGTTCCAGTTCTTCAACCTGGTGTCGAACCTGTCCGTCGCCGACAACGTCGAGCTGCCCGCCCTGCTCGCCGGCGTCCCGCCGAAGAAGGCGCGCGCCGAACGCGAGGAGCTGCTGGCCGAGCTCGGGCTCGCGGGCAAGGAGCGCAGCATGCCGGGCGAGCTGTCCGGCGGCGAACAGCAGCGGGTCGCGCTCGCTCGCGCCCTGGTCAACCATCCCCCGCTGCTGCTGGCCGACGAGCCCGCAGGCAGCCTGGACAGCAAGGGCACGCGTGAGGTGATGCGGCTGCTGTCCCGCTTCCACGGCCGCGGGCAGAGCATCGTCCTCGTCACGCACGACGCCCGGCTCGCGAGCGCCGCCGACCGCGTGATCAGCTTCTTCGACGGGCGCATAGCCGACGACGCGCCCCTGAACGGCGCGACCCCTTCCCGGAAACCGGGGATCTCGGGCGTGCTGGAGCTGAGGGACTGACGGTGCCGGATCTCGGAGATGTGCGGGCCGCCCTGCGATGGGCGCACTCCGACCTGCGTACGCATCGGGGCGAGGCGCTGTTCCTCGTGCTGGCCACCGCCGGGATCGTCGCCTCGCTGCTGCTGGCCACCGCCCTGTTCGGGTACGCCACCAACCCCTGGGAGCGGATCTTCACCCAGGCCCGCGGGGCGCACGTGTGGATTCACACGGTGCCGTCCGCCGACGCCCGCAGGCTGGCCCGGCTGGACGGGGTCGAGTCGGTGGCCGGCCCCTACCGCACCGAGTCCGCCACCGTCGCCGTACGCGGCACCCGTGCCTCCGTGGAGCTGCGCGGCATCCCGCAGCTGCCCTCCGTCGGGCGGCCGCTGCTCACCTCCGGGCACTGGCTGGATCCGGCCGAACCGGACGGCGTGGTGCTGGAGAGCAGCCTGGCGCGCGCATTGCTGGCCGAACCCGGGGACACCCTCACCCTGCCCGGTACGGCCCGCTCCCTGACCGTCGAGGGCATCGCGGACAGCGCCGAGCCCCACTACAGCCCGGGCGAGCAGCCCGGCCTGGTCTGGGCGCTGCCGTCCGCCGTGCGCACCCCCGGCGGCCAGGTGATCGGCCTCCGGCTCGCCGACCCGGCCGACACGGACTACCTGGTGCAGAGGGCCGTCACGGTGCTGGGTTCGGGCGCGGTCGGGGAGGTGTCCACCTGGCAGCAGGCACGCTCGGTGGCCCAGGGCGACGACCGGCTGCTGGGCCAGGTGCTCGGCCTGTTCGGACTGGGCGCCCTGATCGCCGCCGGATTCGCCGTGCACGGGGCGATCACCACCCGCATCCGGGGGCATCTGCGCGACATCTCGGTGCTGAAGGCGATCGGCTTCACGCCCGGCCAGGTCGTGCGGATCTTCCTGCTCCAGCACCTGGCGTACGCGCTGCTCGGCTCGGCCGCCGCGGCCGCGCTCGCCGAGACCCTCGGCCGCCGGATCCCGGGCCGGCTCGGCGACGCCGTGGGAGTGTGGCAGGGGCTCCCCGGGCACACCGTGGCGCTGTTCGCGGTGCCCGTGAGCGCGGTGCTGTTCATCAGTCTGACCACAGGTCTCGCGGCGTGGCGGGCCGGCCGGGTGCCGCCGGTTCCGGTGCCGCGCCGGGCCGCGCCGGCCGGCGGACGGCTGACCGGTGTGGCCCGGCGGGCGCTCGGTCTGCGGCTGCCGGCCGCGCTGGTCCTCGGCTGCCACAAGGCGTTCGCGGGGCGCGGCCGGTCGCTGGCAACCGTGGCCCGGCTGACGCTGCCGCTGCTGCTGATGGTGGTGGCGCTCAGCGCCTGGACCACGATCGACCGCTTCCACAGCAGCCCCGCCCGCATGGGGCTGCCCACCTCGCTCACCGTCCGCACGGACGGCGCCCTGAACGCCTCCGGTGTGCGGTCCGTGCTGACCGGCGACTTCCGGGTCGCCGCCGCCTATCCCGGGGTCGAGGTCGCCGCGCTGGTCCCGGGCCAGACCGGCACCATCGCGCTGCGCGGCGTCGGCACCCGCGCCGAGCCCTACCCGTACGCCCTCGCCGAGGGCCGTCCGGCCCGCGGGCCGGACGAGGCGGTGGCGGGCCAGGGCCTGCTGGACCTGCTGCACGCGCGGGTCGGTGACTGGGTGCGCATGACGGTGGGCGACCGGCCGCAGATCCTGCACATCGTGGGCCGCAGCATCGAACCGCAGAACGCCGGCCGGGTGGTGACCACCTCCCTGGACACCCTTCGCGAGAACGACCCCGCGCTGACCCCGGCCTTCTGGGAGCTGCGGCTGCGCCCCGGTGCCGACGCGCGGAGCGTGGCCGCCGCGCTGGCCCGGGCCGGCCGGGGCCACCTCGATGTGCACCCCGTGACGAACCCGGCCGACGGACTGTCCCCGCTGCGCGGCGTCGTCGCCGGACTGATCGCCGTGCTGGCCCTGATCGGGCTGGTCGAGTTGCTCACCGCCATCGGCGGCAGCGTCCGCGAGGGCGAGCGGGACGTGCTGGCCCTGAAGGCGATCGGCATGTCGCCACGGCAGATCACCGCGATCACCGTCACGGCGACGAGCTGTACGGCCCTGGCCGCTGCGATCGCCGCCACGGCACTGGGGCTGCCGCTGGGCCGTCGGCTGATCGACGCCCAGGGCAGTTCCAGCGGTATCGGGGCCGGTATCGCCCAGTCCCCGTCGCCCACGCTGCTGCTCGTGCTGGGCGCGGCCGCCGTGCTCGGGGCGGCGGCACTCGCCGCCCTGCCCGCGGCCCGCGCGGCGCGCCGACGCCTCGCGGACACCCTGAGCGCGGTGGCCTGACGGCGGTCAGGGCGCGGCCTTCCGCCACTGCTCGGGGTGAGCCCGGATCTTCGAGAGGAGACCGGCGAAGGCGTCGCCGTCGAACAGCACGGCGTTGTACTCGGCCGGGATGCGCACGTCGTCGATCTCGGCGGTGGGGGTGCCGGGGCCCCGGGGGTCCTGCGCTCCGCCCGCCTTCTCGTACACCTCCTCGGCCCGGTCCACGAACGAGCGGTACTTCATGGTCTTCACCGCCGAGTCGAAGTCCGGCCCGCGCAGCCCGGGGACGCGGGTGGCCAGCTTCAGCAGGCAGGCGTCGGTGAACCCGTCGACGCTCTCCTCGGGCTGGTGGGCGTACAGCACGTCGTGGTATTCGGCGAACCTGCCCTTGTCCAGCGCGGCCCGCAGGGCGTTGACCGCCTTCCTCGACCCGTTGCCGCCGAGCCGGCCGTCCAGGAAGGAGGCCAGGGTGTACAGGGTCTTCGTCTCCCGCCGGATGGTCGCCGCACGCAGTCGCGGGGCACCGCCGGTGGTCTCGAACCGCTTGCACACCGGACACCGCGGGTCCTCGTAGAGGTGCACGGTGACGGGGGCGGCCGGGTCGCCGACCGTGATGGTCGTACCGTCGCTGCCCAGCCGCTCCGGCACGTCCGACAGCGTCTTGTAGGCGGGCGCGGTCCTTGCGGGAAGACCGTTCTTTCCCTCCGCCGGCCGGTCTCTGCCGCCGCAGCCCACCGCCGAGACCCCCACCACGGCCGTCGCGACCGCCGCGGCGAACCCTCTGTGCACCATGCGCCCTTCCTCCCCTGAAGTCGCCCAACCCTAAGGGATCAGCACGGAGGACACCCGGAAAGCGCTGCCGCGGCGGCTCACGCCGGATCAGCTCCGCCCGCGCAGCTGCCGGTACCTGGCGACCAGGGCCTTGGTGGAGGCGTCCAGGCCGGGGACGTCCGCGCCC